>JAQGOK010000027.1 GCA_028293645.1 Chthoniobacter sp.
CGTCTTCAAAATCGAGCCGGAAATCCTCGACGGGTTCGCGCTCGAGCTTCGCCGCAGTGCGGGCGTAAACGGTTTCCGCGAACTCCGCGTTCCAGCTCATCCCGAGCACCTGCGCGAGCGTCGCCGCGTCGGGCGCATACTCGCGCAAGGTCCGGCGCGCGAGGACGCCCAGCTTTTGCGCCGAGTCCGCTTTGAAAAGGTGCGCCCCTCCATACACAACGTGCACCGGCTGACGCCGATCCGACTCGCCCGGATACCGGTCCAGAAATCGTCGATTCGCTGCACTCAGCTTCCCGACCGTGGCTTCGAATTGCGCGGGTGAGAGCGTCGGTTCAGTCATCGCGGCGTGCGGTTTACGTCCTTGTAATAGATGTAGCGCGCCGGCTCCGGACCCGCGGCGATGAACCATTGCGGGCAATACGGCGCGATCCAAAGCGCGTCGCCGGCGGTGACCGGAAGCCACTCTTCATCCAGCCGATAGACGCCCGAGCCGCTCAGAAAAAGCACGCCGTGCTCCATCACGTGCGTTTCGACGAAGGGCAGCGTGGCGCCTGGATCGTAGGTGAAAATGTTCACCGCCATGTCCGCTGCGGCGCTGTCGGGCAGCAACGTCTTCAGCCGCGCGTGCGGATCACCGAGAAACGGCGCCTCCGTCAGATCGCTCTCGTGCGCTGTGAAAAAACCGGGCGCGTCCAGCCCCACAAGCGCCTCGTACGTCTTGCGAAAAATGAGGAGATGAGTGCCGGTGCTGTCGCTGAGAAAGTCCACTCGCGAACCCGGCGGCACATAGCCGAATGCGCCGGCGGTGAGCGGGACCTCGTTCAGAACGCCCGAGCCAGCAATGACGTAAAGAAACCACTCTTCGCCTCCTGTCTCGATTGAGCCGTGCCCGTCATCTTGGAAGTCGATCAGCCATTGCGAGACCTGCGCACCCATGGCCGCGGAGATCAGCACGAAGGGTGTGCAGTTCGTCCAGCCCGGCAGCACGCTGGCCACATAGCCATCGCGCGCGATCAACGCGAAATTGCGCCGGATGACGGTTCGGGTGAGGCCGAGCTTGGCGATCATGAGACGCGTTTCAGAAAGCGGCCGCGCGGATCGCCGACGACTGCCCCATCGTGAAAGATCGTCTCGCCCCGCAAAAGCGTCCGGACCACTCGGGTGTGCGTTTTGCGACCGACGTAGGGACTGTGGCGGTGTCGGTAGAAAAGCGCATCCGCCGTAATCTCGCCCGCGGTGTTCCGATCAAGCAACACCAGATCGGCATCCGCGCCGATCTCCAGCCGGCCTTTGCCGGCGACTTGGAAGCGGTCGGCCACATTCGCAGAGGTGAGCTGGGCCATGAGTTCGGCGGAAAGCTCCAGATCAAAGAGCAGCGTGAGCAAGTGCTGACAGCCGGAAATACCTCCCCAAACCTTGAAGAAATCGGCGGCGAGTTTCATGGCCCTGGGGGAAGGGGAATGGTCCGACCCGACCATCGTGATCTCACCGCCGCGCAACTTCCCGAGCAGAGCGCGGCGTTCGGTTTCACTCCGCAAAGGCGGGGCGCACTTGGCGATCGCGCCGAGTCGTTCCACATCGGCTTCATTCAGCACGAGGTAATGCGGACACGTCTCGCAGGTCACATCGAGTCCGCGTCGTGTCCCCTCCGCGACTGCTTCGACACCTCGCGCGCTGCTCACGTGGACGATGTGCAACGCGCAGCCCGTCTCGCCTGCCAGGTCGAGGGCCGCGCGGATGGCATCGACCTCAATTTCGATTGGCCGCGATGCGAGATAGTCGCGAATGGAGGAGCCGCGCTGAGGTGTCGGTCGCTCGAGTTCCGCATGCACGGCGACGACGAGGCCCAGCTCCGCCGCCCGTCGCATCCCAGCCTTCAGATCGGCGAGTCCGATCTGCGGAAAATCATCAATCCCGCTATTCGACATGAAGGCCTTGAGGCCGATTACGCCGCGATCTCGCAACGTTTCGAGGTGATCGAGATTTCCGGGAATCAGGCCGCCCCATAGCGCGAAATCGACGAACGCATGGGACTCGGCAGCGGCAAGCTTGCGGTCGAAGCTGGAGCCATCAATCGTCGGCGGATGCGCATTGAGCGGCATGTCGAAGAACGTCGTGGTGCCGCCCGCAGCGCAGGCCCGCGAGCCGCTGGCGATGCCTTCCCAATCCGCGCGTCCGGGGTCGTTGAAATGCACGTGCGCGTCGATCGCTCCGGGCGACACCAGGAGGCCGGAGGCGTCGATCGCGTTGCGCGCCTCGCCTTCGGTGAATGCAGCGATCTTCCCGTCGGTGATGCCGATAACCGGATGCGGCTGCGCGCCGCGGATGAGCAGGTCGAACTCAGGCATGGCGCCTGGCGAGCAGGAGGATGAAGTCGCGCAACACCGCGATCGCCTTTGCGACATCGGCTGATTTTATCGACTCATCGGGATGATGGCTCACGCCTCCTTTGCAACGGACGAAAAGCATCGCCACTGGGCAGATCGCCGACATGGCAACGGCGTCGTGACCCGCGCCACTCGGCAACATCAGGACCCTGGCTTGGTGCGGTCTGACGGCGCTCTTCAACATCCGCGTGAGCGTCGGATCACACGCAACGCTGGCGCTTTCCTGCACCACTCCCCAAAGCGTTCGGACGCCGCGCTTCGTTGCGATTGCGGACGCCGAGGCGCGTAATGCCGCGACGGCTCTCAAGCGTTTCGCATCCGCCAGGTGCCGAACATCGAGGCTCAATACCACGCGTCCCGGGATGACGTTGCTGGCCCCCGGCTGAGCAGTGATCTGACCGACGGTCGCGGTGGGCCCGCACGACTCGACGGCCAGGATGAATTCTGCAGCAGCGCAGAGTGCGTCCTGCCGCATCGCCATCGGGACCGTCCCGGCATGTCCAGCGGTGCCGATGTATTCGACCCGAATGCGACTCTGCCCGGCGATCCCACTGACCACCCCGAGCGCGAGATCTTCCGCCTCGAGCACCGGCCCTTGTTCGATGTGAACCTCAGCATACGCGAGCAACTCGCCGGGCTTCCGTTTCGCGCGCTGGATTCCTTTCTCCTCAATGCGCAGCAGGTCCTTTTTTTCCAGGGTTCCCGCCATGGCGCGACTTCCGAGATAGGGTGTCTGATAACGAAGCCCTTCTTCGTCAGAAAACCCAACGACCTCGATGTGGAAAGGCAACCGGACACGTTCGCGCCGCAGCGCGGAAACCGCCGCGACCGCGACCAAAACGCCGAACGGGCCGTCGTACTTCCCAGCGTCGCGGACGGTGTCCAGATGCGAACCGAGCAGCAGCGTTTTCGCGCGAAGTCGCTCGCATGGCCAGCGCCCGATCAAATTGAAGACGGCGTCTTCCTTCACCTCCAGACCGGCTTCGCACATCCAGCCACCAACCAGGGTATTGGCCCGCCGCATGGCCGGAGAATGGAAGCTGCGGGTCAACCGTCCCGCTTCGTCGCTGATCGCGCCGAGCTCATCGCAGCGGTGCATCAGCTGCCGCGATAGGTGCTGTAAGCCCATGGGGTGCAGAGGAGCGGGACGTGATAGTTGGCGGACGGGTCGGCGACGCGGAAGTGGATCGGCACGACATCGAGAAACGTGGCTTCGCCAAAGTATGCGCCAACATGGAAGAGGAGCTCGAAGTCGCCCGTGCGCATTGCTTCACCGGCTAAAAGCGGTGCATCCGTGCGCCCGTCCTGGTTGGTCGTGACGGTTTTCAGCACCTCGCCGGAGCTTCGATCTCGAAGAGTGATCGTCATTCCGCGGGCGGGTTGGCCGGTGGTCAGATCGAGCACATGCGTGGAGAGCCGGCCGTTCATCGCACGATCAAGGCATCGAGTCTCAGGCGGGCGATCTTGAAGATCTCTTCGAGGGCGGTGGTGCACTCCATTTCCGCGGTGTTTTGGAGCCGTCTTGGGAACGCCTCGAGGATCGCTTCCTTTTTGTTGAGCCGCGCGCAGATCACGAAAGGGAAGTCGAAGCGCGCCTTGTATTCGCGGTTGTAGTGGTCAAAGAGCGCAACCTCCTCCGCAGAAAGATCGCTCAACCCTGCCGCGCACTGTTCGCCTTCCGATTCGGCGGTCAACACCGCACGCCCGACGAGGTCCGGATGCGCACGGATCAATGCGAGTTGCTGATCGGGTGCCGCATCGCGCACGGTCGCGCACATGGCTCCATGCAGGGCGTCAGTGGTGGCAAACGGGCGCTGCGCCGCCACCGTTTCGGCGATCCAGGGCGAGTGTTCGAAGGCCGGCCCGACGATGCCCACGAACTCCTGCGCGGTCATCTCATTGAGCTGAGCAAGCAAATGCTGCACGGCGGACAATAGCTTTGCGGACGGGCGCTGGGTCACGCTATTTCCCAGTCGTGCGCCGAAAAGCCCAGGCGCGCGGCCTCGATGTCCACCGCCATGAAGTTCGATCCGAAGCGCACCGTCTCCGAACTGAAAGAACTCCGCGAGTTGACCGGTGATGAGAACGGCGCGCAACGCGTCGCTTTCACTCCGCAGTGGGTGAAGGCCCGCGAGTGGCTCCGCCAAAAGCTTTCAGGGCTCCCGGTCGAAGTGCATCAGGACGCGGCGGGCAATCTTTGGAGCACTCTGCGTGGTGACTCCGACCGAGCGCTGCTGATTGGTGGGCACATGGATTCGGTGCCGAACGGCGGTTGGCTGGATGGTTGTTTGAACGTGCTCGCCGGGCTGGAGATTCTGCGGCGCATCGATGCGCAATATGGCGGCAAGCCCCCCGTAACCGTGCGTCTCGTCGATTGGGCGGATGAAGAAGGTGCGCGGTTTGGGAAGAGCCTTTTTGGTTCGTCGGCGTGTTCCGGGAACCTCGACATGCAAGAGGCTCGCGGGCTGCAGGATCGCGATGGGATCCGTCTGCCCGATGCTCTAAGCGGGCACGGGATAGACTTTGAACGGGTAAAGGAAAGCGGTCGGGAACTGGAGCATGCCGCGGCATATCTCGAGCTGCACATCGAGCAGGGGCCGGTGTTGCTCGACCTCGATCTGCCGCTCGGCGCGGTGCTCGGGACGTTCGGGGTTGAGCGTCATGCAATCACCTTCCGCGGACAGGCCGCGCATTCCGGCAGCACGCCGATGAACCGTCGCCGTGACGCTTTCCGGGCAGCCGCCCGGATGAGCCCTGAGATCTACGCGATCGGCGAGCGGAGCAATGGCGGTGTCTGCACGATCGGCTCCTGCACGACCAAGCCGGGCATCGTCACGAGTGTGGTGGAAGAGTGCCGACTGACGCTCGATCAGCGCCACCTGGACCCCGGCGCCCTCGCGAGAATGCTGCGCGAAGCGCGGGACGCCAGTGAACGGTTTGCTGCTGATGGCAATGTGCAGGTTGCCTGGGAACGCCTGTGGCAGATCGAGCCGGTGCCGTTTCACCCTGAGCTGATTGACCTCTGCGCCGCCGCGATCGCCGACACTGGTGGCACTTCCTACCGGCTTCCTTCCGGCCCGCTGCATGATGCGGCCGAAGTCGCCCGCGCCGGTGTGCCCACGGTGATGATGTTTGTGCAAAGCCTGCACGGCATCAGTCACAACAAGATCGAAGACACGCGCGAGGAGCACCTGGAGCAAGCGGTCGTCGCGTTCGATAAGCTGGCGGACCGGACCCTTGCCTGGATCAGCGCGGCCCGACCTGAAACTACTGTTCGCGGCTAAACTTCGGCTGGTCGGCCGTCTGGCGTGGGAATCCGTTTCAGTCTTTGCGTAGCGACCAGTCTGCTCATTCCAAAAGGCCATTCTGAATGGCGGCGGTCACCGCGCGCGTTCGTTTCCCGTATAAGTCCGTCTCCGGCACCTTGGCGCTCGCTGGCGATTCGGCTTTGGTGTCGGGCAACATTGCCACCAAGGCGGCGAGTGCGGACACCTGTGTATTGAAGTTGCTGCGCTTGTCCTTCGCTCCTTCGTGCCATTCGGCGGTGAACAGCCCATCAGCTCCGAGACTATGTTGAAGCATGGAGCCCACGCTGCTGTGAATGCAGCGGTCGATCTCCTGCAATGCGGTAGGATGAAGCTTCTGCGCCCGGAGCACGTCACGCAGTTGCGCGAGATAGCGCACAAAGACTCCTTTGAAGAGACAGGCGTCGCCTTCCGTGCCGAGCTTTTCGACGAGAACGCCAGTAGGAAGCGCGAGACCGGACCGCTGTAAGACGCCCTGCGTGACTTTCACCGCTTCGTCGAGGTAGTCCTTTCGGCCGGTGGTCTCATAAAGAGCCGCTAGCCCGCCGATGAAAGTGCCCTGGTTATAGCTCCAGTGGTCCGCCTGGTGCCCTGGCGCATCAATGATTCCAGTGCCGTCATAGAGCGCGTTGGTGCGGAACCATTGGAGCGTCTTATCCGCCCAGTCGAGATAAGACTGCTCACCGGTCCTTTGGTGGAGGCGCGCCGAGAGGATCAGGAAAAGGCTGTTGGTAATCGCGTTCGGTCGCTGCTTGTCCTCGTCTTCGCACCAAAGGACACCGCCGCCTTTGTCCGGGCGCCAGTTGCGCGCCATGTGCGCGTGGATGGTGGTCGCTGTGGTGAGGTATTTCGGTGCGCCTGTGCGGTCATGCATTTTCAACCACGTGATGCCCCACCACCCAGAGTCATCGAGGTATTCGTTCTCGAAGTCATTGTAGTATCGACTCCGTGGGCCAGCCGCGTCGGCCTTCCTTTGCGAACGCCGCTGCCACTTCTCTTCATCGGCTTCACTCCATTGGTTGCGTCGCTTGAGTTCCGCCACGACTCGCGCGCGTCGGGTAGACTGATCTTTCTGCGTGGCATAAAGCGCTTCAATCGTCGCCTCGTATCCGGCAGTGCCCGTCGCGGTCATATAATCGAGCAGGACCTCGACCGCGTTCGCCGAGGGCCACCACGGTGGGTTGAGCCGACCCTCGTAGTGCGCGCGTAAGTCATCGCCCGGCTGATCAAGCCAGATGTTCAGGGTAGGGGACCAATAGAGTGCGTTCAGTCGTCCCGTTGCTGCCTCAATGCGGCCGATCGCGGCATCACGGTCGAGCAGCGCACCAGGATCACCGAACGCCCTCGCGAGGAAGAGAAAGCATGGGAGGAGTGCCGCAAGCAGGTGCTTCGCGTTCACCCGAGGTAAGGCAATGATCATGGAGGTTTATGAAGCCGAAGATTCTCCGCTCGAAGCGTTAATTGTCGCAGGACTCTGCCGCGACTGCGCCCCGTGTCCCTTGGTCGCGCTGTTTACCAGTCGCGCGCTCCCCGCCTACTGCGTCCGACTAATCCGTTTCCGCCAGGGCTTCGTCCTGTTGGGTGACACGAACGACTTCTTCGACGGTGGTCTGGCCTTTGAGCACTCGGCGCCAGCCGTCATTGCGAAGCGTGTCCATCCCGTCGGCGATTGCGCGCTGTTTCATCGCGGTGCCGGTTTCTTTGCGGATCACCATGCGACGGAGGTTCTCGTTGACGACGCAGATCTCGTAAATGGCCGACCGCCCACGATATCCCGTTTGCCGGCAATGCTCGCAGCCGCGCCCGTGGTAGAACTTCAAATCCTCGGGCAGCGGAGCCCCGATTTCGCGGAGGTAATCGACTGGATAGCCGGTCTCCTCGGTGCAATCCGGACAGATCGTGCGAACCAGGCGTTGCGCGAGAAAGCAACGGACCACGCTCGCCAGCAGGAACGGCTCGATGCCCATGTCGAGCAGTCGCGTGATACCCGAGACGGCGTCATTGGTGTGCAGCGTGGAGAAGACGAGATGGCCGGTCATGGCCGCGCGGATGGCGATCTCTGCGGTTTCGAAATCGCGAATTTCCCCGACCATCACGATGTTTGGGTCCTGGCGAAGAATGGCGCGCAGACCGTTGGCAAAGGTGAGCCCGATCTCCGCTTTCACATCGATCTGTGACACTCCGGGTAGGCGGTATTCGACCGGTTCTTCGATGGTGATGATGCGCCGGCTGACTGCGTTGATCGAGGTAAGGAACGAGTAGAGCGAAGTCGATTTGCCAGAGCCGGTCGGACCGGTGACGAGGATGATGCCGTTGGGATGCTGAAGCAGCTTTTTGACGACGCTGACCTGCTTCTCGCTCATGTCGAGTCGGTCGATACCAAAGGCGAGCGTTTCGGATCGGGAAAGCAACCGGAGCGAGATCGACTCGCCGTTCACAGTCGGGATCGTTGAAACCCGGACGTCGATCGCACCGGTGCTGGTGTTCAGATTGATGCGGCCATCCTGCGGCAGCCGACGCTCCGCGATATCCATGTGCGCCATGACTTTCAGGCGCGAGATGATCGCGCTCTGCAAGACTCGGAGCTGCGGCGGCACGGCGACCTCGTGCAAGATGCCGTCGATGCGGTAGCGAATGCGGAGATCGTTCTCGAGCGGCTCGACGTGGATGTCGGTGGCCCGTTCGAAAATCGCCTCCCGAATGACCTGGTTGACGAATTTGACGACACTCGCTTCCGGGTCGTCGCCGGTGATGTCTTGGGTGTCGTCCCGGTTGTCGTCGTAGGTGCGAGTGGACTGAAGGATCTCCTCGAAGGTCTCCGCGCCGACTCCGTAAAGCGCTTTGATCGTCCGGAGAAGCTGGCCGCGCGGGACGATGACCCAATCGATTTTCTTCCCGTTCAGCTGCTGCTGCGCGAGCCGTCGCGAGACCTGATTGAAGACATCAAAGGTCGCCAGCTTCACCGTCGTTTCCGTCACCGCGAGCGGCAGGATCTGGTGCTTGAAAACGAAACGGCTGGGCAGCAGCCCGAGCACGCTCCGCTCGATCTTTTGCGCTTCGACGTTGCCGACGGGCGATCGGAAGAGCTTCGCCAGTTCCGCGGCGAGCTTGTGCTCATCGACCTTGCCGGTGTTCAGAACCTCCGTAGTCCAGGAACTCCCGGGTGCGGGTTGGAGCGCCGCGAGTTCAATCGCGGCTTCATCCTCCAGCCCCGTCGCCCGCAAGACATCGACCAGCGCTTTGCGGGAAGTCATCGGCTACTTCTGCTTGCGCGTGTCGCTTTCCAGTCGGCGCACGGTGGTGGTCTCGGTGGTCACCGTCTTTTGCTTCACCGGCTGCGCTCTGCGGATCTCGATGCGCGGCATGGGATCGGTCCGGCTCCGACGAAGCGTCGGATAAATCGTGGCTTCGAGGTCGGGTGGGATGTTGTAGAACTCCTGCGTCTTCTCACGCAGCATGACGTCTTCCTCCGGCGACCAGCTCACCTCGGGCCGAATCAGGATCACCAGCTCGTTGCGGACGCGTTCCTTTGTCGTATTGCTGAACAGGTAGCCGAGCACCGGGATGCTGCTTAGCAGCGGAATGCCCGAGCGCACACGGGTGGTGCTGGCCTTGATTAAGCCGCCGAGCACCAGCGTGCCTTGATTGGGCACGCGCACGTGGGTGCGCACATAGCGGGTCGCAATGGTCGGAATGTCGTTGTTGTCGATGCGCGTGGAGCCGGAGATTTCATCGACCTTCTGCAGAATATCGAGGTCCACCTCGCGGTCGGAATTGATCAAGGGCACGACTTCGAGTTGCAGGGCAACGCGCTTGAACTGGACGCTGGAGTTGGTCACGAGATTCGCATTGCCACCGACCGCGTTGCCGCCGTTGAAGCCGCTCTGAATGTTCGTCGGGACGGCGACTTCCTGACCGGAAGCGATGATCGCTTTGCGAAGGTTGCTGGTGAAGATCCGGGGGCTCGATACGACTTTGAACCGGTTGGTATTTTCCAACGCGGTGACGACCGCGGTCAGCGTGTTGCCCGCCGTGATGAAGCCGGTCAGGCCGCCCCCGCCGGCGGCGGCGATCTGCGTGACGGTTTGCTGGTTAAGCAGATTGTTCAGGTTCAGTTGCGGCTGATTGCCATTGAAGCTCGCGAGATTATTCGTGGTTCCGGTGCCGGTGCCCGGCGTCGTCGGGGTGCCAGGAACGGTCGGCGTGTCCGGGCCAGGATTGAGCACGATCGGATTCGAGCCGAGGCCGGCATTTCGGATGATGTAATCGACGCCGAACTGTTCGCGATCGGACATGTTCAGCTCACCAATCACGACGGTAAACAACACCTGCGGCGCGCGTTTATCGAGCTGGTCGATGACCTTCCAGAGCTTCTCTTTGATGTCCTCGCTGCCGATCACGATGATCGTGTTCGCGCGTTTGTCCGCGATGATGCGGGTGTTGCCGACGATGCGCGCTTCCGGCGTGGTATCGACCTCTTCGGTGGACAGGCCTTCGGAGACGTTGAACTCACCGCCACCGCTTCCGCCGCCGCTCCCGAAGGTGCCGCCGCCATCATTGTTGTTGTTATTGAAGAGGCTGCCCTGGTTGCCCGCCGTGCGGTTCCCCTGACCGGGCTGGTTTCCAGCTGCTCCGCCCTCCTCCTTCGCGCCAGGATCGGAGATCGCTTTGACGGCAATATCGAGCACATCTTTCGCGGAGACGAACTTCAAGGGACGCGCTGTAGGCGTGCCGAACTTCACGTTCGCATCGAACTCGCGGATCAGTTGCGCGACTCGCGGCATGTTTTCGGGACGCGTGACTACGTGAATGCGGTTGGTCCGTTTATCCGCGGTGATCTTGATCTTTCCGACGATGAAACTCTCCTCATTGGGACCACCTCCGGTGACCTCGATGGTGGTCGAGGCCTGCTCCGGAGGCGCGCCGGCCGCCAGCGGTGAGCCGTCTGGATTGGTCAGAACGCGCGGGGCCGGAGCGACGCGCGTCGCCACCGTTGCACCAGGCGCACCCGGCTGCTGCGCTTGCTTGGTCAGGATGTCCTCGAGCTTCTTCTGTACATCCTCCGCGTCGGCGCGCTCTAGTTCGAAGAACTTGCTCAGCACTTCTGCAGGAGGGATATCGACCTCCTGGATCACGCGCAGGATCTGCCGGATGGTTGCTGAGTTTTCGGTGATCAACAACGCGCCGGACTTCGGCAGCGGCGTGATATTGGTGTAGTTGCCTGGTGCCGCCACGACGAAGGTGCCGAGGATCGACGCGAGCTCCTGCGGGTCCACGTAACGCACCTTCGCCAGGAACGTGATCACGTGCTCGCCCTCCGGAATCAGCAGCTCGTCGGTAATGATGGGGATCGCCGCCGAGCGCGGTCCTCCTCGGCCGGAGCTGATTACTTTGACGATGTTGCTGTTCTCAACCGGCACCAGGCTGAAGCCGTTCAGCAGCAGGTTGATCTCGATGATTTTGATCGCGTCGTCCACAGGCACCAGTTGCGAGAGGACGATGTTCAGCGGTCCCATCACCTGGTTATCGATGACGAGATGCTTCTTCGTTAGCCGCTCGTAAAACGCGAGGACGTCCCGCACATCGGAGTTGGGGAACTGCAAAGGAACGAGATCCTCTTCGCCTGGAACCTTCGACGGCACGGCTGCCGTTCGCGGCGGTGGCGCGATGGTCTGCGGACCGGCCGCATTCGGGAACTGAGCAAACGCGGTGCCGCTCAACAGCAGCGCGAGAAGGACTGACGTGGAGCGGGGCATAAAGCTCTGGGGTTCGTAACAGTGCCGCTCAGAACGGTCAACGGCCCGAAACAGCCGTGGTTTCTCGCCCATATTAGCGGCCAGAGCAAGCACGGCTCGGTGGAAGGCATCGGGTAATCCCGAAGGCCGCGTCGTCGAGCGGCCAACGGGGAGAAACTCGTTGACGCATTCCAAACGCAACCGGTAGCTTCCGGCCCCACCAAACCCAAAACTACAGAAAAACTTCTGCCTGCGTGGCTTTTGCGCTGTGAAATCCGGGATTTCCAGCGGTCCGCGCGGGCACTTTTTATCTATGGCCGAAGAACTCTCCTATGTGCTCGTCACGCCTTACTCGATCCGCAAGTCGCGCACGGGCGGCATCGTCGCCCGTCTGATCTCGCGGACGGGCCTCGATCTCGTCGCGGCCCGGATGTATGCGCCGAGTGCGGAGCTGGCCGAGAAGTATGCGGCAGGGATCCCGACCGATCCGGACCCGGTGCATCGCGCGACCCAGGAGTTGATCCAGAAGTATGTGCTGAAGAACCTCAACGGGAGCAGCGGCACCAAACCGCGGGTTTTGTTGCTGGTTTTCAAAGGCGAAGACGCAGTCGCGAAGATCAAGGCAACCGTCGGTCACATCGTGAATGAGCGGACCAGCGGAGAGACGATTCGCGACACTTACGGCGATTATCTCCAGGATGTGGATGGCAAGGTCAGCTACTTCGAACCCGCTGTTCTGGCGCCGCCCGATCCCGACTCCGCTCGCAAGGATTTGCAGCTCTGGGCCACCTATTCAGATAGCGATGGCGGTCTGTTGGATGGCGCGATTGAATTTCCCGCCGGCACGGAGGCCGAAAAGACGCTCGTCTTGATCAAGCCGGATAACTTCCGGTTTCCCAACGCGCGGCCGGGCGGCGTGATCGATCTCTTCTCGCGCACCGGGCTCTACATCATTGCCTGCAAAGTGCATCGGATGAGCGTGGCGCAGGCCGAGGAGTTTTACGGGCCGGTTCTCGCCGTCTTGCAGGACAAACTCAAGCAACGCTCGGGAGAAACGGCAGCGCGATTGTTTTCCAAGGAAGCGAACATCGCGCTTTCCCCAAGCGTCGAGGAGCAGCTTGGAGAAGTGCTCGGCCCCGTCGCCGGTCGCGAGAATTGGGAGCAAATCGTGCAGTTCATGGCGGGCTTGAAGCCGAGCGAATGTCCCGCCGACAAACGCAACGATCCGGGTTCGGAGAAGTGTCTCGCCATCTGCTATCAAGGCATCGACGCGGTCCGCAAGATTCGGGAAGTGCTCGGCCCGACTGATCCCTCCAAAGCGCCTCCCGGCACCATCCGGCGCGAATTCGGGCAGACGATCATGGTCAATGCCGCGCACGCATCGGACTCCGCGGAGAACGCGCAGCGCGAGATGGGCATCGTGAAAATTTCGGAGAACAACCTTAAACCGCTGATCGAATCCTGGTACGCGAGCAAGTAAACGCGTCTTCGTTCACTCAACCTGAAAACCCAAAATCTCATGTCCATGGAACTCGCCCAACGCGCCACCATTCTTACTCCCTCGCTCACCTTGAGCATCGACTCGAAAGCCAAGGCGATGAAGGCCGAAGGTCTCGACGTTTGCAGCTTCGGCGCCGGCGAACCGGACTTCGATACGCCGGAGCACATCAAGAACGCCGCGCAGGCAGCGATCGAGAGCGGCTTCACGAAATACACGCCCAGCTCTGGCATCCCCGAGCTGCGCCAGGCGATCGTGGACAAGTTTCAGGCGGACAACGGCCTCAGTTACAAGTCGTCGCAGATCATCGTCAGCAACGGCGCGAAACATTCCTGTTACAACGCGATCCTGGCGACCTGCCAGGCCGGTGACGAAGTGATCATCCCGGCGCCATACTGGCTCAGCTATCCCGAGATGGTGCGGCTCGCCGGCGCCGAGCCGGTCTTCGTGCCGACTCGCGAGGAGAACGGCTGGAAGATGACTGCGGAAGATTTTCAGGACGCGATGACCCCGCGGACCAAGATGGTCATCATCAATTCACCAGGCAATCCAACGGGTGCGGTTTACACCCGCGAAGAGCTGGCGGCCCTCCTGGAAGTGGCTCAGGACGAAGAGATCCTGATCCTCTCGGACGAGATTTACGAGAAGCTGGTCTATGACGGGGTGGAGCACGTGAGCATGGCTTCTTTGCCGGGCGCGCTTGATCTCACGATCACGGTTAATGGCTTCTCCAAAGCCTACGCCATGACTGGCTGGCGGCTCGGCTACCTCGCCGCTCCGGAGCCGATCGCCAAAGCCATCGATGCAATCCAAAGCCACGCGACTTCGAACCCGTGTTCATTCGCTCAAAAAGGCGCGCTTGCTGCGCTCAAGGGTGATCAGCAGGCGGTGACCGACATGCGCGAGGAGTTCGACATTCGCCGCCAGTACATGGTGCAGCGGCTCTCCTCGATGGGCCGCCTTACGGTCGTGAAGCCTCAGGGCGCGTTCTACGTACTCGTGAACATCGGCCAGCTCGGGCTCAGCTCGACGAACTTCGCGGATCGCCTTCTCAGCAAGCATCATGTCGCCGTGGTGCCGGGCGTTGCTTTTGGCAACGACTCGACCATCCGCCTGAGCTACGCGACGAGCATGGACGTCCTCAAGAAGGGCCTCGATCGCCTGGAAGAGTTTTGCAAAACCTGCTGATTGCAGCAGCCTGCCGAGGCTTTCGGCGGGAACACAATTGACGCGAGCGCCGCCGGGTTTCACCCTGCGGCGCTTTTCGTTTCCCCCCAATGATCAAGAACGTCCTCGTGCTCGGCGGAGGAACTGCCGGCCTGCTTTCCGCTCTGGTTTTGCGACGGCGTTTGCCGCAGTTGCAGGTCAGTGTCTTACGCAGCGCGGATATCGGCGTGATCGGCGTTGGCGAGGGGACGACGCGCGCCTTTCCGGCGTTACTTTTCAAACAGCTCCGGCTCGACCCCGCACAGTTTTACGCTGAAGCGGAACCGATCTGGAAACTCGGCATTCGCTTCCTGTGGGGGCCGCGTGCCGCTTTTCACTACACCTTCAGTCAGACGCTGAACAACCGTTGGCCGGACTTGCCGAAGAATCACGGTTACTACTGCTGGGACGAGTTCGAGAACGTCGATCTTTGGTCCGCACTGATGAAGCGCAACAAAGCCTTCGCCCGGCGCAAAGATGGTCGGCCGCAGTTCACCGATCACGAGGTGCTCGGATTCCACGTCGAGAACAGGAAGCTCGTTGACTATCTCGAGGCCCGCTGCCGCGAGTTCAAGATCCCGATTGCTGATGGAACCGTGCAGCAGGTGGAGACCGGTCCGCGCGGTGTCGAAACGCTGGTGTTGGAAAACGGCGAACGAGTGACCGCGGATTTGTTCGTTGACGCATCCGGCTTCCGTTCGGAACTGCTCGGGCGTGCCTTGGGCGAACCGTATAAGCCTTACACGGACGCGCTTTACTGCGATCGGGCGGTCATCGGCGGCTGGTCACGCAAGGACGAGCCGATCAAGCCGTACACGACGGCCGAAACGATGGACGCTGGCTGGGCCTGGCAGATTGAGCACGAGCATTGGATCAATCGCGGTTACGTCTATAGCTCTCGCTTCATCTCCGATGACGCCGCCTGTGCGGAGTTCCTTGGCAAGAATCCAAAGGTGGCGACGCCGCCGCGCGTGGTGAAGTTTCGGACCGGCCGTTACCAGCGTGCATGGGTGCAGAATGTGGTCGCGATCGGGAATGCCAGCGGCTTCGTTGAGCCGCTCGAGGCGACGGCCATCCAGGTGATCGGCACCCAGGCGCGCGTCCTCGCCGGCACTTTGGAGGAGACGAACTTTGAGGCGCCGCCGACTGCGGTGAATCTCTACAACCGGTTCGTCGGCGAAGTATGGGATGACATCCGCGATTTTCTCGCGATGCACTATCGCTTCAACACGCGCCTCGATACGCCGTTCTGGCAGGAGTGCCGGACGAGTATCGAGCTTGGCGGCGCCCGCGAGTTCGTTGAGTTTTTCCAGGAAGTCGGCCCGACCGCGCTTGCCAACGACACGTTGCTGCCTCGCAATTCGTCGTTCAAGGACGGGTATCTCGTCATGCTCGTCGGCCAGCAGGTGCCGTATCGTTTGCGCTACAAACCAAGCGATGCCGAATGGAAGAAATGGCACGCACGCTGTGCTGAGTTCGCTGCGACGGCGCAGGCCGGTCTGGATGTGAAAGAAATGCTCGGCGTGATCCGCGGCCCGAATTGGCGCTGGAGCTGATCGCGTGGGTCGACTACCGGAGCGTTTGTCCGAGCGCACGCGCGCTTGTTCGCAAAGAACACTTCTGCAAAAACGTGGTGTGCGAGTTCCTTACTTCCAGGTGGATGCGTTTACCGATCGTCTGTTTGCCGGCAATCCGGCCGGGATTTGCCTCCTGGAGGAATGGCTCCCGGATGCACTCCTGCAAGGAATCGCGACGGAGAACAATCTTTCGGAGACGGCCTTTCTCGTGCCGAAGGGCAGCGACTTCGATTTGCGTTGGTTCACGCCGGAGGTGGAGATCGATCTCTGCGGTCACGCGACTTTGGCGGCGGCCTTCGTGATCTTCCACGAGTTGAAGTTGAGGGGCAGCACCGTTCGTTTCCACACGCGGAGCGGAGTGCTGAGCGCGGATCGGGCGGAGGAAGTGATCACTTTGGATTTTCCCGCTTTGCCGGCAGCAACCTGCACTGCGCCGGCGGCTCTGATCAATGGCCTCGGATGGATGCCGATCGAGGTGCGCTGTGGGGTGGAGGATCTGCTCGCGGTCGTCACATCCGAGGCGGACGTGCTTTCCTTGAAGCCGGACACGGCGCAACTTGCCGCTTTGGATGCTCGCGGCATCATCGTGACCGCTCCGGGATCGGACTGTGATTTCGTATCCCGTTTCTTCGCGCCGCGTTTGGGGATCGTGGAAGATCCGGTCACCGGTTCGGCTCACAGCACGCTCATTCCGTATTGGAGCGAACGCCTTGGTAAAACGCGGATGCTGGCGCGACAATTGTCCAGCCGCGGCGGCGAACTCTTCTGCGAGGCGCGCGGAGATCGCGTCGGAATCGGGGGTCGCGCAGTGCTTTACAGCCGGTCGCAGCTGGAACTGCCTTAGGGCATCGAGGCATTGCGTCGAGCAGTCCGCAAAAAAAACGCCGCGTCCCATACGGAACGCGGCGCTTGAAGTTACAGGTGCCTTAGGCGAGCGCTTCGAGCTTCGCGATGATTTCGGCTTTCGGCACGCGGCCGACCACCTGATCGCGAACCTGGCCGTCCTTGAAGAACAACAGCGCAGGGATCGAGTTGATTCGAAAGCGTGCAGCCGTCTCCGTATTCTCATCGACGTTCACTTTGCCGACTTTAAGCACACCGGCCCTGGAGTCGGCGATCTCGTCGATCACGGGTGAAAGCTGCACGCACGGGCCGCACCATGGCGCCCAGAAGTCCACGAGGACCGGCTGCTCAGATTTCAAGACTTCGCTTTCGAAGTTTGCGTCCGTGAGGGCAACGACGTTGGTGCTGGCCATGGATTCGGGAATGGGATTTACGAAACCGCCGCCGAGCTGTAGGCGAGGTAGGTGAGAATTGCGGCTCCGAGTGAGGCAATCAGAGCCACGATCGCGAGCAGATTGAACGAGCTGTCGGAAGTGGAAACGCCGCCGGTGTTCAACGACGCAGGAGAGTGCTGAACGGCAGGTGCAGTCTGGATCGCGGAGGCGGAAGGCTGACGGACCAGCGGCTGGGTCTGTTGCATCTTCACGGTGGCCTTCGGCATCGCGGGCTTCGTCCCTTCGGGTGGCAGCGTGATGCGCGCGGTTTCCTTCTTGGGCGCCGCAGCCTTCTGGGTCACGGGCTCAGGCGCACCAGCCGGAGCGGGTCCTGGCTTTAGCGGGAGCGTGGGCTTGCTCAAGCCGGGTGGCTTGGGCGGTGGATTTCCGGCGCCCATGGGTTTCGGTGGGGGCAGGGGAGCGGACGGGGAGCCGGGAGGACGCGGTGGCAAAGGCGCGCTGGATCCCGGTGGTTTCGGTGGTGGAACGAAAGGCCTTGCTCCTGAGCCCGCGTCATCAGGTGCTGCGGCCGACGATCCGACGCTCAACTTGGTGGTCTCTTTCTTGGGAGCAACACCGATCGGTGGCGGCGCACCCACTCCACTTTTGCCGGGCAAATTGATCCGAACCGTCTCGCGTTTGGTGGTCGGGGTGTCCGATTTCGCCGGGAGCGTGATGCGGATTGTCTCCGCTTTCGATGCGTCGTCTGGGGATTCGGAGGGGGCTGGAGGAACGTCGTCAGGCATAGGAATGAGTGTGTGTCGCTTAATGTCACCCGGCCCGGATGGTGTCAACACGATTGTCCCCTCGCGCACGCCGCTCGCCCCGCACTCGGCTGAAGGCTGCGGGCGGGCTTGAAACCTTGTGCGCACAAGCCTTCGCGGCCGGCTGCGGAACTTTCGCTTGCTGGTTTTTTTCCGCCGCCGCTACGGTGCCCGCCATGCACATCCTGGTCACAGGCGGCGCCGGCTTCATCGGCTCGCATTTTGTCGAAAGATGCCTCGCGTTGGGGCACGCCGTCTCCGTGCTGGACGAGTTTAACGACTTCTACAATCCCGCGATCAAGCGCGCGAACGTCGCCGGCTTTGCGAAGGACGCACCGATTCATGAGATCGACTTGCGGGATGGGGACGCGGTGGCCCGCGTCGTTCGCGAGGGCGGCTTCGATACGATCGTGCATCTCGCGGCGCGTGCCGGCGTGCGGCCCTCCATTCAAGATCCGAAGCTCTACATCGACACGAACATCACCGGCACGTGGCACCTGCTCGAGGCAGCGAAACAAGCGGGCATTGGCCGCTTCATTAACGCCAGCAGCAGCAGCGTCTATGGGGTTTTGAAGACCGCCCCTTTCCGGGAGGATATGGCGCTGACCGCCACCATTTCGCCTTACGCCGCGACAAAACTCGCAACGGAACAACTTTGCTCCAACTACGCGCACCTTTATGGCATGCGCGCTCTGAGTCTCCGCTTCTTCACGGTTTACGGCCCGCGTCAGCGGCCCGATCTCGCGATTCACGCGTTCACGCGGAGCATCTGGGAAGGACGTCCAATCAACCAGTTTGGCGATGGCAGCACCCGCCGCGACTACACTTACATCGACGATATCCTGCAGGGAATGGTCGCCTGCCTGACCTACCAAGGGGAACTCTGCGATGTCTTCAATCTGGGCGAAAGCCAGACGACGACGCTCAACGAACTGATCGGTTCGATCGAGCAGGCGCTCGGCAGAAAGGCGACCATCAATCGCATGCCGGAGCAACCTGGCGACGTGCCGCTGACGTATGCCGACATTACCAAAGCGCGGACGCTACTCGGCTACCGCCCCGAGACGAAGATCGCGGAAGGAATCCCGAAGTTCGTCGAGTGGTTCCACGCGAACCGCCCCGGCTGACCTCCGGCGTTTTTACAAGGGCGGCCGTGCCTTGTGCCAGTCGGTGGACTGCTCGTAGGCGTGCGCGATCTGGAGGAGCTTCGCTTCCTCGAACGGTTTGCCGAGGAGCTGCAGGCCGATCGGAAGTTGCCGGCCTTCCATCTCGGCGAAACCGCAGGGCAGGCTGAGGCCGCAGATTCCGGCGAGGTTTGCGGCGATCGTGAAGATGTCGGCCAGATACATCTTGAGCGGATCGTCGCTGCGGTCACCGATGCGAAACGCCACTTCAGGCGAAGTCGGGCAAATGATCGCGTCCACTTTTTCAAAGGCTGCATCGAAGTCGCGCCGGATCAACGTGCGCACCTTCTGCGCCCGGCCATAGTAAGCTTCCGAATAGCCGCTGCTCAGCACAAACGTTCCGAGCACGATGCGACGTTTGACCTCCGGTCCGAAGCCTTCCTCGCGAGTGCGCCCGTATTGATCGAGCAAACTCATTGCACCCGCTGCACGGTGGCCGTAACGCACGCCATCAAAGCGGGCGAGGTTGGCCGAGCATTCGGCCGTGGCGACGATGTAATAGACGCCGACTGCGTGCTCGGTGTTCGGGAGGGAGACCTCGACGATCTCGGCGCCAAGCGACTCGTATTGGCGGATGGCGGCGCGAACCGCGGCGTCCACTTGGGGGTCGATGCCTTCGATGAAGTATTCGCGCGGCATCCCGAGACGCAGGCCCTTCAGATCCTGACCGAGCAGTGCGGTGTAGTCCGGAACGGGTTCGGACAAGCTGGTGGAATCATGAGGATCGCGGCCGGCGATTGCATTCAGGATCAAACCAGAGTCGCGCACGGTTTTGGTGAAGGGACCGATCTGATCGAGGGACGAAGCAAACGCCACGAGCCCGAACCGCGAGACGCGGCCGTAGGTCGGCTTGAGCCCGACGACGCCGCAAAGCGCCGCGGGCTGACGGATGGAGCCGCCGGTGTCGGAGCCGAGCGCCGCGAACGCTTCGCCGGCGGCGACGACCGCGGCCGACCCGCCGCTGGAGCCACCCGGAATCCTTGTGGTATCCCACGGATTAAAAGTTGGTCCGAACGCCGAGTTCTCCGTTGAACTGCCCATCGCAAACTCGTCCATGTTGCAGCGGCCGAAGGGAATGGCGCCGGCCGCGCGCAACTTGCCGATGACGGTCGCATTGTAGGGCGCACGATAGTTTTCGAGCATCTTTGAACCGCAAGTGCACGGTGCGCCCTCGACGTTGATCACGTCCTTGATCGCGATCGGGACGCCCCCGAGCGGCAGGCTCAAATCGACGCGCTGCGCTTCCTCTTTTGCCGCCGCGAGATCGCGCGAAAGGTATCCGTGAACCTGCGGATCAACCTGCGCAATACGCGCATCCAGGGCGTCGAGAACTTCGACCGGCGAGACTTCCTTGCCGCGGAGCTTGCGTTGGAGTTCGGCGACCGAGAGAGCGAGCAGTTCCATGCGCTAGTCGATCACTTTCGGGACGATGAAGAGGCCGTTCGCCTGACGCGGCGCATTCGCCAGCGCCTGCGCGGCGGCAAATCCCGGGCGGGCTTCATCTGCGCGGAAGACGTTCGCGACTTCGTTGGAGTGCGCGGTCGGTTCGACACCACTCACATCGACGGTTTTGAGTTTCTCGACGTGTTCAAGCACTTGCGAAAGCTGCGCCTGAAACCGGGCAACTTCCTCTGCGCTGAGGTGCAGGCGCGCGAGTTGCGCGGTGTATCGGACGTCGAAGTCGGCGTTCATGAGCCGGCTAGTAGATTGAAAAAGCCGAACGCTGGGAAGGGATGAAATCGGCCAGTTGCCTCAACCCGGTAGCGCTCTCGCTCTGCCGCCGCCGCACTTTCCCGGCTTAACCGAGTGTGACGGTGTAGTAGAGGTAAAGAATGGCTGCGGCGAGGGCGAGCAGCAGGATGAAAAACGTCAGACGTCCCTGCCGGCGCTCCGCACGCATCCGCTTGTGCTGCGCCGGTACGGCGACATTCGCCTCGTAGAGATGGCGCGGATCGGGAAGCGCAGACAGGTGCAACCGGCGCTTTTCGACGCTGCCGGCACGACGGACCAACTCTTCACGCTGGGCTTGGACTCGTTCCGCGGCAATCCGAGGTGCGTCCTCAATCACCTTCTTCATGCGCGCCATTTTCTCCTTCAACTTGCGCTCCTCCTCAGCGAGCGCGAGTTGCCGCGTATCCAACGCAGTGGCAGGACGCGCTTCCGGCTTGGTTGGGCGCTTGGGACGCGGGGCCATGGCTCTCAAGCAGGACGGGTGAAGACGGCGATGAGAACGACGATCAGAATGATACCGAGACCGAGGAGCGGCAGGGTGAAGGCGAAACCGCTCTTCAGCCAATACATGAAGTCCTTTTCCTCCGGCGCCTGATATTCCATTTGGAAACCGGCGCTCGCCGCGACGGGATCCCCACCGCTGGTGTCGCTTGCGGGGCTGATCCGCGGAATCGACTTGCTGTATTCCGCGCGTGAATCATCCACGGCGCTCAGCGCTTTGTTCAGCTCCTTATTGATATCCAGCCCGTCCCAACTCTTCGGGTTGATCGATTCGAGAACGCTCACATGGGACGTGAAGGAGTCGTGAATGCTTTGCAGCAGCTCGACCCTCTTCTGTGCGTCGTAGGTCTCGCGCTCCAGGACGACGACGGCACGGGTAAATTTCTCCACCATCTCCTGTTTGCCGAGCTGGAGTTGCTCCTGTCGCCGGCTGAGTTCTTCGAGTTCCCGCTTCTGTTTCTCGATCTGATCCTGCTGCCGTTTGAGCGAGATGAGTTGCTCCTGGGCCTTCTGAACCTGGTTATCGAGATGTTCGCCGCTGAGGTTGTCGTCGTCGGGCAGATCGAATTGAGGCTCAGAGATTCGCGGGCGTTCGGCCATGGGCGGCGAGTCTAGGAGCAGCAGGTCAGATTTCCAGATTTTTCACGCGCCGGAACGCACTTATCAACGGGCCGAAGAGCACCACGGCACTTAACAGCCCGGCGAGGCCCAAAATGAGTGCATCCGGAAGGAGTCGCGCGTCGGGGAGGATGGTCATTTCCGGCACTCTGCGCAAGTCGTGCAGGGCGGCCAGCGCCACGAAGAGCGTGATGTAAATGAAGCTCACAACGAGGCAGAGCGTTCCCCCGAACCCACTGACAATCTTGCTCGGATTGTCTTCCTTGAAGTTGGGAAACAGCGCGCCAAGCCCGACTGCGAGACCGCTCAGCGTGGCGCTCATTACCGCGATCGCGATCGCAAAGAAGATCACCTTCGGCCACGGCAAATGCAGCATCAGACTCGACGCGGTCATGAGGCTGGTCGTGATGGTCGTGGCGGTGATCGAGCTCATCCAGAACTTCTGGAGCAACACCGTCGGAAGTCCCACTGGCGCAAGTCCAAGAATCCAGAGTCGGCGACCTTCGAGGGAGAATTGGGGGAAGACGAACCGCGTCGTCAGGGTGGAGAGCGTCAGAGCGGAAGCCGCGAGGTTGAGGTAACTGATCATCGTCTCCCAAAACGTGTTTTGGAAATCGAAGGCCACGTTGCGCAGGTTCAGCACGTAAATGCAGAGCAGCCCGAAAAAGATCATGAACTGAATCCATTGCGTTGGGTCGCGCCAAAAGAGCCGCAGATCCTTGAGCACCAATGCCGCAACCGGTGGGGAGAACGGCCGCAATAGATCCGTCGCGAGTTCCATGGCCGTCCGACGCCGATGGCGCTTTCGCTTGGCCTCAGCCTCGCGCTGGAAACGCTCGGCCCGCGAACTCAAGGCAATCGACCAACTGCCGTAAAAGAACCGCCCGACAACTTCAAACCCGACCAGCAAGCCCATCAAGGCGTTGCTCAGCAGCAGCAGGAAGAAGAACATGCCCTGGCGCGTGAGGCCTTCGCTCCAGGAAAGGACCGACTGCGCGAGCCACGCGCTCGGCAGCAACGGATTCACGGAGAGGCGCGTGTGACGCAGCAATTGGTGAAACGACAGCACGTCCTGCGAATTGGCGGCTTCGGCATCGGTCACCGGTTTGATTCCGACCACCATCAGAATGATGATCGCGAAGGCGATAAACAGGGCGTATTTCTGGACTCTCGGCCGGCTGAGCACGCGCACGAGAAACATGATGATCCATGAACCTGCGAGTGCCGGCAGCACGACGAAGGGAAGGTAGGCGAGCGCGATCTGTGGGTAGAAAAGGAGCGGCACATCATGCACGCGTCCGTAGCCAAGCATCATCGGAGCGCTGAGAAAAATGAGCGCCCAGCTCGAGACCACCAGTGCTTCGAAAAACTTCCACCGATAGATCTGAAAGTGGGGTAACGGCAGCGTGAGGAACCACGCCGTCTCGCGGTTTTTGAAAAGCGTCGAGTAGCCGATGATGAGGTTGGAGAAGACCAACATCACAAAGAAGAACCCGAAGATCAGGTAGAGGATCCGTTGGGAAAGGAGGCTGCCGACGAGCGGGAAGTTGTGCAGGTACGAGAGTCCTGCCTGGAAGAGCCAGTAACCGACGCCAAGGTAGCCGATCACAAAACTGCCGAGCACGAGCAGGAGCAACGGCGCCTCGCGGCGGACCTTTTTCACTCGCGCGCAGGTGGAACGCCAATGAACCCAGAGCAGAAGCCGAAAAAGGCCGAAGGCGCTGAGCGGGGGGAGAGCCATGGAGCAGTGCAGAGATAGCACGCCTCGCCAAACCCGAAACTGCGAAGCGCAGCCGGAGCGCACTTTCCGGGTCAGGCGCAGCTCTGAAACGGAAGCGTTTAGTGCGCTACCAGCTCCGGCTCGCCGATCGGCTCCGCAACTTTGGTCCGCTCGATCTTCCCGTCTCCTCCCTTTTTACCCCGCCCACGGATCACGACGTAAAAAACCGGCGTGAGCAACAGACCGAAGAACGTCACTCCCAACATTCCCCAGAACACCGCCGTCCCCAGTGCTCGCCGCATTTCCGAGCCGGCGCCAGTCGCGAGCGCGAGCGGCACAACCCCGAGAATGAACGCAAGCGAGGTCATCAAGATCGGCCTCAAGCGGAGCCGGGCGGCTTCGACTGCGGCCTCGATCGCGCTCCTGCCGGAGTCTTGAAGCTGCTTCGCGAATTCGATGATCAGAATGGCATTTTTCGAGGCGAGACCGACGAGCACGACCAGGCCGACTTGCGTGAAGATGTTGTTGTCCTGTCCTGCCGCCCAAACGCCCGCGAGCGCACTGAGCAGACACATCGGCACGATCAGGATGACGGCCAGCGGCAGGCCCCAGCTTTCGTATTGCGCCGCGAGCACGAGGAAGACGAAGAGCACGCAAAGCGGGAAGACGTAAACAATGGTGTTGCCCGCCAGGATTTGCTGGAGCGTCAGGTCGGTCCATTCGAACGAGAATCCACTCGGCAACTCGCGCTCGGCGATCCGCTCCACGGTCGCGATCATTTCCCCGGAGCTCGTGCCTGGCAGCGTGTTCCCGGTCACGTCAGCGCTCGTGAACATATTGTAGCGCTGGACGCGGTCCGGCCCGCCGATGCGTTGCACGTTTACGAGCGAACCGAGCGGCACCATTTCGCCCGCGCGGTTGCGCGTTTGCAGGCGCGGCACGTCTTCGGGCGCGTTGCGAAACTCCGGCTCAGCCATGGCAAAGACCTGATACGTCCGGCCGAACAAATTGAAGTCGTTGACGTAAACGGAACCGAGCGAAGTCTGCAGCGTCTCGTTCAAGTCCGCGAGCGAGACACCGAGGTTCTTCGCCGCCGCGCGGTCGATATCGATGAAATACTGCGGCGTGTTCGGACGAAAACCGGTGAGCAGCGAGGTGAAGGCAGGTTCCTTCGCGATGCTGTCCATGAGCTTGCGCGTGGCGGCTTCCAGAGCGGCAAGTCCGGCCCCATCGAGATCCTGCACCTGGATTTTAAATCCGCCCGAGTTGCCGAGCCCGCGGAGTGGTGGCGGCGGAAGCACCAGGACCCGCGCTTCTTTGATCGCGGAAAACTTCTGCCGCAGGGTGTTCATCAACGCCTGCGATGTCAGCGACTTGTCTTTTCGTTTGTCGAAATCCTCCGGGATGATGAACGCGGCACCGACGTTGGATTGGTTCGCCTGGAGCACGCTGGAATAGCCGCTGATTGCAAAGGTGTGCGCCACTCCGGGCGTCTCCCGGGCGATCGCATCGATGCGCCGGACCACGTCGTCGGTGCGCGGAAAAGACGCACCGTCCGGCAGCTGGATGACCACCAGAAAGTAGCCCATGTCCTGTAGCGGAATGAATCCGACCGGCACGCGGGTGAAGGTGAATACCGTCAACCCCAGCAGCCCGACGTAGGCGATCAGCGCCAGCACCGTATGGCGGACGAGCCCGCGAACCACCCGCGCGTAGAAGTGCGCGAGCCGTTCAAAGCCCGCGTTGAACTTCTCGAAGAACCAATGGATTGGCCGGAGCAGGTCGCGCTTCTTCCTGGCGGGCGAAACGGCCGTGCCATCGCCGCTGCTTCCGGGTGCGTCGTGAGCCGATTTCGGCCCATGCTGCCGGAGCAGCAGCGCGGCGAGGGCAGGAGAAAGCGTCAACGCGTTGAACGCCGAGATCACGGTCGCCGTGGCGATGGTGAGCGCGAACTGTTTGTAGAACTGGCCGGTGATACCCCCCAGGAATGCGACCGGTACAAACACGGCGCAGAGCACCACCGCGATGGCGACGAGCGCGCCGGAGACTTCGTTCATCGCCTTCAGCACCGCATCCCGCCGCTTCATGCCCTGCGAGAGATAACGCTCCACGTTTTCCACCACAACGATCGCATCATCGACCACGATGCCGATCGCGAGCACCAGCCCAAAAAGGGAGAGATTGTTCAGCGACGAACCGAGCAACTTCATCACCGCGAACGTGCCGATGAGCGACACGGGCACCGCGATCAGCGGGATGATCGACGCCCGCCAGGTCTGCAAGAACAAGATCACCACGAGCACTACGAGCGCGATCGCTTCGATTAGTGTGTGCAGCACCGATTCGAACGATTGCCGGACGAAGCGCGTCGGGTCGTAGTTAATCGAATAATCGACGCCCGGCGGGAAGCGTTCCTTGAGCTTCCCCATCTCGGCGTAAACGGCGTCCGCCGTCGTGAGCGCGTTCGTGCCGGGAAGCTGAAAGACGCGGAGTGAAATGGCGTTCGCGCCATCACGGTAGCTCTTCACCGCATAATCGCGGGCGCCCAGTTCCACTCGCGCGACATCACGCACGCGGATGACATCACCGTTTACGCCCGTGCGGACCACGATCTCGCCAAACTCCTCGGTCTTCTGCAGCCGACCTTGCGCCGTCAAAGTGTATTGGAACTCAGTACCAGCGGGCGCCGGCTCCTGCCCGAGCGCCCCTGCAGCGACCTGCACGTTCTGCTCCCGGATCGCGCGCACCACGTCGCCGGGTGTGAGCTGGCGCGCGGCAAGTTTGTTGGGATCGAGCCAGATCCGCATCGTGAAATCCTGACCGCCGATCGTGTTCGCATCCGCCACGCCGGGCAGCCGCGCGATCCGGTTCTGCACCTGAAGTGTGACGTAGTTGGCGAGATAGAAGGTGTCGCGCGTTCCGTCGGGCGAATAGAACTGCACGGCTAGCGTGAGGTCGGGCGACTGCTTCTTCGCGGTGACGCCAAGCCGGCGCACATCCTCGGGGAGCCGCGGCAACGCGGAGTTGACGCGGTTTTGCACCTGCACCTGCGCGTCATCGAGATTCGTCCCGAGCTTGAAAGTGACGACGAGCTGAAGCCGTCCGTCGCTCGTTCCGGACGAGGACATGTAGAGCATGTTCTCAACGCCATTGATCTCCTGTTCGAGCGGCGCCGCGAGCGTCTCGGAAACCGTCTGCGCATTCGCACCCGGATACGACGCGGAAACGATTACGGTCGGCGGAATAACCTCGGGATACTGCGAGATCGGAAGCTGGAAAAACGCCAGCGCGCCCATCAGCGTGATCACGATCGAGATCACGGCCGCGAACACCGGCCGATCGACGAAGAAGCGCGGAATATTCATGCGTCAGTTCGCAGGCAGGGCGGCGGTCGTCACCGGCTTCATCTCCGCCTGCTCCGCCTTCACCACCACTCCCGGCCGAATCGCCATGAGGCCATTGATCACTACGCTGTCTTCCACCTTCAATCCTTCGCGGACAATGCGGAGGCCATCCTCCAGCGGCCCGGTGACGACGCGGCGTTGGGTCGCTTTTCCATCTTCGCCCACGACGTAAACAAACGGCCGGCCTTGATCGCTCCCGATCGCCGTATCGCGGACGAGCATCGCTTCGTACTCGCCGCTTCCAGGAATCCGCAGCCGGGCAAAAAACCCCGGCGCCATCAGCCGATCCTTGTTCCCGAAAACGCCGCGCGCGCGGATCGAGCCGGTGGTCGCGCTGAGCTCGTTATCCACGAAGTCGATTTCGCCCTCCTTCGGAAAACCTTCCTCATTCGCGAGACCCATCTGCGCGGGGATGGGGTGAAACAACGCGCTCTCCCGCTTTCCATCTTTCACCAGCTGCCGATATTTCAGCGCCGAGCGCTCATCGACATCGAAGTAACAATAGATCGGATCGAGCGCGACGATCGTGGTGAGCACGGTCGCACCGTTCGGGCCGCCGGTGATCAGGTTTCCCTCGGTCACCAGCTTGCGGCCGACGCGCCCTGAGATGGGCGCCGTGACGCGGGTAAACTCGACTTCCAGTTTCGCCGCATCCAACGCTGCCTGTGCGGAAGCGAGGGTGGCTTGCGCCTGCTGTTGCGACTTCACCTTCACGTCGGATTCTTCGGCGGAAATGGCGCGCGTTTGCACCAGGCGCCCCGCGCGTCCCGCTTCCGCGGTGGCCAGTTCGAGGCCCGCTTGGGCGCGCGCGAGTTCCGCCTGCGCGCCTGCGAGTTCCGCGTTGTAGCGCCGCGGATCGACCACGAAAAGCAGGTCGCCCTCCTTCACCTCAGTACCTTCTTTGAAGTGCGTGCTCTCGAGATATCCGCTTACCCGCGCGCGAACCTCCACCGAGGCGACTGCACCGAGGCGGCCCGTGAACTGATCCCATTCGATCAGTTTTTTCGGAACGGGATGGGCCACGACGACCGCCGCTGGACCTGTGACGGCGGCGGTGGCCGCCTTGCGGCAGCCAGCTTGAAGAATGAGCCCGAGGGCCAGGACGAAATAAACAAAGCGTCGAACAACCATGCGCGAAAGAGCGGGAGCGTCGGCTGACTCGCCAGATGGTGCAACTGAAACGCAGCAACGACTCACGTGAGCATCGGCAAATGCTTTCACTTGTACAAAAGAAACTGCTCACGCCGGGCGCGGAAAGCTTCCCGCTCCGCAGCCCAAAGCGCTTTGATTTCGTCGAGGGGTTTCGCGGCGCGAATGGCCTCCAGGGTCGGGGGGTGAAGGAGGAGCTTTTGCATACGTTCGACTTTCAAGTCAGCAGGATGCAGGCGGTGCAGCGCGGTCGCGAGCACCATCCCGAGGTCGAGCGGGCTGACTGCATCGCGGTTGGTGACGAGGATCTGTACGCCGCCACATTCCTTGTTCGCAAAGACGCTC
The DNA here is from genome assembly GCA_028293645.1 of Chthoniobacter sp. Taxonomy (GTDB): domain Bacteria; phylum Verrucomicrobiota; class Verrucomicrobiia; order Chthoniobacterales; family Chthoniobacteraceae; genus Chthoniobacter. Next base: position 28,402 of record JAQGOK010000027.1, read on the forward strand.
GCTTTCGGCGTGAAGCGCACCGGCACGAAGCGCAGTCCAGGAAGTTCGGCCGCTTGCAGCGCCGCGGCGAGTGCGCGGTCGTCGATGTAGGGCGCGCCGACGTATTCGAATGGACGATCCGTGCCGCGGCCGACGCTGAGATTGCAAAACTCGAGCAAACCGACGCCGGGGTAGAGCACCGCCGCGGTCAGGCTGCGCATGTTCGGCGAAGGGTCGGTCCATGGCAGCGAGGTCTCATCAAACCACACGTCGCGCGCCCAGCCTTCGCACGGGATGACCGTGAGATCGACTCCCGGCGCGCGTTCCGCAGCGAACATCTGTGCGAGCTCGCCGGCAGTCATCCCGTGGCGCGTCGGAATGTCGTGCCAGCCCACAAAGCTGCGTTCGCTCGCGACCATTGGGCCTTCCACGCGACTGCCAGTGACGGGATTTGGCCGGTCGAGCACGAAGACTTTTTTCCCGCTGGCTTTGGCCGCGTTCAGACATTCGCCGAGCGTCGAGATGTAAGTGTAAAAGCGGCAACCGATGTCCTGGATGTCGAAGACGAGCGCGTCCAGCTCGGCGAGTTGCGCGGCGCTCGGCGCGCGGGTCTCGCCGTAGAGGCTGTAAACCGGAAGACCGGTGGCCGCATCGCGGCTGTCGCCGAACTTCTCGTCCACGGCTCCGCGGATTCCGTGCTCCGGACCGAACAGCGCAACGAGTTGAACCTCCGGCGCTTTCTGCAGCAGATCAATCGCCGGGCGGCGCTGGCGGTCGAGCCCGGTGTGATTGGTCACCAAACCGATGCGGAGTCCGCGGAGCGGAGCGAAGCCGTCGCGGGCGAGCACATCGAGGCCAGTGAGCACGGTGGCCGGAGCGCGCAATGTCCGCCCCCCGACGCCCGCAGCGGCTCCGGGTTTCGGCCCGAGTGAGCCGGGGACGTGGAGGAAATTGAAGCCACGAATCGCCTCCGCGGTGAGTGTGGAAATCGAGCGGCGGAGCTGCACCACGTTGCCCGCTTCGGTCGGGTGATTGCGGTTCGAAAGGAAGATCACGAACGTCCGCGAGAATGGATCGATCCAAAAGGAGCCGCCCGTCCAGCCGGTGTGCCCGTAGCTGCCGATGGGGAACCAGGCACCGCGCGGTCCGGCGTAAGGCGAATCGATATCCCAGCCGAACCCGCGTCGGGCGCTCACGGACTCGGGGGTTTGCACGCTGGTCATCAACGCCACCGTTTCCGCTTTCAGAATCCGCGTTCCTTCCAACTCGCCTCGGCCGAGCAGCATGCGCGCAAACCGCGCCAGGTCGCTGGCAGTGCTGAAAAGTCCTGCGTGCCCGGCGACTCCGCCCATGCGCCGCGCAGTCGGATCATGCACCACCCCGCGCAGCAGCCCCGCACCTTCGCGTTCAGTCGGCGCGATCCGCGGGCGCAATGTTTCGGGTGGATTGAAGGACGTGTCGTGCATCCCGAGCGGCCCAAAGATTTCCTCCGCACAAAAGGCGTCGAGCGTCTTGCCGCTGACGCGATGCACGACCGCTCCGAGCAGGATGAAATTGATGTCGCTGTATCGAAAAGCGGTGCCGGGCGCGGCGGGCAATGGCTCCTGGCTTGCCTGCGTCACCGCGCCATCCGCGCCGGTCCAGCGGGCGAGGGGAATGCCCGGGCGCAGTCCGGAGGTGTGGGTGAGGAGTTGGCGGACCGTGATCGCCTCTTTGCCAGCGCCGGTGAATTCCGGGATCACCTCGCTTACGCGCGTGTCGAAGGTCAGCTTGCCGACTTCGATCAGCTTCATGATCGCCGTGGTCGTGGCGATCACTTTGGTCAGCGAAGCCGCGTCGAAGATCGTGTCGGCGGTCGTGGGCTCGGCGGTTGGTTCGACTGCCCGGTGCCCGAAGGCTTTGTGATAAGCCGCATCGCCGCGCTCGATCCAGACTACCCCACCGGGAAGGCGCCGATCACTGATCGCCAACGAAATCGCCGAGTCGATTTGCGTGAGCTTGTCCGCATGGAAAACGGCCGCGAGTTCCTCCGCAACGATGGTTCCCGGCAGGAGCAGGCAAAGGAGCGCTGCAGAGGCTGTTTGGCGAAGGAAGGCCGTTGCGCGGTTGGGCGAGGTGAACGGAACAGCGAAGCGGCGATGCATCCCGCGATTCGTCAGGTGCCCGCCGACCTTGTCGATTGAAAATCCGCTCTGAGCCACCGCGACGGGGTCGTGCTATTCCAGAAATCCTCTTTCGCGGAGCTTCGGTTCGCAGAGGAGCATCGCGAGCGCGGCCGGGCCGGTCTTCATCTCGCCACGCCGGACTCGTGCGATCGCTTCGCCAGCGGGAACAGGGAACGCCTCGATTTCTTCCGTGGCTTCCGGCTCCGGCCGCTGCGCCAGGACAACGTCAAACGCGACGAAGACGTGGCAGGACTCGTCCGACAACGCGTTGTTGGAAAAGAAAGAGCCCACCGATTCCATGCGGGAATACGTCGCGCCGATTTCTTCTTTGAGTTCCTTGGCGGCGACTTCCTCGAGCGAAAGATCACCCGCATCGCGTGCCGTGCCTGCAGGGACCTCGAGGCAGTATTCATCGACCGGGTAGCGATATTGCCGAAGCAGGATGATCTCACCCTTCGCGGTCACCGGCACGATGATCACCGCCGGCCCGCGCTCGACGTAGGCGTATGTTTTCCCGCCACTGCCCGGCACCTCAAAGTGATCTTCCCGCAATCGAAGGATCTCGTTTTCGTAACCCGTCCGGCTCGACCGCAGCTTCCAACCGAGTTCCGCTGCCTTCGGATGATCATCGAGGTTCACATCCTACCCAACGAACCTGCGAAGGCCGCTGAGCGTCCCGATTCGCTCGGCGGCGGCAGTGTGTGAGCTAGACTTCCGTCGCGTGTGGACGCGCCATCTTCACCCGATCTGCCAGCCAGCGAAGCCAGGCCGGATGGAGGCGAAGCATTTCGCAGACTTCGCGCCGCTCTGATTCAGCGCAGCCGCCGCGAGCAAAACGCTCCAGCTTCACCGCGGCCTCCGTCTGCGGCTGCTCGAAGGCGCGTCCCGCAGCCTCTGGTCCGACGCGCTGCAGAAAATCAATCAGGGTCTCGAAGTCGTTACTCATCCTATTTGTTAAACGCCGCACGTTCCGAAAATTGCCAAAAAATGTTTCAAAGCAAGAACGGCTGGAACTTGGGAGTGCCGCCCAAAACGAGCGGCCGCGGGGTTCCGGACGCACGGCATAAAGTTTTTTGTCCCCCCCGCAGATTTTCTGCAATTTCGGAAAGTCCCGGCGTTTAACTAACGAAGGCCGGTGAAATGAAGCCTCTTCGGAAGAACAGATTGGGCGCTAAGCGTGGCAAGTGGGCGGGGCGGAAGGCGGTGGAAGAGTGGTGAAGGGTCAGGCGGTGGAGGAGTGGTGGGGGAGGAGGAGCTTAGCGCCCATCTGTTCGAGGGGAAAAAGGGCGGTGGGCGGTGGATTGGCGTTGAATTCCCTCGGGGTGCTCCCGTATCGAACGAAGCGTGGATCATGACACGCGCCATTTTGCTGACTATCAGCTGGCGCAGCATTGCCTCGATGGGAATGCAGTGGCGATTGCGGCCCTCCAGCGGCAATGCGGTTCTTCGGTGGCAGCCTATCTCCTGCGAGCCGGCGCGCTTCCTCATGAGGCCGAGGATTTCGCAAGGTCGCTCTGGGCGGATGTGTTGACTGCCACAGAGGAGCGCGCGGCGCGGCTGCGCCGCTACAACGGAACCTGCGCCATCCAGACGTGGCTGAACGCCGTGGCGCTAAACCGTCTGCTGACTTACAAGCGGTCAGTGAAGCGTCGGCGGGAGCAGGCGCCCGTCACGGTTGGTGCACGCGATGACGAGGCCTATCGTGAGGAGTGGCCTGCCAGCGGCGAACCGTCGGGGGACGCGGATCCCCCGCTCATTGAGATCATGCAGTCAGCGATTGAGCAGGCATTTCGCGAATGCGAGCCGGAGGAATTTGTGCTGCTGCAACTCGCACACTGCGATCGACTGAAAGGCGCGGAACTCGCGGTGATCTTCGGCTGCGACGCCGGCGCAATCAGCCGGCGAATCAAGAAAGCCGAGGCGAAAATCGCTTCCTCCACCTTGCGGCATGTGCGCAGCGCTGACCCATGGCTCGATCTGAAGTGGGAGGATTTCGCCGAGCTCTGCCGGGCGGCAACGCCGGCGTGCTTCGGAGTGGACTGAGCGCGGTTTTCTTGAAAAACGCTGCAGGACTATCGTTCCGCGTGCGTCTTGTGCCAGCCGTCGATCATCGCCTCGATGCGATCTTGCTGCTGAGCATTATTCCGGACGAGGAGGATGAGATAGCCTTCCCGCAACTTGCCAGCGTGGCTGTATTCGGCGCTCGTCTTCTCTGAGAACGTGATTCCTCGAGCTTTGAAGAAGGCGAGGAGTTCGGATGATTTGGCGGGCACAAACGGTTCGAAGAAGTTGGGAAGGACTCTGAATTCCTTGGTGACCAGGACCTCACGCGCCTCCATCGGAAAGGGGACTGCGTTGGACGCGGTCTGAGCGTGTGCGGTGAGGCTTAACGCAATCGCGAATACCATGAGGAGAATGCTCTTCATGATTTCGCGCCTCTCTGAATTACGTCCCGCTCTACGCCGGGAGCGAGATCGGATTCGGCACCTCAACTCGCCCGCTTAAGGCGGCCGCTCGGCTTAATCGGTCCTGCATTGAGGCGACCACCGCTTTCACGACAGCGCGCTGGCTGCGTGCGAAGACGAAAATGTATTTCGGCTTCTTCTCCAGACTGTAGAGGACCACGTTCTCGCTCAGGAACTTCGGCTCATGCGCGACTTTGTAAGTCGCGAGGTCAAGCTGCTCGGCGGATTTGCGCCAGCGGCGCCGGGCCACAAACGCGATCTTCGAAGGCTCACCTTCGGTGGCGATCAAGTAGCCGAAATGATTTGCAGGGATGTTGCGGCCGCTGCCGCCGATGCACGGCACGGCCCAAACGATCTTCTCCCCAAGCAGGTTCGCGCTGTGGCAGGCGATTTCCAATTCGTGCGGCAACGTCTTCGGCAACTCGGTATCAAGTTGATCAGCAGCCGGAGAGGCGAGTTTGCGCCAGAACAGCCAGACATTGACCTTGATCGCGCGGAAGAGCTTCGGCCCGAAGTAGGCGACCGAAAGCAAAAGGATCGAAAAGATGACCAGCGCGAGGATCGGGTCCCGTCGGATCAACGCTAGGCCACCCAGCACCACCGCTTCTTCCGCAAAGCTCAGCGCGATGTTTGAGAACGGTTCGGGCGAATGATTGACCATCAGCCGCGCGCCAGCTTTCACACTGTGCACCATCAGCGTCACGCTTCCGCCGAGCAGGCCAACGATCACATCGAAGATCGGATCGGGTGTGCCGAGCACGCGGATTGCGAGCAGCGCACCGCCGACCGGTCGGATGAGCGTGTGCACCGTATCCCAAAGCGAGTCCACCCATGGCACTTTATCCGCGAAGAACTGCATCGCGAAAAGCGCACCGGAGATGATCACGATCGCCGGATGGGCGAGCACGGTCAGCTCGGGATGCGTCATCGCCACGTCGATCCAACGTTGCTGGATGGCGAGCCCGGTGACGAAGACGGTGAGGTAGAGGTCGAGGCCAGCGAGGGAAGCAAGGCCGAGCGCAATCCCGAGGAGCTGAAGAGTTTCCATAGTGCGAGTGAAGTTCAGAGCTGACCAACCAACCGCGAAGCAGACGCAACGAATAATTCACAAAACCGCGGTCTAAGCAATGTGGTTATGAGGACCACGCGGACGGTGCCGTGACCGTCTCTTCAATCACGGGATTGGTGAGCTCGCCGATTCCTTCGATCTCCACCGTCACCTGATCTCCCGGCTGCAGAAAGCGCGGCGGCTGCCGCGCCATGCCGACGCCGTGCGGTGTGCCGGTGAAGATCACCGTGCCGGGCAGCAGCGTCGTGCTGCCGCTCAGAAACTCGATCAGGGTCGGCACATCGAAAATCATGTCGGCCGTCGTGCTGTCCTGCAGTGTCTCGCCATTGACCAGAGTCCGAATGCGCAAGCGGCCGGCGTTTGGCAGTTCATCCGGGGTGACGAGACACGGGCCGAGCGGTGCGAAGGTATCGAACGACTTGCCGCGCGACCATTGCGTGCCGCCGCCTTCCTTCTGCCAATCCCGCGCGCTCACGTCATTGCCGCAGGTATAGCCCAGCACGTAGTCGAGTGCTTCCGTGCGCGGCACGTTGCGGCAGGCTTTGCCGATGACTACCGCGAGCTCGCATTCGTAATCCACTTTGTCGCTGCGCAGCCATCGGGGGAGCACGATGGGATCGCCCGGGTTCTGCACTGCTGCGGCATTTTTCATGAAAAGCACCGGGCATTTTGGCAGCGGTGCGTGCGTCTCAGCAGCGTGCTGCCGATAGTTCAGGCCGATGCAAAGGAAAGCCGCAGGGATGATCGGTGCGAGTAGTTTGGCGATCTCTGCGGGCTCGGTCGTGGGTGTCAGGCCCGCGAACAGATCGCCGTGCAGTCGAGTGGCGGTGCCATCGGAATGCTGCTGAGCGAAGGCGACTTCGCCGGCGGGGGAGCGGTATCGGATGATCTTCATAAGTTGTCTCCGGGACGAGGTGGAAAAAGGGAACGCCGGGCGCGTTTCGCAGCGGCGGGTTTGGGAGCAGTTTCGCTCGGTTCCTCGGCGGCCTCGCGAACGTCTGAGCTGCGGGGCTCGAGCGAGGCATCGACCGGGCCGAGTTCAATCGCGTCTGCGGCGCTGTAGTGCCACCACTCATCCTGGATGTGCCGGAATCCCGCATCCGACATGGCCCGTTTCAACAGCTTCAGATTCGCCGCGATCTCCGGATTGCTGCCGCGATAATCGTAGCGCGCGGCGGCCGTGAAAGCGTCGAAGTCAGTCGGCATCGGAACGTCGCGGCCGAGATTGTCCGCGAGCGTCACGTCCACCGCTGCGCCCCACGAGTGCATCGAGCCGGTGGCGCTCGGCTCGACCACAAAGGCGCGATCCCGCACCCGATCCCACAAGACGCGTTGCGCCCACGACGGGCGATAGGCGTCCCATACTTTGAGCAGGAAGCCCTTCGCTGCGACGGTTCGCTGCGCCTGATTCAGCCGAGCCGCCACGCTTTCTCGGAGCAAGGCCCGCGCGCCTGCAGGATAGATCAGGCGGCCGGTGATGTTGCGAGTCGTGGCGTAGCGCAATTCGATCACCACGCCTGGGCAGGCGATCGCCAGATCAACCAGGGGCTCTTTATAACGCGCCGGAGCAACGGCCACGCGCCGCGGTACGATCTTCGGCGCGAGCGAAGATCGCTCCGCTGCAGTCGCGCTGAAGTTGGTGAAGGCCAGTGCGATGGCAAGCGCGTGCCAGTGGAATGCGAAAACCCGGAGCATGAGCGCGCGTTGTTAGCGGAAGCTCAGAGCTTTGTCATCCGTGACACTCGCCGCGTGGCGGCCAATTTCCTTGCGGCACTTTGGAGCGATTCTAGTATCCGCCGCGTGACTCACCCCGCCGCACCGGTTGCGGCCGACGTTCCCATTCCCAGACCTCCACGCCGCGCCGGTTCGCAGCTCCTGAGTGCCGTTTGTTTCGGTGCGGCGTTTGCCTGCGTGTGTGCGGCTCTTGGCTGGGCGAGCCCCTTTCCGGAGGTGCCTGGGATCGCTCCAAAGTGGACTTATTTCCAGCAGCGTCGGGAGCAATTCAACGTGGTGTTTCTCGGATCGAGCCGCTTTTTCCACCAGATCATCCCGGCGCAGTTCGATGCGGCTGTCGCGGCTGCGGGCGGTCCGGCCACGCGTTCGTTCAACTTCGCCTACGACGGAATGTGGCCGCCCGAGAGCTACTATCTGGTGCGACAAATCCTCGCCACGCGGCCCCCGCAGCTGAAGTGGTTGGTGATCGATCTCATGGACATCAATGCGCAGCTCGACAGCCGCAATAACTCCACGATGCGCATGACCTACTGGCACGACGCACAGCACACCTGGATGGCACTGCGGGAAGTCTTTGCCTCACGTCAGCGCTGGTCAATCCGTCAAGGCTTGCTGCTGCAACACAGTCGGCTCTGGCTGACTCGTGTTACCCAGCTCGGCAGAGGATCGGACCTTCTCGGCGAACGACTCAATCCTCGTGGACCGAGGAAAAAGCCCTACTCGTGGACCGCTCATGAGGGTTTCGAAGTCGGCCCGGAACGCCAGATGGAAGGTGCGGCTCGCGACGAATTCGAACGGACCGTGGCTGGCCTGCGCAAGGGACTGCGCCCCTTTCCGGTGCGGCCACTTTTTCGCGACGCACTGACGGATCTGATCGCCGATGTCCGGGCGGCGGGAGTTGAGCCGATCTTTGTCATCGCCCCGACGATCAACCCTCGGGAGAACTTCGTGGATCTGCCAAGCGGCGCACCGCTCGTCGCCTTGAACGATCCCGTCGAGTATCCGGAACTGTTCGCGTCCGAGTTTCACTACGACCCCTGGCATCTGAACGGAGCCGGTGCGATCCGCTTCACCGACCTATTGGCAAAGCGTTTCATCGCGCACACGCAGCGCCAGCCATGAACTGTTTTCCGCGTATCTTTCGCGTGTTCCGGGGAGGTTTCTGCCTGTTGCTGTTCGCGATCGCCTTTTGCATCGTGTGCGCGCTGATCGGGAAGGCGCTCCCGTTCCCAGAGATTCCAATCGTTTCGCAGAAGCTGCTCCAGATGGAGGAGCGGCATGACGACTACGACACGCTCTTCATCGGATCGAGCCGCATCCATTACCAGGTCATCCCGACGCTGTTTGACCGACTCGCGGCCGAACAAGGCTTCCCCACACGCTCGTTCAACGCCGGAGTTGCCGGAATGCGGCCGCCGGAAGACGGCTACTTTCTTGATCGGATATTACAAAAGCCGCCGAAGAATCTGCGCTGGGTCTTCATCGAACTCGCGAGCATTCGGCTCAATGTCGGTGAGGAGAAGAAGCAGACGATGCGCGCGCAGTATTGGCACGACTGGCCGCGGCTGACGATGCTCTGGCGGCGGGCCACAACGCTGAAGCCGGTCTCAAAGAAGAAGGACACCTGGAAGCGTGCGGCGAAGGAACTGGCGGAATCGATGGGCGAGTTTCTCGATCACCTCGAACTGTTCGTGCGGCATCAAACCAATTTCGGACGAGGCACGATCCTGACCTCGCGCCTGTTGTCGAAGGCGCGTCCCGCGAAGCCGCGCCGACTGGTAGGTGCGCTCGGCGAGAACTTCGCGGGATGGATTCCCACTGGGCGCCCCGAGGAGATGATCCCCGAAAATCGGGCGACCTACGATCAGGAGCTAGCGGAACGCCGCGCCCAGCCGGCCGTGAGAGATCTGGCCGATCCGGTGAGCCAGCAGGCGCTGGAGACGATGATCGCGAAGGTTGAGCGGCTCGGAGCCACGGCGATCCTGGTCGTTCCTCCGACTACCAACAAAAGGAACTTCTTCCCGCGGCCGGAGCGGGAGCAACGGAGCATCGTGCTCGATTTCGGTGAACTCGATCGGCACCCGGAGCTTTTCACGCACGAAAACCGGCTCGATTCGGACCACGTGAATACCGCGGGCGCGCACGTCTTCACCAGGATCCTGGTGCAGCGCTGGGTCGAAGAACTCAGGGCAAGGCGGCATCCGGAACCGCACGTTCCTGCACCTGCCGCCCTCTGATTCCCTTCGCATCGGCCGAGTCGCTCGTGAACAACGCTGACACGTTCCGCGATTCTCCATAACGTCGCCGGCTTTTCCGCTCATGCTGTTCGTCCAATTCCGGTTTCTCGTCTTCTTCCTGATCGTTTTCGCGATCCATTGGATGCTGCGCGGGAATACTGCACGGAAGATTTGGTTGCTGATTTGCAGCCACTTCTTCTACGCCTGCCTTTTCCTCGGCGGGCCGGACAGCGCTGCCTCAGACGCCTTTCCGCCCTGGACGTTTTACACGGCGCTCACGGAAGGTCGGCCTTTGCCGACGGGGTGGTGGTTTCCCTTCGTGCTCTGGGGCTCGACCATCATGGACTACGTGGTCGGGTTGGGCATCGGCAACGCGAACAATGATGGGCGGCGCAAAGCGTGGTTGTTCGTGTCCCTCGCGGTGAATCTCGGCGTTCTCGCGTTCTTCAAGTACTTCAACTGGGGCATCGATTCGGTGTATGCCGCGCTCGATTGGTTCGGGCTGCACACCAGCAAGTGGACGCTGGCGATCTTCCTGCCTTACGGGATCAGCTTCTACACGTTCCAATCGATGAGTTACTCCATCGACGTCTATCGGCGGCGGATGGAGCCGGTGCGCAGCTTCCTCGATCTCGCGTTTTTCATCTCGTTTTTCCCGCAGCTCGTCGCCGGTCCGATCGTTCGCGCGATGACTTTTCTGCCGCAGGTCTCCGTGAAGCGAGTCTGGGCGAACGTGAACGTGCGCGCGTGTCTCGCACTCTTCTTCATCGGCTTCGTGAAGAAGGCCTGCATTTCCGAAAACGTCGCGCCGATCGTGGACGCCTATTTCGCCTCGCCGGGCCGCTACGATCTCTATTCCAGCTTCATCGGCGTCATCTTCTACGCGGTACAAATCTACTGCGATTTCAGCGGCTACACCGACATGGCCATCGCCTGCTCACGCCTGCTCGGCTACGAGCTCACGCTGAATTTCGACTTCCCGTATTTCTCGCGAAACATCACCGAGTTCTGGCGAAAGTGGCACATCTCGCTGAGCACGTGGTTGCGGGATTACCTCTATATTTCCCTCGGCGGAAATCGCGGCTCGAAGCTGTTCACGTATCGCAACCTGATGATCACGATGCTCCTCGGCGGGCTCTGGCACGGCGCGTCGTGGACGTTTGTGATTTGGGGCGGCATGCATGGGCTCGCGCTCGTCGTGCATCGTGAATGGCAGCGTCTCACCGAGAATGCGGGCGCCACATTCCACAAGGTCATGAGCTGGATCGCAGTCCCGCTGACCTTCTATTGGATCCTGATCACCTGGGTGTTCTTCCGCGCGCAGAACGTATATGACGAAAAGACGCGGGAACTGAAAACGAGCGGGTTTGCGATCGCTCGGGAAGTGCTCGATGCGATCTGCCTTTTCGACTCGCACGGTCCCCGGAGCTTTAGCCTGAGCTGCCTCTGGCTATTGATGGGGCTTGCGGTCATCCACTACGCCAATTCGCGTCGGTGGCTGGCGAACTGGTGGCAGCGGATCCCGGACTGGGCATTCTCCGCGCTGTTGGGAGCTGGGTTTGCGGCCGCGCTGTTTTTCGTCCCGGCGAAATACAAGCCGTTCATCTACTTCCAGTTTTAGCGGCGAAGCCGGCTCGGTGTTTCACGGCAATATCACGGGAGGACCGGAAGCGAGTGGCAGCAGGGTGGCCGGCCGCGCATCCGGCTCCGCGAGCGCCAGGGCGGGCTCGGAGGATCGGTATCCATTGATCAAAGTGATGCGGCCTTCGAAATCCTCCCACGAGCGCAGACAGGCTCTCCACCCAGTCGCCGGAGAGCGAGCAGGGATGCTTGCGTCCTAGACATCGCGACTGAGTAGGGGTAGGGATCAGCGTCCCCTGCTAAATGAATTATCTCCCCCTCTGCAGCCGCCCTGTTTTCCTTAGCACCGCCGCAGTAGCGCTCGCTCTCGGGCTGGCGATTCCCGCAGCCTCGGCGGTGGATTACACCTGGAGTGGCGGGAGCGGCGCGCAGCTTTGGAGCACGCCCGGCAACTGGAGTGGGGGACCGGTCCCCAATGGAACAGATCCGACGGCGAATTTGATTTTCGGCGGGAACGTCGGCGCAGCGCCTGCGCCCGGGACGAGTTACATCGCGACGAACGATATTCCCGCTTCGCCGTTCCTCCTGAACCGGCTCACTTTACAAGCCACGGACGCGGCCCCCGCGACCTCGAATCTGGAGCAGACACTGGCGGGCAATCCGCTCCGCTTCACCGGCGCCTCTGCTCAGATTTTGCAGAATGGCACAGCCGCCTTCGTGATCAACAACGCGATCCAGCTAGGCGCCCCGCTGACGCTTGGCGGGGCAGGCTCTACGGTCACTCTGAATGGGGCGATCTCCGGGACACAGGACATCATCAAGAACGGCGCCAGCACCTTTCGTTTCGGATCGCTGAGCGACACGTCGGCCGCCGTGAACGCCTGGTTCGGGACGTTGACGATTAACGACGGAACGGTGCGCTTTAATAACAACGCGCGCACGGCTCCGACTGCTCTGCGGTCCAATCCGGTGAACTTCGGCGGTGCCGCCGGCGCGCAGATCACCACACTTTTCAAGCGCGCCGGTGCGGCTGCGAATCAGGATCCCGATTCCTCTCTCCGCCTCGGCACGCTGAATGGCACCGCCGGCCTCGTGGAGGCGCGGCGCTCGACGTCGGTGGCGAATGCCTTGGCGGGTGGCACCATCGTCATCACCGCTCTGGCCGATGGAGTTTACGGGGGGAACATCCGCAATATCGATGACGCAACAGTCCCTGCGCTTGAACAGGAAGAGGCGGACTTCATCGTGCGCGGAATTGCCAATCAGACGCTGAATGGGGGAACGCTGCAGATTGCCAAAGATGTGATCGTCGGCCGCGGGGCGACTTTGACTCTGCGGCAGGCTGCCACATTGAGCGGCCAGGCCTCTGGCGCGATCGTCGTCGCGGGCGGGACCTTCGTGATGGATAACACCATGGGAACGATCGCCGCCTTTGACGGGCGCTTGCGGAACAGCGGCGGCACGGGATTGGAAACGGTCGGTGGCGGGAAATTTTCTTTGATCGGCAATGCCACCACCGCGGTCCGCGAAGTGATTACGCGCCTTCAACTCGGCAGTGCCGGCACCAGTACCCTCGCTCCCGGCAAGCCGCGGTCCGGTGCGCTGACGATCAACGTGACCAAACCAGGGACGGCGGCGACCTCGCTGACTCTCTCCACTTACCTGCGAGACGGCGCCACGGCTGCGCCGGCGAACACTGTCGATTTCACCGCAAACGACGGCACCACTGTGCTCGGGGAGAACTCAGGGATTGGGATCTCTGGCAACCCGCGCATTCTCTTCACGACTGCGCCCGTCCTTTTCAACAGCTTGATCGGCAACAACGACTCCGCAGCAAACGCGTCATCGGTCGGCTGGGCCACGGTCAACGGTTCGCATTTCGCTACCTACAACTCGACGAACGGAGTGCAGAGGGTCAGTACGTCCGCCTTCAACGGTGTCAGCAATGTGGCTGCGAATCAGCTGCTGGATGCGGCTGGCACGATGGCAGGTGCCGTCGCGCTCAATTCTTTGCGGATCGCACCGACTGCGCTGGGCTTCAGCCTCAGCATCACGGGCAGCGGTAACTTGAACACCAACGCCATCATTCACGCGGGCGACCATGACTATGCAGTCGTGAACACCGGGGGTGGAACGGGTGGGCTCGGTGCCG
>JAQGOK010000008.1 GCA_028293645.1 Chthoniobacter sp.
ACTCGCCTGCTGCCATCCGGGCCCCTGCTCGAACCAATTGGCCAGCACGGGGCGATAGCTCATCGGGACCAGGCTCGGGCCATTCCTTCTCCTTTTCGTTCTTCGCCTGGCGTTCCTTGGTTGTCTCACCCGCCCCTTTCTTGAGCGTCGCCTCGAGATTCTTGTAAGTGATGACGGTCTGCTGGGTGCATCGGAGCTGTCGGTCGCGCTCGCCCGGTAAGTAGCTGTGGTAACTGAAGGCGATCTGTCGCCACCGCGCCAGCAACCCCGCCTCGAAGTAGGCGCCGGCATCCTGGGAGACAGCGGAGCGGCGCTGAAGCTTCTCAGCCTGCCGCCGTTAGTGACGCGGGCGACATCGACCAGCCGCGTCACGATCACGTCACCACCGATTTGCACTTTCACGCCCGTCGTGAGGCCCGTTTCGTCATAATCGTTGAGCGTGCCGAGCCCCGCCCACGCCGCGCCGATGACATCCGCTTTGAAGCGCAACGTCCGGCCTTGCAGGAAGCCAGCGCCAGCCCGACGGGCGGTGAGAGCTCGGTTGGCCTCGGCCTTTCGATTGTCAAACGCCACGCGGAAACCATGGGTGGCAGGATCACCTGTCGCAGCACCCTGGGCGAAGGCTCCACCTTCATCCTCCATCTCCCCGCCGCCGACCGCGCGTTGATCGCGGCGTAAACGGACTGCCTGCGGCGGCCTGACACGCACCGCCGCGGGCTTCTGCGAACCACCGCAATGATTGCTCTCCGCCTGCTCATTCTCGCGATACTGGCTTCACTCAGTTCGTTTGCCACCGCGGCTACTCCGACTCGTTTCGCGGTGGACACCTTTCGCGAGGGCTTCCAGAGCGGCGGACGGAAGATCTCCGTCGAAACCTTCGCGCCGCGGGCGCCAGGCCGCTTTCCCGGTGTGCTCGTTTTGCACAGTTCGGCCGGTACGCTCTTTGGGAAACGCGAACTCGCAGGTTTTCGCGTGCGCTCGCCGAGCGCGGCATGGACGCGTTCATGGTCCGCTATTTCGATCGGACGCGCACCGTCTTCGCCGGAGACAAAGCGATCGACGAACACCTCGGCGATGGGAAGACACCGTCACCGACGGGTTCGACTTTGCGTCTGCGCACCCGCGAGTGCGGCGTTCCTAGTGCCTCCCTCGCGACCGCATCGTCCCTCCACCTTGCGACTCAGTTCTCCTCCAGTCCCATGGTGGAGCCGGCGCTTTGTCTTTCCAGAGACCGCGCTTGAAATCGTGCGCCGCCTTCTCGGCCGCAACCAGGCGCGGATCGCTGCTGTAGGCCAGATAAACCCAGGCCATCCCCGCCTTCACCTGCGCATCGTTTACCCAAGTGGGACCCGCATACACCTGTCCGAGCACGCGATCGTATTGATCCTTCCCCTGCTCTCCGACGCGAACTTGTTTACCGAAAACGACTCGGGAAAGTTCCCGTTTCGAGTTGTTGCCAAAGGCCTGCTTCAACTCCGGCGCATCGATGCTCTGCAGACGCACCCGGAACTGCGTCTTGTCAGGGGTGAGCACGGTGATGGTGTCGCCGTCATGCACCGCCACGACTCGCCCGGCGATCTCGGCGCACAAGCCGGCCGCTTCGAGGCAAAGCAACGCGGCGGCGATCATTACCGCTCTCCACATGCGGAATGGCAGGTGAAAGCTGTGCGTACTCGGAGGCGAGCTTGGGTCGAAGGATACGCGGTTAAGATCCGGGCCAGCGGAGAGGGCGCGAGGGATGTGCAAGTTTGATCCTTCGCAACCATCCCGCACTCTTGCTACAGCAGCAGGACAGAGTTGCGCTCGATCGAGCCGGAGACCGACCCCGAGCCGAAAGGAGGAAGGAAATCATCGCGCCGGGTTTCCAGCGCGACTTCGCGTTCGGGAACGAGGCCGTTCAGGCCGCGGGCGCCTTCTCTGGCAGTGCGCTCCGGCGGATGCGAATGCGACTGTTGCTGCCGCTGCCGTAATACTTCACGCCATTCCAGTAGGCGCTGTCGGACTGTTTATGAGCGAATTCCATCACGACACCCTCGGACCGGACAGTGAACGTTTTCCGCACCGCGTCGTCCACGAGTGTGCTCCGGCTCTTCGAGCCAATCAGTTTCAAATCGTTACGCAGCGCAGCGCGGAGCTCGTGGATTTTTGGTTTCGCCATCGCGCACAGTAGGCGATGGGAACTGATCTGTCGAAGGGAGTTCCATGCAGCTTTGCGCGACGAACCACGCATGCGCGATTGACTCTCTCCAGGACAACGCCAACGCTGCGCGGCATGGGCGATAAATCTCCAAAAGCGAACCAGAAGAAGACCTCACAAAATCAGGCGAAGACTTCTGCCACCAAGCAGAAGAAAGGCGCTGCAACCGCCGCGAAGCAGGCGCCTAAGCCGAAGAAATAGCCGGTGCGGCCGGCTTTCTAGGGGGAGCGCCATGGGCGGCGCAGGCAGCCCTCATGCTTAGCGGGCGCTTCGGAACTGCAGGCAGTCCGCGAGCTTTGCGTAATCCGCCTCGGCGATCGGCCCGGCGGATGCAGCGAACCGCAGCGGCGCCGCGCGGGTGGAGCGGCGGACGCGTGCAAGCCAGGTGTGGTCGAGCGGTACGTTGAGGAGGGAGAGGTCGTTCGTGGCGAGCGTGGTCTCCTCCTTGTCACCTGTGGCCGCGCCAATTCCGACGTGGAAGCCGGCGAGGAGCAGCGTAACGCGGACGGCCGTGGAGCGGGTGTAATTGGAAAGCAAACACGGGCGCGCAGGATCCAGTGACGCAGCGAGCGCGCTGAAGTGTTCGAGGCTCCAGAGGTCGGCGTTCGTTCCCGGCGAATAGGGATCATAGAGAATGGCGTGTGGCTTTGGCGCGGAGCACATCTGATCGCGAAAGTCGCCGAGGTGCAGCGTCCATTCGATCCCCTGCTCGGCCACGAAAGCGCGCGCGCGCAATCGTTCCAGCCGGGCGCGGTGAGGCTCGATGTATTCGAGGAGTTCGGCGTGGCTGAGGGCAAAGCTGAGCGGTTCGAGAGTCAGGTCGAAACTGTGCAAGCGGATCGCTGCCGGACGGCTCGATCCGCTGAGTGCGTTCCAGACTGCGAGCGCGTTCGCTGCCGCGCCGAGACCCACGTCCCAAATCACGAATTCACCCTGCGCGGCACGTGCTCTTTCCACCAGCCGCTGCTGCCCCACGTGCAGCGCTTCGGCTTCCAGCATCGGCCCGATCCCGGGATGAAACGTCTCGCCATGAGCTCGCGACCGCAGACTGCGCGCGCCGGACGGAACGGTGACAAGTTCGAATCCGGGATGCATGCGCGGAGCAAAGCTTCGGATAGGGCAATCCGCAACGCTCGTGCTAGCGTATCAGCCATACCGGCCCCTCCCGTTTGAAAAACATCCAGGACCAACAGCTCAACCTGCCTCGCTATGCACCGGTGATGGTGCTGCCGGATGCGCTCCTCTTTCCAAGCGCGTTGCTGCCTCTGCGCATTTTCGAACCACGCTATCGCGCCATGCTGGAGTGGGCACTCGAGCAGAACCGCATGTTTTGCATCGCGCTGATCAAGCGCGAGGTGAACGAGTGGAACTCGCTTTCCGACTTCCATCACATCGCGGGCGTAGGACTGGTCCGGGCTTGCGTGGGACGCGATGACGGGACGTCGCATCTGATTCTGCAAGGGCTCGCGCGAGTCGAGTTTGTCGGCTTCCGACAGGAAGAGCCGTTCGTGGTCGCGGACATCCGGGAGCTGCCATCGAAATCAGCCGAGGACTTCGAAGCCGATGCGCTCACCGCGAAGCTCCTGGCGCTCTGCGCGCGGCTACGCGCCAATGGCACGGGTGTTCCGGAGTCTTTGGATCAGCAGCTCGCGCAGATCGACGATCCCGCCGTGCTGACCGACATCGTGGCGCACACTTTTTTACAGGATCCTTTCCGCCGCCAGGATGTGTTCGAGGAGCTGCGCGTCGGTGAACGGCTGCGGGTGCTGATCCGGCATCTTACGACCGAGATGCTGTAGCGGCGAGCTACTCGGTCAGCCGGGTGATGCCGGCCTCGCGCGGGCTCACCGCATTCCGCGCGATGCCCTCCGGAGAGAAAAGCCGCGCGTGTTCCTCGAGAAGGTAGCGGTCAGTCATGCCGGAGAGGTAGTCGCAAACGGTGCGCGGCACGCCGTCCTGTTTGAGCCGGCGAGCCGTGTTCTCGCCGAGCAGTTTGGGGCGCTTCACGTAAGCGTGGAAAACGTTCTCCAACATCTGGCAGGCTCGCTCGTTCGCCCCGGCCACACGCGGATGATAGTAGAGGTTTTTGTAGAGGAATTTTCGCAGCGCCTTGTTCATCTTCAGCAAAGGCAGGCTGTAGCGGATGAGCGGCTTCTTCTGGCGGCGCACGTCTTCGACACTTCGGATACCGGCCGCTTCGATCATTTCGCTGCTGGTCGTGATCACGTCCTGCACCTGTCGATCGATGATGCACCGGATCACGTAGCTGTGCAGATCGTGCCCTTTGAGCTTGGGGAAATGCCGCCGCACTTCCTCGAAATCCCGCTGCCAGATCTCCATGCCTGCGAGCTGCTCAGGAGTGATCAGGTGAAAGTCGAGGCCGTCGTCGAGATCGTGGCTGTAGTAGGTGATTTCGTCGGCGAGATTTGCGATCTGCGCCTCCAGCGAAGGGCTGGAGTAACGCTCCGCGTTCGGCTCGGGCGGATCGTAGAACTTCGCGTGCTTCCGGAGGCCTTCGAGCACCTCGTGCGAGAGATTCAGCCCCGCAAAACGCGGATACTTCTGCTCGATCGTTTCGACGATGCGGAGGCTTTGCACGTTGTGATCAAAGCCGCCGTGTTCACCCATCAAGGTATCGAGCATCTCCTCCCCGCTGTGCCCGAATGGCGCGTGGCCGAGATCATGCGCGAGCGCGATTGCTTCGGTGAGCGTCTCGTTCAAGCCGAGCGCGCTTGCGATCGTACGGCTGATCGAGGCGACTTCGATGGTGTGGGTCAGGCGCGTCCGGAGGTGATCGCCGGTGCCGTTGAGGAAGACCTGCGTCTTGTACTCAAGCCGTCGGAATGCCCGCGAGTGGATGATCCGTGCGCGGTCTCGCTCGTAGCGGGTGCGATACGGATGCGGCGGCTCCGGATGCACGCGCCCCGCGCTCGCCGAGGAACGTTGCGCGTACGAGGCGAGCGTCTCGTCCTCGATGCGCTCCTTATCGGCGCGCGTCCTCATCTGCTTCCCGTCGAGTTTTCTCCATGTACTCCCGCTCGAGCTGTCGCCGCAGTTGGATCGCGTCGGCCCGCACCTTCACCAGGTCATAAAGTGCCAGCAGCACGACGAGCAGCGTGATCCAGGCGCAGACCGCCCAATAGCCAAGAAAGATCCACGGATGCTCGCGGAGAAAAGGCCAGAGAAACGTCGAACCAGAGAAGAGCAGCACCAGCGCAACAAGGACTGCGTAGAACATAACCAACCGCCGTGCCCTGGCATTGCGCACCAGACCGCGGCTGATTTGGATGACGAACTTCGCGTTGTTCACAGCGGGCGTTGACTCTTTCCGAAGCTGCCACCGAGGTCGAGTGCCGGCTTCGATCGAAGCCCAAGCTGAACGGAACTCGCCTCGACGCCGCACGGAACCCGGCTTGCTAGCGGCCAGCAGGGCGTTTCCTTCCGTTTTGAAAGTATGCCTCACGATAAATCAGCCGCCAATCACCCTGCTGCTTCGGAAGAACTCGATCTCGCCATTCCTGATATGGACACGGACACCGCGGAGGAGCGGGTGAAGGTTGCGCTGGAGAAGATCCCCGGAATCCAGGCAGTGCGCCTCGTCCAACGGGGAGCATTCATTCGCTACAATCCAATCGGCATTACCAAGGAGGAAATCTGCACGCTGATTCGCCGCGCCGGGTACCGCGCGAGCACCTTCCAGGATTCAAAGAGCGGGGATACCGGCGTCTCCTCCCAATAAGCGTCCTTCGACGACGGCGCCTACTCGGCCTGCAGAAGAAGCGCCTCGGGTCGGTGGAAACTGAAGATCTGGGTGGCCGGATCAAAGCCGGGACCCGAGCCGCCGAAGCGTTCCTCCTGACTCGACAACAGCAGCCGCCAGCGCCGTGAACCGAAGTGCGTGTGCGGCATCCAGTGCGTCGCGGCGGAGGCTGATTTCTGGGCGTCCAGATGGAACACCAACAGGAGATCATTACCCTCTCCGCTGAGGTGGAGGAGGCCGATTTGCGGTCCGATCAGCAGCGCCTTCCAGGAATCGCGGCTGCTCGGGCGCAGCTCGGGAAACTCGCGACGGAAGCGAAGACACTCACGGTAGAGCAGGCACACCGCGGCATACGGATTCACCTCGAGTTCCTTCCAGTTGAGCTTCGATTGCGTCAAAGTGCTGGGCGCCTGCGGATCGGGAATCCGCTCCAGCGCGTCGTGATCGGCAAACTCTTTGAACCCGGCGAACTCGCGGCGCCGGCCTTCGGTGACTAATGGCCCGAGTTCGTTGTTGTGGTCAGTGAAGTAGAGGAAGGGGGTCGAGGCGGCCCATTCCTGACCCATGAAGAGCATTGGCGTCGATGGACTCAGGCAGAGCAATGCGGACAGCGCGCGATAAGCCGCAGGAGCAATCGCCGCGTTGATCCGCTCCCCGAAAGCGCGGTTTCCGGCCTGGTCGTGATTGGAGATGCAATATACAAAACCCGCTGGCGAAAGGTCATCCGCCTCGGTTCCGCGTGGCCCTTCCTTCGACTTCGAGGTTTGGCCGCGATAGAGCCAGCCGTGGCGCAGCGTTTCGATCAGCTCCGGAAGGGAGCCCGTGAAGTCCTGGTAATAGCTATCCGTTTCCGAGGTCTGACCCACGCGCGCGCAATGATGGAAGTCGTCTGCCCAGACTCCATCAAAGCCCAGTCCACCCTGCCGCGTCTGCATTAACACGAGCCGTTCATTGCGTGAATCCTCCGCGATTGCGTACCCGCCGCGCGCATGGATTGCGTCGGTCATCTCCGCCAGGATGTGCCGCTCCGATTCGTCCTCGATCTCATGCGTGGCATCGAAGCGGAACCCATCGAGGTGGAATTCCTCCATCCAGTAAACCGGATTGCGACCAAAGAATTCCCGAACCGGTGCAGATCGTTTGCCGTCGAAGTTGAACGCCTTGCCCCAGGGTGTGGAGTGGTTCTCGTGGAAAAAGTGCCGACTGAATGCGCCGAGGTAATTCCCGTCCGGCCCGAGGTGGTTGTAAACCACGTCGAGGAGCACCGCCAACCCATGCTGATGCGCGCTGTCCACCAAGGCGCGGAGATCATCGGGAGAGCCGTAGGCCCGCGCCGGAGCGTAAATCAGCACGCCGTCGTAGCCCCAGTTCCGTACTCCGGGGAAATCACCGATCGGCATGATCTCAATCGCCGTGACGCCCAAGTCGCGGAGGTACGGCAGCTTCTCGATCGCAGCCCGGAAGGTTCCCTCCTCGGTGAAGGTCCCGATGTGCAATTCGTAAACCGTCAGGTCGCGGAACGGCGGCCGGCTCCAATTCGCGTCGTTCCAGGTGTAACCCATCGGATCAACCACCACGGATGGAGCGTGGACGCTCTCCGCCTGGGCTCGTGAAGCCGGATCCGGATACGGTCCCTCCCCATCCAGACGGATTTGGTAGCGATCTCCGGGCTGACCCTGCGGGTCGGTGCCGCGATGATACCCCTCCTCATCTTTGCTCAGGACCAACGTGCGTCGATCGCCTCCGCTGGCAGACCATGCTTCCACTTCTGCGCGATCGTGTTCGGGAGCCCAGACGCAATAGATCACCCCGTCCGCGTGGACCGTCGCCCCCAAAGGCGCTCTGCTTTCGGCATCCATGGCTCCCTGATCTGTGAACACAGGCTTCGACGCGAGTTCCTCGGGCGCAGTTTGCAACTTCATCGAAGTCTGATGCGGGTTGTCATGTGGCATGGCAATCAGGGGCAAGCCGCTTTCCTGATTCAGGCTGACTGCACGACGCTCTCAGACGGCGATCGGCGCTTTGATGGCAGGATGCGGATCATAGTCAACGAGGGTGAAATGCTCGAATCGGAACGCGTGGATGTCCTGAATGGATGGATCGAGCAAAATCCGCGGGAGTGGCCGTGGCGCGCGGCTCAGTTGCAGACGCGCCTGGTCGAGATGGTTCGCGTAAAGGTGCAGATCGCCAAAGGTGTGGACGAATTCGCCCGGCTCCAGGCCAGTGATTTGCGCGACCATCAGCGTGAGCAGCGCGTAGCTGGCGATGTTGAACGGCACGCCCAAAAACAGGTCGGCGCTGCGTTGGTAGAGCTGACAGCTGAGCCGGCCATCGAGCACGAAGAACTGGAACAAGGCGTGGCATGGCGGCAGGGCCATGGTCTCGATTTCGCCGACGTTCCAGGCGCTGACGATCAGCCGGCGTGAATCCGGGTTGATGCGAATCTGCTCGATGATGTGGTCGATCTGATGGACCGACCGTCCATCGGCGGTTCGCCAATCGCACCACTGCGCACCATAGACGCGTCCAAGGTTGCCTTCGGCATCGGCCCACTCATCCCAGATCGTGACGCCATGCTCGCGGAGGTAACGGACGTTGGTGTCGCCGCTCAGGAACCAAAGCAGCTCATGGATGATCGATTTGAGGTGAAGTTTCTTGGTCGTGAGCAGCGGAAAGCCAGCGCTCAGATCGAACCGAGCCTGCGCTCCGAAAACCGCATAGGTGCCCGTTCCGGTGCGGTCGGCTTTGAACTTCCCTCGTTCCAGAACGAGTCGCAGGAGATCGTGGTAGGCGTGCATTTGCTGGAGCGGAGGCTGCGGAAACAGCCGCGCACTGTCCAACTCTCCGCGGCCAGAAACAAAAAGGCCGGCACTGAAACAGTGCCGGCCCTTTCGAAGCTGTTCTTCCTAAGCTTTCCGGCGACGGAAACGCTGCAAACCGGCCAACATGCCGAATCCGCCAAGCAGACTCACGAAGCTGCCGGGCTCGGGAATGGCGAGAGCGACATCGTTGCCACCCAGCAGTGAGGGCCCCCCGACTGCCTCGAAGTTCGCCTGATACGTGAGCGTGAAGTTATGGCCGCCAATCATGACTGAGGACCCTTCGGCCATTCCGTTGAAGGTGGCGCCGACCGGCGCCGCACCGTCCTGCACGGCAATGAAGAACGCCTGATTGCCAGTGATTGCGAAGTTGTTGATCAACGACCCTTGCAGATTGCCGGCGAGGGACAGCCCTCCTCCCGTCGCCCTGATTTGGTCGTATCCCGTTCCGGCGGTCGTCCCGCCGAGCTCGATCTGCAACGTCGCGCCGCTCATCAGGTTGAACCCTCCGGTGCTCAGCACGGCAGTTGTGCCATCAGCGAGACCTCCGGGCGCGACAATCCCCGCAGTAGCCAGCACGTTCCCGAGGATCGCGCCGGACCCGCGGAGAGCGCCATCATTGACAATCGCATCCCCGGAAATGCTTCCGGTTACTACGAGCGAGCCATCCCCGTCGACACTGACGTCACCAGCACCGGAGCCGACGCCGGAGGCAATCACATCACCGGCTCCACGAAGCGACAGGGCACCCTGAAGATGCAATTCACCCACGGTCAGGCGGTCACCGGCCCTGGTTACCTCGACGATTCCGGAACCCGCGGCTACTTCAACCGAGTCCGTACTGCTGCTCACGCTCGTCCCGGCTGCGTTCAAGGTGAGCTTCCCGTCAGACCCGCTGAACGCGACACGTTGTGTTCCGACAATGCCACCCGCGCGGAGGGTGGAACCAGCGGAGATCAGCAAATTGCTGCCAACATTGGTGCGGAACAGGTTCATGGAACCATTGTCCACTGGCGCCACGTACTGCGCCTGGACGGGGCTGGTCGTCGAACTATCGATCGGAGGCGCGATATCCAACCCGAAGCCGAAAGTAGCCGCCCATCCGTCGGAAGCCACCGGACCCGCACCGCCCCCGCCTTGCCCGAGACGCACCTCAAAGGGGTGCCATCCGGTCGGCAGCGTCACTTCACCAGAACCGGTCGCGTCGTTGAACGTGGAGTTGTTTATGTAGGTGGTAGAGTCGATCCGCAGATTGACCACGTCGTCGAAATTCTCCGCAAAAGCGAACGATCCGAGATTGTCACCGGCGGTTCCGTTGTCCGGCACGAAGAACTCCCCTGTGTAGGTATAAGTCTCGTTCGAGCCCCAGCCAGCGGTGGTTTGCGCCATCACCGGACCGAGCTTCACGACACTGGAGTTGTTCGCCGTCGTCAGATCGATGTTCCCGACGTTCGCGAAGCTGCGGTTTTCCCGCAGGCCCGCGACCGTGGCTGTAGCCGCGGAGGTGATCACCGTCGTTCCGAAGTCGGCAACCCCACCTGCAACGTTGATGTTTCCACCATTCAGTGCCACGGGCCCGGTCACCGTCTTGGTGTCCACGCCCGTAAGATTGACCTGGCCCGTGCTAACCGAGAGGCCGCCTCCGACGTTGCCGCTGATGCTGGCGGTACTCGCGTTGACGACCAACGCTCCAGCGATGTTCCCGGTCGCGGTCACATTGCCCGCAGTCCCGGCAACGCCACTGCTCTGAGCGCCCCCTGGGTTGGCTCCGACGGTTAAGCCTCCGGCGATATTGTTCATAGCCACGGTCGTAGTCAGGCCGTTGACCACCAGGTTCCCGGCAGTGATTGGATTCGTGATGATCGGAGCCACTGCACCTTGAAGCGTCAAAGTATGCGCGCCTCCGTTCACCGAGGTGAGGGTCACGCCTGTCGCGGTGTTATCGATCGTAGCGTTGCCGAGCAGCGTCGTGGTGCCGACGGCTAGCGGGACAGAATTCTGAGGCGAAAGCTGTGCCGTCGCCCCACTGGCGATCTCGAGGTTCGTCAGGGCGGTTCGCGCCGTAACCGTCGTGTCATTTGAGCGCGTGGAGCGGATGACGCCGTCGATGTTCGCAGCACCGTCGCCCACCACCCGTACTGTTGCGGCAAGCGTCATGAGCGGTGCAGTCCCCGAAGCGATCTCGGTTCCGCGAATCTCCAGATCCTCCGGGCCATTGGCCGCTGCCGAACGGCCGAGTTCGATTCGGCCAGTGCCGCCAATCGTGGTATCGGCGAGCACACTGTTGCTCGTGGCCACCACGAAGGAATCCCCCCCGACACCGGCAGTCTGGGTTCGCACCAACCCATCCAGGCTGGAGCCAGGCTGAAAGAAGAGCTGGCCCCGGATAATGTCGATCTGCACCCCGGCACCGATTGTGCCGAAGATGTTGCTGTTCGCGTTCTGAAATCCAGAGATGCCAACTTGGTTCAGTCGCCCCCAAGTAAGGATCGCGGGATTGTTGCCGGTGAACGCGGGAAGCGAGGTGTCGCGCGTGATGCCGAGGATGTCCACGTCGTCGTGGCTGCCGCGGAAGAACGTCGCGTTTCCAGCAAGCTTCAGCCCGAAACGGAGTTCCGTGTTGTCTTCGTCCACTGCGAATGCGCTGCCCGCGTTCAACGTGACATTCGTGAAGTCCACCCGGCTGTTCGTCCCAGTGTTGCGGCTGACCCAGAGGCGCCGGTTGTCCTGCGGATTCACGTCCCCGTCGATGACGAAGGGCTGAGTCACCACAAGCGTGGTGGCGTTCGTATCGGAAGCCAGGTTCAGCTTGATTTCCGAACGGCTGTATTGGCCGAGGATTACCGCGTCCGCGAGCGTCCCGGCGACGAGCTTGGGGGTGAGTTCCCCAGATGTTCCACCCGAGCTACCGCCGCCATCGAGATAGAGCACCCCACCGTTCACGGTCAGGTTGCCGGTGAACGTCGTATTTGCGCTGAGAAAGCCAGCGTTACTGTTATTGACGGTGACGTCGTCAGCGGAGAAGTCGTTACCAAAGAAGACAGACGCACCAGAGTTGTATGGATCAGGCATGCCGAATCCATTCAGCGCACCCGCGTTGCTGCTCTTGTCCCGATTATCTATCGGAGTCAGGGAACCGACTTGGATATCGCCAGAAGTGTTCACCGCGCCCCCGATCACGAGTGTCGAGTTACGGGTCGCTGCAAAGGTGGCGCCATTCGCTCCGATCGTCAGCGGCGCGTTCAATCCGACATTGCCCGATCCGTTCGTGATGACGCCACCATTCGTGCTCAATCCCGCCGTCTGCGTATTGACTGAGAGATCCTGAATGTTCGTCGTCGCGAAGTTGTCCGCCAGCGGCCCCGTCGCGGCAGCGCCGCTCGTTACCACGAAGATCGCTCCAGCGTCCGGAATTGCGGAATCGAGGTTCGTAATCTCATCAGCGGTGAAGCGCACCGTGTGGCCGGTGCCGCTGAAAACGATTGGCTTCGTCGCGTCTGTGAAGAAAGTCGCGGGCGCACCGCCGATGTCCAGCTTGGCGCCGGCTTGGAAGGTGATTGCCTGAGTTCCGACCAGGACCTGCGGGTCATTGAAGACAAAAAGACCGCCGCTTTGGATGGTGACTGGCCCGTCGAGTTGGTCGCCAACGAGGTTCGCAATGTCGAGGAGGCCTCGATCCTGCACTTCCACCGGCACCCCTCCGAGCGCGTTGAGAGCGCCGACACTTAGACCGCCTTCCTGAACGATGATCTTGTCCACCGCCGTGCTCAGCCCACTTGCAACGCCATCCCGGCGCAAGATCACCAAGCCCCCTGGCCCATTGCCAAAGCCAACGCCAAGAGGGCTGTTGATCGCAAGCGTCACTTTTTCGGCGCCCGCTGCAGTCGAGGTGAAAGCGTAGTTGCCGGTGAAGTCCAGGTTCGAGTTGAACATCGACTGAAGGGTCGCCTCGATCGTGTTCACGTTGTTGTCCCCACCGTTGATGCTGATCGTGGCGTCCGTGATGTTCCGGCTCGTCGCTTCACCGCTGAGGCCCTTCCAGGGCGTTCCAACTCCGATGACCGGTACGCTGGTGGCGTTGTTCCCGATGCCATAGAAGAGGTTCGCGTTGTTCGCGAGCCCAGCCACGGTATTCCCTGCAGAACTCGGATTCTCGTGCACGATGATCGCGTCGGTCCCCACGGTGAGGTTCGTTCCGACAGTCAGCGCGCCGAGCTGAGCCGTGGTCCCCTTGATGCGCCCCCCCGCCTGGACGTCGAACTCGTCGGTCGTGTTGGGAGTCGCGTTCAAATCCACCATGCCGCCGGCCAGGATACGCACATCCACACCCGTAGCGTTGGCGCTGAGGCCCGCCGCGTTCCAGTTCAACGTGGTGTTATTCGGGATGAAGCCCGTGGTGTTTGGCGTCGCATCCCCGACGGTCACCAGCCCGGTGCCGAGGGAGCCGGCCACGGTGGAAGTGATTGAACCGTTGCGCAGGAGGATCGCGCCAGAGGCCGTCGCGCTATTGTCGGTGGTCAAGAAAAGCGGGTTGCCGCCTTGTTTGATTAACGTCGATCCTGCTCCCAGAATCAGGCCGTCGGCGGTGACATCCGTATTGACGCTTAGCTGACTCGTCTGGCCGGCATCCAGGCGGATTGCATCCGTAGCGAGATCGTAGTTGTTGCCTTGGTTGATCGACAGATTGCGAATCGCCCCAACCGGCGGGACGGTGCCCGACAGGTCGATCTGCCCGACCCGCAAGAGCAGGTTGTCTCCTGTCGCAGCGGGACGACGGACATCGATCGTCGCGTTCACGACGCTTGCGCCAAAGTTGATCGGCGCTCCGAAATCCAGCGCGGTCTCCGAACGGAGGTTCAACGTCGTGCTGGTCCCAAACGTAATGCCCGCAGAGTTGAGCACAGGACTCGCGTCGGTCGCTCCTTCGATCGTGTTCGTGCCAATCCCGTTGATGATGAGCCGGCCAAGGAACTCCGCGTTGTTTGCCGCGCTGATCGTGAACGGCTGCCCACCGTCGCGCCGCAGCGTCGTCGTCGCGTCGCCCTTGAGCGAATCCACACGCAGGCTCTGCCCCCCGACGTTTTCGCCGTTGCTGTTCACGTTCAGGATCGCCGTCGCGCCACTATTCACTGCGATCCCGGCCAATCGAGCGTTGAAGGCATCGTTGCCGTTCACGCTCATCGTGGCGTTGCCGATCGTGACGGTGCCCGCCTGCATCGTTTGTGCCCCGTTCGTCCCCGCGAGATGGCGGACATCGAGGTTAAAATTGTTGTTCCCGGCGTTGATGTTGACGTTGGTGAACGTCGTAGCCGTGTTCGCGCGCAGAGAAACCGTCGGGGTATTCGCCGCGTTCGTGATGTTGATCATCGTGTTCGCGTTCCCCAAGGGCTGCATCCCCGCAGCGTTGCTCTCCAGCACCAACCAGCCTTGGTTGACATCGAAATCGCCGGCGAAGTTTACTGCGTTGCCGTTGGCAACAGTGCCAGAGAGAACTCGCAGGTCGCTTGCCCCATTCTTCACGATCTTGGTGGCCGAGTCCCCGCTAAGAGCGTCGGCCAGAAGAAAGTTGTTAGCCACCACCGTGGTGGTCGCGCCGGGATTCAGTGCGAGTTCAGTCGTGCGAAGGAAATAGCCGGATGCCGTCGTGGCTGTCAGGGTCGCTGTACCAATGGTGATCTTTCCAATGGTCATCTGGAAATCACCCGGATCCCCTGTCGAAGGATCTCCGCGGAACGTGAAGCTATTGTTGTTCGCCACCACGCTGCGCACGAAGTTGTAATTGCTCTGGGCAGTTAACTGCACCGTGACGTTCGAGGCGTTGATGTTGATCAGGTTGCTACCCACGCCGGTCCCCCCAAGAGGGTTGTTTGCACCCGCCGTCCCAGCTGCCGAGGCCTGAAGAGTCCCGCCGTTCAGCTCAATCGCCCCGTTGATCGCGTTATTGAACGCCGTTCCACTCGTGCCCAAGCGCAGGGTCGATCCACCGTTTTTGATCAGTCCGCCAGAAGTGACCTGGCCTTGAATCCCGAGAGAGTTCGAAGTCACATTCACCGTCAGCACATCCGCTCCAGAATTCTTGGTCGAGACCGGCACGGTGGGAGCCAGTTCATTTGCGTCGTCCGCGGTCTGACTGAGACTGTTCAGGGTCAGAGCGCCGTTTTGCAGGATATAACGGGTCGCGGTGTTGGCGGTGAAGTTGAGCGCGGTTATCTCGATCGGAGTGACTCCGCCCAACTGGATGGTCTGCTGTGCTGTTTGAGCATTGAAAACCGCCGTGTCCAAGGCGCTCGGCGTGCCATCCGGATTCCAGTTTACGGCATCAAGCCAATTCGCGGTCGCCGCACCAGCGTCCCAATTGTAGGTCGTCTGGGCCTGAATCGGGCCGGCGAGCGCAAGGATTGCACTCGCACCGACAAACTGGAGCAGCCGGCGCGGAGAGGGACGCTTGTGAACGAAGAGGAGAGACGAAGGGGTTGTCATGGTGGCGGGGTAAAAAGGGGGACCCGGCGGGCAGGAGGTCTCGCCGGGCGGGCTCCTTGTCGTGCCGTACCGCGCCTACCGCAACGAAAATTAATATCAATTCCAAATCTATGGAGGACCCGCAGCCAAGAGAGAAAAACCGGGGTGCATTCTCCGCGGGCGCGCGTAAGCACCGCCCCTGTTGTTAATTGTTTATCTAGTGCTTCGCGAATGCGACGATGCCCTTCCGGCCGTTCATGCCTCGCTTACCGCAGAACGGCTCGTGCATCTTTTCCAAACGCGAAAGGGGTGAGCCTCGAAAGGCTCACCCCTTTTAAAACGTCCTTGCCGCGTCTCTGGGACTTAGCTCCTCCGCCGGCGGAAGCGTTGCAGGCCGGCGAGGGTGGCCAGGCCACCGAGCAAGGTGATCGCGGTGCTCGGTTCCGGCACTGCCGTGAGCACCACGTCGTTGCCGGTGCCGCCGGTGTAGCTGATCTGGAAGGGCTGGCCGCTCGCGGTGAAGATTGCCCCGTTGTTCAGCGGCGTCCCGTTCATGGTGAACAGGCCGGGGCCCGCCACCGCGTCTGCCTGGTCGTTGTTGATCACGACGAAGCTCGTCGAGCCATTGTCCGCTGGATTGTAGGCGCCCAAGCTGATCGTGATCGCCGTGTTCGAAGTCAGACTGACCGTGCCGGTGACGTTCAGTTGATCATACTCGGTCCCGGCATTGGGGCCGAAGATCTCCAGAGCGAAGGTGCCGCCACTGAATGTCGTATCGCCAGCGTTCATGGTGCCAGGACTCAACCCGGGGGCGAGCGTGCCGCCGGCAATGATCAAGTCCCCAACAGAACCGGTGCCGCCTAATGTGCCGCCGGCTGAGACCGTGGTGGTGCTGGCACTGATGGAACCTGCCACGAGCAACTCACCTCCGCTGACCGTTGTGGCGCCGACATAAGGACTTACGCCGCCAAAGGTAAGGGACCCAGCTCCGGTCTTGGTCACTGCGACGTTCCCCTCGATTGCACCGTTGTAGGTGTAATCGGCGGCATTATTCACCGTCAGAGTGTTGTCCGCGATACCGCTGTTGATGATCCGACCGCTTTCACCTACGCCGACGCCGCCCGGGTTTGCACCACTGTCGAGCGTGCCCAGACCGGCCACGGTTTGGTTGTTACCGTAAAGATCCGCGGTCCCGGAGAGACGTGTCGTCAGTGCTCCAGCGGCCGGAAGCGTGTTCGCCGCCGCGAGGCGCAGCGTGCCCATCTCGACGATGGTATCTTTATAGGTGTTTCCAGTGCCCGCGAGCATCACCGTATCGAGGCCTGTCTTGGTGAGGTTGAAGGCACCGGTAATATTGCCCTCGATCCGCAGGATCGGGCCGGTGAGATTGTCTCCGAAAGGCTGGCCAACGGTTGGCTGCCGGCCAAGGTCATAGCCCTGCCCCTGCAGGATGTTCATGCCCACCGATGAATTCGACAGCAGGTTGACGGTCACCGCCGGTCCGACGGTGCGCTGGACCGCCGGCGCCATGCTATCCGCGTAGAGATAGCCTTCGAGCGAACCACCGTTCAGCCCGATCGTGCGTGCCGCGAGCACATTGGTGTTCAACTGGAGGTTCACGCCGGCCGGCAAGTTGTAGGTGGAGCCGCGAACGTCTTCACGATTCCAACGCTCGATCGATCCGGCCTGCTGAGTTACCGTTCCCAGCGGGGTGAACGCTGGAGTATCGATTTCCAACGCAGCGTTCCGCTCGATGATCGTCGCGGTGGTCGCTGAGCCGAGGGCGCCGCTGTCGCGGATGCGGAGCGCGCCCTGGCTGACCGTGAGGGAGCCACCAATGAAGCTCGCAGAGTTATTCCCGCCCAACTCCAACGTGCGATTGCCGACCTTCGTCAGGTTCTTGTTAAGTCCAGTGAGTTGGTTCACTACCGCAGCCGTGATCCGACCGGTGTCGGTCGTTGCACCGCTATCGAAGACGCGGACGAGTGCGTCATCCTGCAAGGTCAGGTTTGGGATATTGCCTCGGAAACGATTGTTCGGCACGTCGAGGGTAACGGCCACCCGGCTCGCCGTGCTCGTGCTATCGAGTGTCACGTCGGGGATCTGCACATTGCGATTGTCCCCTGCAGACATACGGATGGTTCCTTCGTTCACGACCGTGATCGGTCCGCCGCTGAAAGTGGCGAGCTCTGCAGTTCCCTGATCCCTCGTGAAGGTCAACTGAGTCTGCCCAAATGCCTGGCCGGCCTGACCGCCGGTGGTGAGAGCACCATTCAGCGTGACGGCGTTACCGGGCACCGACTGACCCAACCCTTGCAGGTCGTTGATTTGCAAGGTTCCGCTATTGACCGTCCATCCCGAAGCGTAGCCGGTTTGAGGCACGTTGATGGTCAGATTACCTGCTCCAAATTTCGTGATCCCGTTGGCAACGATCGCGCCGCTGATGGTTGCCGTGACGTTGGTCAAAGGATTAGCGTTCACGTTTGTGCCCACATACATGAGGCCTTCGACATTCTGCGTCCCGTTGTTGAAAATCAGCGAAGGCTGAATGGTCGTGCTATTGAGGTGATTGATGAACCCGCCACTCTGAATGGTGATCTGATTGAAAGGGCCGCCGATATTGATGTTCTGGCTCGTTCGCAACGCATAGACGGTCGCGTTGTCCGTGATCGCCAATGCGGCAGTCCCGACATCAACCTTATCCGTCGAGAGCAGCGATCCAGCGGTGTAAGTGGCATTCAGCGTCTTATCGTAAGTCACATTGGCGAACCCGTTCGCGCCATAAGTGACAAATGTCTGATCCGACGTGGCATTGGTGGTAATCGCAGTCGCATTCACGATTGATGGTGAGACCATTCCGTTGGTCACCGTCGGCGGGCTATTGGTAACAATGATCTTATCACCCGCTCCCAGAGTACCTGGCGCAGAACTCTGTAGCATCAGAGTGCTTCCAGCGCCTGCGCGCGTCAGATTATTCAGCGTCAGCGTCGCAGTCCCTCCAGTCCCCGTAAGCTGCGACCGGAGCCGTGCGCCCCGGCTGTAGGTTACATCACCCACGGACTCCGAGCTGGCCGCCGCGTTGGCTCCAATCAAGTTCAGCATCGCGCCATTCAGATTGATGGGCGTTGTATCGTTGAAGCGGTCGGTGTTATTGGCCGCCACCAGAGCACCAGCATTATTGGCCGCGCCGTTGGCGTTATCGAAGAACAGCGCCGAACCGGGGTTCAGGGTAACGGCGTTCACGTTGGCAGTCCCGTTGCTGAGGGAAGCCGCCCCGGACAGGCTTAATACCCCGAAGACGTTTACATTCGAGTTACTCAGTCCAGACCGCGTGCCGTCGTTATTGGAGAACAATCGCGCGACCATGCCGCGGTGCACGACCGTGGAGCCGCCACTGAAGTCGTTCACGCCGGCAATCGCATATTGGAAGTTCGTGGCGTTGGCCGCCAGAAGGTTGCCGGAGTCGAAGCCGAGGCGAACATTGTTTGCACCGGTCAGCACGTTGGTCAGTGCGTTGCGCGCCGAGTCTGTGCCCATCGCGAACGAAGTGCCGCCACCACCCAGTCGATAGAGATTACCACTCCCTGCGGTGAGTGTGGCCCCGGTGTAAATAGGGTCATACGCTCCAGCCGAAACGCCGCCGAGCGACCATCCTCCACCATAGAGGGTGCTGAGGTTGATCGGGTTATCATAGCTCCCTTGGGTACCTGTCGGCGTGCTGCCGACGCTGAGCCCGACGATCCCCGTCGGAGCGGCAGTCGTATCCACATTCGCCGTCGGAAACGCCAGGCCATTGACGTTCACGCTGACCATCGGGAGGAAGTTGCTGTTGCCTCGAACGACCAGCGCCTGGGTAGCCCTCATGTTGTCCACCCGGTCGAAGTCGATGGTCGCGCCGGGGTTCACAAACACGGTGCCGGTGCCGAGCGTGTTAGTCGCTCGGGCACGGACAATGCCCGACTGCACATAGGTGCCGCCATCATAGGTATTCTCCGCGTTGAGCAGATGAAGATGGCCCGAACCCGATTTCACCAACGCGCCACCGCTGACGTCAAACCCACTGAGGAGTCGCATCGCCGAGTTCTGATCCCCCGCTCCAATATTGGAGGCGATAAACGCGGTGCCCTGAAAATCGGCCCCCGCGAAGCCGGCCGAGATACCATTCCCGCCGTTGACGGTAAGCGTGCCCGGAGTGCGAACCGTCAGTTTCCCGAGACTCTCGAGGAAGTTCGAACCAGCAGATACACGGTCCGCGGAGATGGTGGTGGCGCCGTTGACGAAGACTGGATAACCGGTAGCGGCTCCGGTGGTGCCATATGTGCCAGCACTGTCACGCCGTAGATTCAGAGTGCCGCGGTTCAGTTGCAGCGTCGTCTTATCGCTCGTCCCGAACGCGATGACGCTTCGCATTTCCAACGTTCCGTCGTTGAGCACGACGGTCGTGTCCGGCGATACCGTCTGTGTTCCACCGTTGGCGCCGATGATCAGCGCGTTACCGCCTGACTTCGTGATCACCGGGCTGGTGCCGAGGATCGCTGGATTCTGTCCGAGCGTCAGATTCGCGCTGGCAGTATGCAGCGTGACGTTACCGGTGAAGGAGTTCGCCGCGTTCCCGCCGAACGCGAGCGCATATCCGTTGCCGCCAATCAGATTCAGGGTCTGGCCCTGAACGCCTGCGGATCCGTTGAGCACCAGGCCAGGACCGGCGGCCGCAGGGTTGATCGTGATCGTCTGGTTGGTGCTGGTGGCATCGGTCCGGTTCACGTCCACCGTCGCAATCGGGATGTTCTGTCCAATGGCGATTCCGGTGTTTTGTAACGTGTAACCCACGCCCGTGGTTCCGTTGCCGCGCAGGTTCAATTGACCGCCATTCAGGAGCAGCGTCCCGACCCCGGCCGGGCTGTAATTCCCCGTCGCCGCGGGGCCGATGAGTTGCAGAACACCCTGATTTATCGCCACCGTGCCCGTGAGGGTCGTAGCGTTATTGGCCGTCAGATTGAGGGTTCCCGCGCCGAGCTTTGTGAGCGTATTTGCGGTGACGGCGCCCGTGAAGGCCGCCGTTCCGCCGGAACGCACGTCGATGATGCCTTCCTTAGCGATGGTGCCGTTATTGAAGGTAACACTTGGCGCGATCGTGATCGTTCCCGTGGAGTTGTTCGCGATGATCGCTCCGCCTGAAGTGCCGCCGGGCGAGGTCGCTCCATCGGCGTTGGAAAACAGCGTGATTCCAGTCCCCGTGCCGCTGTTGATGCTCTGATCTGTCCGCAGCACGTAAATCGAGGGATTATCCACCAGCGTCAGCGCGGCAGTAGTCACGTTGATCTTCCCGCCCGTATTTGTGGCAGGCGCATAGTTAAGCGCGCCGGCGGTGTAGGTGCCGGTTGTAACCGTGGCATCGTAAGCCGTGAGCGGCGCAACACCCGTCGTCGCATTGTAAGTCAGAAACTCCACCGGGCCGTTGTTCTGCGCGAGTATCCACGGCGCGACCAAACCATTGGAATCGACTGGCGGGCTGTTTTGAATCAGCAGCTTTTGTCCGCCACCGAAACCTGCTCCGGTGCCCGACGTCCGGATGACTTCCAGCGTGCCCTGTCCTACCCGGGCCAGGCTCGCGACATTCAACTGAAGGTTGTGACTGGCCACGGCCTGGGTGCGATTCAGGTTAAGGACGCTGCCGGCGCCGACGGTGAGCGCCCCGATCGTCTCAATAGTGTCCGAAGTCGCAACGTTGCGGCTGGTCACCGTGAGCGTCGATGCGTTTAGCGCTACTGGAGCGTTGTCTCCATACCGATTGACGTCGGTAGCGGCTGTCACCGCGCCATTATCCAGCGACAAGGTGGAGCCACCATAAAGAATGGGAGTCTGAGTATTCGTCAGGCCATCGGTGGTAAACGTCCCGCCGGTTTGTTGCGCGGCGATTGTTCCGAAAACACTGATTGGGCCGGTTCCTATGGCTGCGTTGTTTTCAAAGCGCAGGGTGCTTCCCCGGTTCACAATGGTGCCACCGGTGTAGTCGTTCGCCGCGGTCAGAACAACCGTTCCATTTTGGTTTGAACCTTGGGTCTGGCGGAAGCCGCCGTTGAGCAAATCCGAGCCGACGTCAAGCGCGGTGCTACCCGTGACACGGTTGGCGCCCGACAGTGTCAGCGTGCCCATTCCC
>JAQGOK010000011.1 GCA_028293645.1 Chthoniobacter sp.
CTATCTCGCGCGCTCGATGGGCATTGAGATCGTTGTGGGACAAGACCTTTTCGTGGACAATCAGGTAGTCTACATGAAGACCACCAAAGGACCCAAGCGGGTGGACGTGATCTACCGGCGGATCGACGATGACTTCATTGATCCGACCGTCTTCCGCAAAGACTCGGTCTTGGGTGTGCCAGGACTTGTCGAGGCTTACCACCGCGGCAACGTGAACCTTGCGAATGCAATCGGGACGGGCATCGCCGACGACAAGGTGATGTATTACTTCGTGCCGAAGATGATCCGTTTCTACCTTGGCGAAGAACCCATTCTGCCGAACGTGCCGACTTACCTGACACTGTTTGACGAGGATCGTAAGTATGTGCTGGAGCACATTGCGGAACTGGTCGTGAAGAGCGCAAATGAGAGTGGAGGGTACGGAATGCTCATTGGTCCTCACGCGACCAGGGAAGAGCATGAGAAGTTCCGGGCTGCGATCGAAGCAGATCCGCGGAATTACATCGCCCAACCAGTAGTCCAGCTCTCGCGTAGCCCAAGCTATTGCGACGGCACTATTGAAGGCCGGCACATTGACTTACGGCCGTATATTCTGAGTGGTGAGAAGATCACGATTATCCCCGGAGGACTTACCCGCGTTGCCCTTCGGAAGGGTTCATTGGTGGTAAACTCCTCCCAAGGAGGCGGCTCAAAGGATTCCTGGGTAATCGACGCCGAGTAGGACTTATGCTCTCACGTGTCGCCGACTCTCTCTACTGGCTGGCTCGATACATTGAGCGGGCGGAAAACAACGCCCGGATTCTCGATGTGAACCTACAGGTTACCCTCGATGATGACGACGCTGGTGAAGACTTCGAACGCACGGCGTGGCAACCCATCCTGGCCACGCTGGAAGACCATACGCTTTTCAAAAAACTATACGGAGCCACGACGGCAGATTCCGTCTGTGAGTTCGTGACGTTTGCCCGGGAGAATCCTGGCTCGATCTTATCGTGTGTTGCGGGAGCTCGCGAAAACGCTCGGACCGTCCGCGAATACATCTCCAGCGAGATGTGGGAGCGGATCAATAAACTCTACCTATGGTTGCATTCGCCGGAGGCGCGGCAACTGTTCACTGGTAGTGCGATCGAGTTCTACCGGCACGTCGTGAACTTCTCGCATCAGTTTCACGGCACCACCGACGCGACTCTGACCCACGGCGAAGGCTGGGACTTTCTACAGATTGGAAAGTATCTTGAGCGTGCGGACAGCTCTTCGCGGATTCTCGACCTCAAGTATCACATCCTCTTACCCCGCGGGGAGCGGGTGGGAGGAACTGTTGATACTGTGCAGTGGCAGGCGGTCCTGAAATCCTGCAGCGGCTTCGAGGCCTACCGCAAACTGCACACCGGGCAGGTTACGCCATGGACGGTCGCGGAGTTCATCCTTTTACAGGAGACCTTCCCGCGTTCCGTCTGCTTTTGTGCCGATAAACTCGATGCCGCCTTACACCGAATTTCCGGTTGCGACCGAAGCCGCTTCTCCAACAACGTCGAGCGGCTCTCCGGGCGTCTCTGTTCCGATCTTCATTACGCGCGAATCGGCGACGTCTTCCAGCTCGGGTTGCACGAATACCTCGACCGCATTCAGGGACGCCTGATTCAGATTTCGGACGCTTTGCTCCAGCAGTATTGCGAGTGGTTGGATCCTGATCTGGTGAAGCAGACGCAGACGTCCTAGACGTCCTGCGGCGGCGCAGTTCGGGGGGCGCCTTCATCCTCGACGATTTCGAGCGTCGCTTTCTCTCCATGCCGGCCGGCTCCGGCCGCGAGCAGGTTGCGGATCGCGATGATCGTGTGGCCGTGCTTACCGATCACCTTCCCTACGTCGGTTTGCCGAAGCCGTAGCTTGAACACGGCTTTTTTCGGAAGCTGGATCTTGGCCAGAACCATCTCATCCGGATAATCGATGAGTTCGCGCACGACGTAATCCAGAAACTCCTGCATGAAGCAGGAGCCTAACTGTTCCGCTCTTCCCGCGTCGAGGCTCTTACGCGGCTGGTGCGTCGGCGAGCTTACGCGCCTTCTTGATCAAGCTTCGGACCGTGTCCGAGGGCTGTGCACCGTTCTTGATCCAGTAGTCGATCCGGGAGAGGTCGATGTTCGAGTTCTGGCCCTCCTTCTTGGGATCGTAGTTGCCGACGAGTTCAATGAACTTTCCGTCACGAGGACTGCGTTGATCGGCAACGACGACTTTGTAGTAAGGGTGATTAAGGGAGCCTTCGCGACGAAGACGGATGCTGACGGCCATGGTGCTTTTTGGGTTCTTGGTGTTCGGGTAAAATCGTTTAGCGGCGGCGGGCCAAACGAGCAGCAGCGCCGGGTCGCGCCATCATCTGCTTCATTTTGCCCATGTTCTTCATCATCTTCCGCATCTGGCCGAAGCGCTGAAGCAGGTCATTCACTTCGGTGACTGAAACCCCGCTGCCGCGAGCGATGCGCTGGCGGCGCCGGGCATTGAGAATGTCAGGCTTGGTCCGTTCGTCCAGCGTCATCGAAAGCACAATGGCTTCGACTCGCTTCATCTGGCTTTCGTCGACCGAAAAGTCTTTGAGGTTACCCATGCCGGGGAGCATGCCAAGGATATTCTCCAAGGGCCCGAGCTTACGGATCATCTTAAACTGGGACAGAAAGTCGTTGAGATCGAACGAAGCCGTCCGGAACTTCTCCTCCATCCGACGCGCTTCATCCTCGTCGATCGCTTGAGCGGCCTTTTCGACCAGCCCCACGATATCGCCCATTCCAAGGATCCGTCCCGCGAGGCGATCCGGGTGGAACGGTTCGAACTGATCGAGCTTTTCGCCCAAGCCCGCGAATTTGATCGGTTGCTTGGTGACTTCGCGCATGGATAGCGCTGCTCCGCCGCGGGCGTCGCCATCCAGCTTCGTGAGCACCAATCCGGTGATCGTCAGCGCCTCGTGAAAATGTGTCGCTACACTTACCGCCTGCTGGCCCGTGGCGGCATCGGCGACCAACAAGACCTCCTGCGGGTTCAGGTAGTCGCGGAGACGCTTGAGTTCTTCAACCAATGGCTCGTCGATCTCCTGACGTCCCGCGGTGTCAAAAATCTGCACATTGCCGGGAGTCTCCTTCGCCCACTCAATCGCGAGTTTTGCCACCTTGATGACATCCTTCTCCCCCGTCGGCGGAACGAAGACAGGGACCCCGATCTGACGCCCAAGGCTGGCGAGCTGCTCGATCGCGGCTGGGCGGTGCAAATCGCAAGCGATGAGAAGCGGTGCACGGTTGTCATGCTTCTTCAGCCATTGCGCGAGTTTCGCCGATGAAGTGGTCTTTCCCGCGCCATTCAGGCCAACCATGAGGATTCGCGCGGGCTTCTCGAGGTTCAACGGCGACGAGTCGCCACCGAGAAGCGCGGTCAGTTCGTCGTGAAAAATCTTAACGATCTGCTGCCCAGGCGTGACTGACCGCAGGACGTCTTCGCCCAAGGCCTTCTCTTTGACGCGCGCGATGAAGCCTTTGGCGACGTTGAAATCGACGTCCGCTTCCAACAACGCCAGCCGCACTTCGCGGAGCGCGTCGGTGATATTCGTCTCCGAGATCGTCCCATGACCGCGGAGGTCTTTGAAGATGTCCTGGAGCTTGTCAGCGAGGAGCGAAAACATGAAAGGGCGGGGAGAATAGCGCAGAAGACTCCGAAGTCGAGGAACGCGAACTGCCTTTCACCGCGACGCCAGCCTCGTCCCGGAGCCAGACGGCAACTCGGCGCTACTTCTTCTTTGCTGGGGCTGCCACGGGAGTCGCTGCGGCGCGCGGTGGCAATTCTGCGTCAGCAGGACTGGTCCCGCCCGCCGGATTGTATTCGAAACTCCACCGTGCCTCCACGGGTCGTCCGTTCGACTTGGCCCCAATGATCACCACATAGGTTCCCGGGCGAAGTGGCTTTTCCACGGTGTATGAAATGGTCTTCGTGGCCGCGTCGAGCTTCGCGGGGACCAGGCCAAATCCGCTAACTCGCATCACAACCGAGCCCGCATCGAGAACGCCCATCGTCGAGATGTTCGCTTTGATCGTCGGACTGGCATCAGTGATTACCTCGCCGCTCATCGGCTGCGTCACCATCGAAGTCGCGGCATCCTGCGCCATAACGGGATCCGCGCCCGGAGCGACCATGCCGGCAAAGCTGATCGCCACGGTGAAGGCGCTCTGATTGCCTGGCATCTTTGCGGTCACATCGTAACGGCCGAGCGTCAACGCATTCGTGCCATGCCCCAGCCGAGCTCCGTAAGTTGTGAAGCCAGCCTCGTAACCGGCAGCCCTGGTCGCTTCCTGCACCTTGGGATTATGGTTGCCGTAAGGGTAGGCGATGGTCGCGCAGCTGATGCCGAGACGTTCTTCGATCGTCTTCTTCGAACGTTCGAGTTCGTCCTTCAGCCACGCGTCGTAATCTCCGGGTGCCTTCGCCGGTTTACGCCGGAGATCGGCATGCATGACTGTATGGGAGCCGATATCGAACCCTTGATCACGCAGCTCGCCTAGCTGCGCCCAAGTTACCGATTTGCCTCCCTTGTTGATGAAATCGAGGTAAACGAAAAACGTAGCGGGGAAACCATGTTTTTTGAGGATCGGCACCCCCACCTCGAGTTCGGAGACATAGCCGTCGTCCAGCGTGATGATGATGGCTCTTGGCGGAATGGTCTTTTCGCCCCGGCGCCAGGCGAGAAAGTCTTGCATCGAGATGACTGGGATGCCCGAGTCCTTGATCTCCTGCATCTGCTGTTCGAAAAGGGCGGGCTCGATGGAATTGATCCCGCCGGCTTTCCCTTCGAGGCGGTGGTAGCAGAGGACCACGACCTCTGACTTTGTATCCACCGCGGTCTTCGCCGCCGTTTCGTTCTCCGCGACGGCGTTCGCCGCCGCAGGTTCATCGAGTGAGGGCTCCTCAGCAGGCGCCGCAACAGCCTCGGAGGGCGCTGGGGTGGAGGGCGCCTTGTTACGCTGCGTAAGTGATTTCACTTTGTCGCAGCCCGTACAGGCCAACAGAGCGACAAGGGCCAAAATAGAGAGTTGCCGAGTCATAAATCCCAAGGTCGCAAAGATTGCAGATCGAGTCCGTTAAAGAAAGGAGGAAGCGCCGCGAGCCCTCACAGGCCAAGCTTCTGAAACGTCGCGTCCACGTGGGTGAAGTGCCGTTCCAGCGAGCAAAGCGCGTCGATTTCCCCGCGCGTTAAAACCGCGGCAATGTCCGGCTCGGCAGCGAGGTTCTCCTGAAGTGGCACTTCACCCTGCCAGGTCTTCATCGCTGCGCGTTGAACCGCTTCGTAGGCGGCTTTGCGTTCGAGGCCTTTGGTTGTGAGTTCCAGCAAAATGGTCTGGCTAAAGTAGAGGCCCTTCGTGATCTGAAGATTGCGCTCCATGTTCTCGGGGTAAACGAGCAGGCGATCCACCAACTTGCGCAAGCTGACGAGCATGTAATCCACGAGGATCGTCGAGTCCGGCATGATCACGCGTTCCACGGAGCTGTGGCTGATATCGCGCTCGTGCCAGAGCGGCACGTTTTCGAGCGCGGCGATCGCGTTGGAACGGACAATCCGTGCGAGGCCGCTGAGTTTCTCGCCAGTGATCGGGTTGCGTTTGTGCGGCATCGCGGAGCTGCCTTTCTGGCCGACGGAAAAGTATTCTTCCACTTCCAGCACCTCGGTGCGTTGGAGATGACGGAACTCCGTTGCCCACCGATCCACACTCGACGCGATCAACGCGAGGACGGTTTGGAACTCGGCATGCCGGTCACGTTGCAGCACCTGCGTGCTCACCTTAGCTGCGGTCAGCCCAAGTCGTTCACAGACCTGTTCCTCCACTCGCGGATCGAGATGGGCGTGGGTGCCCACAGCTCCGCTGAGTTTTCCGACGCGAATACGCGGCTGGACCTGCTCCAGACGCTCGAGGGCGCGGCCAAACTCGTCATACATCAACGCGAGCTTCAGCCCGAACGTGATCGGCTCCGCATGAATGCCGTGGCTGCGGCCGATCATCGGCGTGTCTTTGAATTCGCGAGCCCGCCGTGCAATCACCTCCCGCAGGTCGCGCAAATCCTTGAGCAGCAGATCCGACGCTTCGGCCATCTGCACCGCAAGCGTAGTGTCCAGCACGTCCGACGAAGTCATTCCCTGGTGCATCCACCGGCACGCGGGGCCGACGTAGCTCGCGACGTTCTCGAGAAAGGCAATCACGTCGTGATTGGTGCGCTCCTCGATCTTCTCGATCTCCTTCAGGTCGAACCGAGCGGTTTTCCTGATCGCCTCGGCATCCTTGTCGGGAATCACGCCGATCTCCGCCTGCACTTCACAAGCGAGTGTCTCGATCTCCAGCCAGATTTCATATTTGCGCTGGTCGGTCCAGACAGCGGCCATTTCGGGGAGCGTGTAACGTGCGATCACTTGGGGACGTTAGAAAGGTGCCCGCAAACCGGGAAGGAAAACTTCCCCATGGTCCCCGTCCCGGAAAAAACTTACCCCGCCCGAGCTTGGAAGCCCGGAGCGGGGTTGTGGAAAACTGGACTGCCACTGCCGGCGTGAACGCAGTGCGTTCCCGCAGGACTGCGCTTGAAGCGCTTTAGTAAACGCGCGCCCGGACCTTGCGACCGTGGCTGGAGAAGCGTACTTGACCACTTTCGAGGAGGTCGGCCACGGCAGCAACCGTCTCGCGGTTATTCTTGCTGTAGCTGCTCACTGCCATGATCAAATCGCCGAGGCTATAGCTGCTGGCGCGGGTGGCTTTCTTGAGGTTCTTTTTCATGGGGTTTAGTAAATCGTTGGTGTTGTGTTTTATTAAGCAGTGGCCGTGCCAGCTTGCAGAACGTTACGTCTATCTGAGCTCAAGAGACGCCCCTTCGATGGAATAAGTTCATTCTTTTTAGGCTGAAGCAGCTTCGACGGCAGCGACCCCGATTGTGTTCGTGTCGCCTTTTGTGACAGCTCGACGCGTTTCAAAGCACTTCGGCGTGACACCTCGCGCCTTTACGGCTGGCGCTCTCTCCCTGTCCTTCAGCAGCGTTGCCAAACTCTGCGCTTCCGGTGTCTTCTCCGAGCGATGT
Organism: Chthoniobacter sp.; assembly: GCA_028293645.1. Classification (GTDB taxonomy): domain Bacteria; phylum Verrucomicrobiota; class Verrucomicrobiia; order Chthoniobacterales; family Chthoniobacteraceae; genus Chthoniobacter. Next base: position 7,093 of record JAQGOK010000011.1, read on the forward strand.
CGATCTATCGCCGCGCGGTGGCTTACTATCGCCCGTTTTTGCGCCCGACGGTCTTCGCTGCCCTGCTGACGGTACTCGCAATCGGCCTTGGTTTGCTCCGGCCGTGGCCCTTTGCATTCATTATCGATCATGTGCTCCCGGCGGCGCACAAGGGCACGCATGGCCTGTCGATCGTTGGGTTCGATCTGAGTGGCTGGAGCCTTTCGACGATCGTGCTCCTTCTCTGCGGACTGATTGTTCTCTTTCACCTGCTCTCCGGCGTGCTGAGCCTTATCACCGGCGTGATGTTCCTGCGGGTCGGGCTTCAGGCTCTGCTCCGGCTCCGGACGGAACTTTACGCCTATCTCCACTCGCTCCCGCTCAAGTTTCACGATCAACGTCGCAGCGCCGACTCCAGCTTCCGCGTGGCCTACGACTCGCAGTCCATCCAGGCGTTCTACAGCAAGGCCATTTTCATTTTTCAAGCGACGTTCTCCATCGTCAGCACCTTCGCCGTGATGTGGCGCCTTGATCGCCAGCTGACGCTGCTCTCGATCGCGGTCATCCCGTTCATGGTCGCCGCGATGTATGTCTTCGCAAAACGCATCCGCAGCGAATCAACGAACATCGCGGAGCGTGAAAGCGCGGTGCTTACCGTGGCGCAGGAAGGGCTCAGCTCGATCAAGATGGTGCAGGCGTTCGGTCGCGAAGAACACGAAATCGCGCAGTTCCGATCCAGTGCCAGCGAGAGCCTGGAAGCCAATCTCCGACTCAACCTTGTCTCGATGAAGAGTTCGCTGGTGATCGGCACGCTCATCGCAATCAGCACGGCCGCGATGTATTACGTCGGCTCACGCCATGTGCTCGATGGCTCATTGCGCCTCGGCGAACTGATCTGGATCTCGTCCCTGCTGCTGCTGCTGTACCAGCCACTGGAAGCGCTTACGCAGGTCGCGTGGGCCCTCGAAGGTGCAGCCGCCGGTGCGCAACGCTGCTTCGAAGTGCTAGACCAGGAGGATGACGTCAAGGACGCGCCGAATGCCGTCGAGATCCGCGGCTCCAAGGGCGAGATCGTTTATGAATCCGTGAGCTTCGGTTACAACGCGGAGCGAACCATCTTGAGTGGCGTCAATCTTCGCATCGAACCCGGCCAGACCGTGGCCTTCGTCGGCGGCACCGGCGCCGGCAAAAGCACGCTGCTGTCGCTCGCGCCGCGCTTTTACGATCCGACAGCCGGGCGCGTGCTGCTCGACGGCCGCGACCTGCGCGACATCACGAAAAAGTCGCTCCGGAACCAGATCAGTATCGTGCTTCAGGACACGCTGCTTTTCTCGACCACCATTCGGGAAAACATCGCCTACGGGCAGCCCGGCGTTTCCGAGGAAAAGATCATCGAAGCGGCCCGGCGCGCCCAGGCGCATGAATTCATCACCGCGATGCCGGACGGCTACCGCTCACAAGTGGGCGAGCGCGGCAGCCATCTTAGTGTCGGCCAGCGCCAACGGATCGGCATTGCGCGCGCGTTCCTGAAAGACGCGCCCATTCTCCTGCTCGACGAGCCGACTTCGGCGCTCGATCCGACCACCGAAGCCGCGATCATGCAGACCATGGAAGAGCTGATGCGCGGCCGCACCACCCTGATCATCACGCACCGCATCGCCACGGTGCACCACGTGGAGAAGATCGTCGTCCTCGGCGCCGGCGGCATCGTCGAAGAAGGCCGCGGCCCGGAGCTCGTCGCGCGCGGCGGCACCTACGCGAAGCTATATCACTCCGCTAATCTCGGTACCGTGAGTGGCGGACGGTGACGCGGACGACCTCCACCTCCGTCTCGGTTACTTGCCGCTGACGTCGAGGCAGACGGCTTCCTTGGTGCTGCGCGCGTAAATCCGGCCGTCCACCAGCACCGGCGTCGTCCAGCATTTGCCCTCGAGAATGTCAGCACGCGCGCGCTCCTGATAGCCCTGCGGCTTCGCGTCAAAGACCACGAGTTCACCCGCATCCGAGAGCGCGAGCACCTGATCGCCGGCGAGGATCACGTGCCCTGGGCCGAAACCTTCCTGCTCCCATTTCACTTCGCCTGACTGGATGTCGACGCACTTCACCGGCCCTTTGCCGTACTCCTTGAACTGGAACATCCCATACATGAACCCGTCCTTGAGGACCGGCGTGCTCCAGTGATTCGCGAGCGGTTTATTGCCGCGGGCGCGGTAAAGCTCCGACGCTTTGAACCCCGCGCCTTCTTTGGTGATGCGCACCGCTCCCGCGCCGACTCCGTATCCCGCGGAGCAGTAAACAATGTCGCCGGACACGACAGGCGAGGCTGCGGTCGAAATCTTGTAATCGAACGCGTAGCGCCACAATTCTTTCCCGGTCTTCGGCTCGACCGCGAGCAAACCACTTTGCAGAAAGAAAATGACCTGGCGCTGGCCGAGGATGGTCGCCGGCACGGGGGTCGCGTGCGTCATCTTCTCATCGAACGCCTTCCATACGACCGATCCGTCCTTCGCATTCACGCACAGCAGCGACGATCCAGCGCCGCCGCCGGCGACGTAAAGCATCCCGCCTTCGAGCAGCGGCGATGCGGCATTCTGCCACTGGATGTTGCGCCCGCCGTGTTCTTTGATGAGATCGACTGTCCAAAGAACTTTCCCGGATGCGGCTGCGAACGCGCGCAGTGCGAGTTGAGACGAGAACGTGTAAACGTTGTCCGCATCGACCGTCGGCGTGGAGCGCGGGCCGTCCCCGCCCTTGTTGTCGTCTGTTCCGGAATCGCCGCCGCCGTCGTACTTGGCGAAGTTCAACGGCGCGAACCAAAGCTCTTTGCCGGTTTTCGCATCGAGCGCGACCAGGCTCTCCTGCTTCGCGCCGTCCGCTTCTTTCAAGCTCAACGTGAACGCGCGATTGCCGGCGACTGCGAACGAGCTGAACCCGCCTTCCGAGGGCGCCTTCCAGACGACCTTTGGTCCACTCGTCGCCGTCCAGAGTTTCGCGATCTTTTCGGGCGAGCGACCGTCGCCATTTGGACCGCGGTATTGCGGCCAGGCCGCGGCGTGAACCGTGGCAGTGAGGGCGAACAGCGGGAGGAGGGATCGATAGTTCATGAAGGGAAATGGCTTAGAGAGCGGAAGTGAGCAGCAGATCGTCGAAGCGAATCGGCGTTCCCGCATAAGGGCTGCCCCAGAGACCAGCCCGCCCAGAGGGTGGCTCTTCTTTCTTATCAAGCGCGATCATCCAATCGGCAGGCTCCTTCGCACTCGATGCCCACGCTTTGCCCTCGATCTTCCAAGCCGCTCCCACCTTGCGGATCTGCAGCCGGAGCGTCGTCCACGCATCGGTCGGCCATTCAAAAGGCACGCTCTTTTGCACCTCTTCACCCCGGTAGATTTC
>JAQGOK010000025.1 GCA_028293645.1 Chthoniobacter sp.
CGCGCCGACGAGAAGCAACTGAACGAATGCTTTCATAGTTCGACCTCCAGCTGGTGGACCCGAACCATACGACGTTCCCATCGCGTTCGTCGAGAACCCCGTGATTGGCCCATAACGATGTTTCCTAAGTCGCACTCGCCGAAACAATCCAGTGTCCTTCGCGAGGCTTCTCCTCCTTGCGCCGCCACCCAGCGCAGCGTCTGCTGATGCACCGCCGTCCACGGCGGCAGATCGTGGGGCAGCAACGCCGCGGACAGCCCGCCGAGGAGGAGGAGGGACAAGGGAGGCTGGTGGTTGGGCGAGCCGCGCACCATCCGGCGCAAGGCATTGAAGATGGCGCGCAACAGGTAATCCCGCTGCGGCGCCGTCTCCCTCATCAAGGTCAGATAAGCTGCGCAAAACTCCCATTCCTCATTGCTAACATCGGTCGGGTAGCTGCGCACTTTGCGGGTCGGTGGCCCCGCCATCCCAAGCTTGCTGCACCTGGATACTCACAAAGTACAGCCCTATCTCCCACAAAGTGCATCACTCGCTCTAAGGTGCAGCGGATTCCATCTCGTCCACCACTCTCTCGATGCGCCGATCGGGGATAAGCCACATCAGGGCCACGGCGACGTAGATGCAGCCCGCCAGCCAGGGACGAAAAAAGGAGATTGCCGCGCCGGCAGTATACAAGACCTGAGATAGCTTCCCTTTGTAGTCGCGTTGAATGGACCGCGCCAACCGTGAGTCAGCACCGGCTTCGGTTACGATAAGGTTTTGCAGGATGGAGTAAGCGACGGCCGCCATCAGAAGCACCGCGCCGTAGATCGCAGACGGGAGCGGTGTGAAGTGGTTCTCACCCATCCAACCGGTAACGAAAGGAAGCAGCGAAAGCCAGAAGAGCAGGTGCAGGTTGGCCCACATGATGGCGGCCGTGACGCGTGTCGCGGCTTTGACTAAGTGGTGGTGATTGTTCCAGTAGATACCGATGTAGATGAAGCTCAAGACGTAGCTTAGAAAGACGGGGAGCAGTGGTTTCAGCGCGGCGAAGTCAGAGCCATGTGGTACCTTCAACTCCAGCACCATGATCGTGATGATGATGGCGAGGACGCCGTCGCTGAACGCTTCGAGTCGGTTCTTTTCCATGGGTCGCACCTTACAAAGCGAGCGGTGCTGGCGCCATAAGTGTGCGCAGGAGTGGAGCAACACGGGTGCCGAGGAGTTCGATGCCGCGGAGGTGCCTGGCTTGCGACAGGCCGGCGACATCCATCTGGAATGTCAGCCGCGCGATTCCTCCGAGTGCGGCGCTATGGCCGACGATCTTGGCGGCCACTTCCTCCGGGTTCCCGACAAGGAGCGCACCGTGCTCGCTCCGCAACGCGTCGAAGTGGGTGCGGGTAACCGGCGGCCAGCCGCGTTCTTTGCCGACCTTGGTGAAGGTGCGGGCGTAGCCGGGATAGAAGTCATCGATCCCCTGCTCTGTTGTTTCGGCGACGTAGCCGAGCGCATGCACGCCGACTTTCAGTTGTTCGGGCGGATGTCCGGCCCGTCGGCCAGCCTCACGGTAGAGATCCACCAGCGGCCGGAAGCGCCGCGTTTCACCGCCGATAATCGCGATCATGAGGGGCAGGCCAAGCGCTCCCGCGCGAATGGCTGATTCCGGTGTGCCGCCGATGCCGATCCAGATCGGCAGAGGGTTTTGCAAGGGTCGCGGGTAAACGCCCTGGCCAGTGAGCGCAGGGCGATGCTCGCCGGACCAATGGACGTGTTCGCGATCCCGAAGTTGCAGAAGCAGATCGAGCTTCTCGGCGAAGAGGGAGTTGTAGTCTTCGAGTTGCAGGCCAAAGAGCGGGAATGATTCGATGAACGAACCGCGCCCAACGACCATCTCGGCGCGCCCTCGCGAAAGCAGATCCAGCGTAGCGAAGCTCTGGAAGACGCGCACCGGATCCGCGGCGCTGAGCACGGTGACCGCGCTGGTGAGACGAATGCGTTCCGTCCGCGTCGCCGCCGCGGCGAGGATAAGGGCCGGCGCGGAATCCAGGTAATCCGCGCGGTGATGTTCGCCGACACCGAAGACATCGAGGCCGACCTGGTCCGCGCGTTCGATCCGGTCGATCAGGTTGCGCAGGCTCTCTGAGGACGTGACGCCGCTGGCGTCCGCGTCGAGCGGACGCGCGGCAAAGCTATCGACTCCGAGCTGCATGGCTGTGCGTTGCAGGACAGGAGACGAAGCATGGTTGTCGGGGTTCTCGTCATCCGGTTGGTTGGCGCGTGGTGGTGGTTCTGCCATGGCGAAGAATGGCATGAGACGCGCGCGGCGGGGCTGATTATTCCAGAGGTTTTTGGCTGACGCGTCCCACGCGCTGACGCCCCGGAGAGCCACGGATGGGAGCAGACGCGATTCCCAGCCATATGGAACTCGAAACCTTGCGCGACCTTTACATCCACGAACTCAAGGACCTCTACAGCGCCGAGAAGCAGATGGTGCGCAACATGCCGAAGATGGCGAAAGCGGCGGCGAACAAACAACTGGCGGCCGCCTACAAACAGCATCTGGAGCCGACGAAGAAACAGGCGGATCCACTCGAGCAGATCCAGAAGAATCTCGGCGAGACCACGCGGGGTCAAAAGAGTGAAGGCATGAAAGTG
>JAQGOK010000046.1 GCA_028293645.1 Chthoniobacter sp.
CGCGCTTCTGGGCTTCCACTTCGGAGTCGCTGTTCCCCAACCCTGACCCATGTTCCGTCTCGCACTGATCCTGCCGTTGGCTTTCGCCTGCGTTGCGCTGCCATTCGCACGCGGCAACGCCATTGATGCGGCGCCTCCGCTGATCCCGGAAGCCCTTCCCGCAAATGCGCAGATCGTCTCGATTTCAATCGATCCGCCAGCGGTAAAGCTTCAAGGCCGCTACGCCTCCGCTCAGTTGCTCGTCACGGCGAAGCTCGCGAGCGGTGACTCCATCGATGTGACGCGGCTGGTCAACTACCAGGTCGCGTCCGAGTCGCGGTTCGTGGATGTCACCAGGAGCGGACAAATCAATCCTCTCGGCAATGGGGCGGCTGTGCTCCTTGCAACGGTTGCCGGCCGAACGGCCAGCGTGGCAGTGGAAGTCGCGGGCTTCGCCGAAACGCAGCCCGTGGACTTCATCAAAGACGTCAATCCGGTGATGACGCAGATGGGCTGCAGCGCCGGGACGTGCCACGGCGCGAAGGACGGCAAAGTCGGATTCAAGCTTTCGCTGCGCGGCTACGATCCGCTCTACGACGTGCGTTCGTTGAAGGACGATCTCGCCGGACGTCGCGTCAGCGTGGCGATGCCGGATGAGAGTTTGATGCTGCTCAAGGCGACGGCTGGCGTGCCGCACGAGGGCGGCCAGCGCACGAAGGTCGGCGAGAAGTATTACCAGATCCTCCGTTCCTGGATCGCCGATGGCGCGAAGCTCGATCTCCAAGCCGCGCGCGTTGCCAGGATCGACGTCTTCCCGCGCGATCCGGTCGTGCAGACGATCGGAGCGCGGCAACAAATGCGCGTCGTCGCAACGTACACGGATGGCGAGCAGCGCGATGTCACGGCGGAGGCATTTGTAGAGAGCGGCAACATCGACGTGGTCGCGAGTGAAGGCGGCGGTCTGATCAAGACTTTGCGTCGGGGCGAAGCTCCGGTACTCGCGCGATATGAAGGTGCGTACGCCGCGACCATCGTCACGGTGATGGGTGATCGCAGCGGCTTCGTCTGGCAGGAACCGCCCGCATTCAACCGCATCGACGAGCTGGTCGCGGCCAAATGGAATCGGATGAAGATCCTGCCCTCCGAGGTATGTCGCGACGAAGAGTTCATCCGCCGCGTTTACCTCGATCTCACCGGGCTTCCTCCGAGCGCGGACGAACTCCGTAGCTTTGTCGCGGACGGGCGGGAGACTCGCGTCAAACGTGACGAGCTGATCGACCGCCTGATCGGCAGCCCGGACTTCGTCGAGCACTGGACTAACAAGTGGGCGGACCTGCTCCAGGTGAACTCGAAGTTTCTCGCTCGCGAAGGTGCGAATCTCTTCCGCGACTGGATCCGCAAGGAAGTCGCCGCGAACACGCCCTACGATCAATTCGTGCGGAAGATCCTCACCGCGACGGGCTCGAATCGCGAGAACCCGGCGGCTGCGTATTTCAAGGTGCTGCGCGATCCCGCGGAGACGATGGAGAACACCACGCACCTGTTTTTGGCGACGCGCTTCAACTGCAACAAGTGCCACGACCATCCGTTCGAGCGCTGGACGCAGGATCAGTATTACAGCCTCGCGGCCTTCTTTGCGCAGGTGAAACTCGCGGGCGATCCCTCCATCGGCAAAGCCGTGATCGAAGGCACGGCGGTCGAGAAAGCGAAGCCGCTCTACGAGATCGTGAGCGACCAGACGGAGGGCGAGGTCCTGCACGATCGGACCCAGAAAGTCGCGCCGCCGGTTTTTCCGTATGCGGCGAAACAGGAGGCCGCCAACGACAAAGCTTCGCGTCGCGAGCAGCTCGCATCGTGGATGACTTCGCCGGACAACCGCTACTTCGCGGCGAGCTACGTGAACCGGATTTGGGGTTATCTCACGGGCGTCGGCATCATCGAACCGCTCGACGACATCCGTGCCGGCAATCCGCCGACGAATCCCGAGTTGCTCGATTTCCTGAGCAAGGAGTTCATCAGCCACGGCTTTGATGCGCGGCATGTGATGCGGTTGGTCTGCCAGTCGCGGACCTATCAACTTTCCATCAGCACAAACCGCTGGAACGAAGACGACAAAACGAACTACTCGCATGCGCTGCCACGCCGCCTGCCAGCGGAAGTGCTCTACGACGCGGTGCTCCGGGTCGCCGGAAGTCAGCCGAAGATCCCCGGCGTGGCGCCGGGAACGCGCGCGGCACAGTTGTCGGATTCGGCGCTCGATCTGCCGAGCGGCTTCCTCGCAAACCTGGGCCGGCCGGCACGCGAGAGTTCTTGTGAATGTGAGCGCAGCAGCAACCTCGGGCTCGGCAGTATCATGGCGCTGCTCAGCGGCGGTGCCGTCGCCGACGCAATCGGCGATCCGCAGAATGCGCTCGCCAAGATGGCTCGGGATGAACCGGACGATCGCAAACTGGTGGACGATCTTTTCCTGCGCGCGCTGAGCCGCCATGCGACGGAACCGGAACTCGCGCGCACGATCGAGGCGTGGGGCACGATCGGCGCAGAGCACGCAAAGCTCGCCGTTGACCTAGAGGTGAAGGAACAGGAGCAGGCGCCGATCATTGCCGCACTGGAAGCCGAGCGGGTGGCCGCAATTGAAGGCGCCAAACAAGACCTCGCGCGCTTCGAAACCGAGATCGCGGCGAAGGTGGCCGAAGCCGAAAAGAAGCGCCTGGCCGATGTCGCGGCTTCCGAAAAGGCAGTGAAGGATTACGAAACCGCCGAGCTCGCCAAAGCGCAGGCGAACTTCGAGGCGACCATTCCCGCCGCGCGCACTTATACGGGTTGGACCCCGATCGATACCTTCGTCGAACTCCGCGCGAGCGGCGGCATTACGCTCGAGAAGCAGCCCGACGGCAGCGTAAAAGCTGGTGGCGCACGGCCCAGCACGACCGATTACGTGATCAAAGCAGACAGCAAGGTTGCGGGAATCACCGGCGTATTGCTCGAAGTGTTGCCGTCGGCGGAGGAAGCGGCGTTTGGTCCGGGGCGGTTTAGCGACGGCAACTTCGTGCTCGGCGAGTTGAGTCTGAAGACCACCGGGATCGACAACACCGCGCCTGCCGATGTCGCGCTTGCCGACGCGGTCGCCGACTTCAGCCAGCCCAATTTCGAGATCAAGAAAGCCATCGATGGCAAACGCGGCGACGAGAACAACGGCTGGGCGGTCAGCAACCAATTCGGCGTGCCGCATGCCGCGGCGTTCAAGCTTGCGGCTCCCATCGGGGATGCCACGAAGGGTTTGCGGCTGCGCTTCGAGATGAATCAGCCGCGCAAAGGCGGCTTCGCGATTGCGCGGTTTCGGCTTTGGATCACCACGTCCCAGACTCCGCTAAACCTCGGTCTTCCTGCGCCAGTGGCTGACGCTTTGAAACAGCCGCCGAACGTCCGCACACCGGAACATCTGAAGGCACTCGCCGCCTACTGGAATGAGAACGATCCGGAGCTCCGGAAGCGCCGCCTGCTTCTCGCGAAGCACCAGCTCCCGCTCCCGACTGATCCCGGTATCATCAGCCGACGCACCGCCATCGCGAAAGCAGAGGAGCCGATCCGACTGGATTCGAAGCTCGTGCAACTCCGCGCCGACGCCGCGCAAAGCAAGGGCCAGCTCACGAACCAGCGGCTGACCGGCGCGCAGGATCTGGTTTGGGCACTCGTGAACACGCCTGCGTTTCTCTTCAACCGTTAGTTCCACCCACCGCCCCAAACATCATGATCCGCGTTCCAGGCCAACCCGGCAGAGACCTCTGCGACGACCACCTCGGCATCACGCGACGCGATCTTTTGCGCGTCGGTGGCTCAGCGCTGCTCGGGCTCACGCTCGGCTCGATGTTCGAGCTGAAAGCACGCGCGGCCGAAGTCGCGGACAAAGCTGCGACAGGCAAAGGCCCAGGCTGGAACAAGGCCAAGAGCGTGATTCTCGTTTATCTCCAGGGTGGGCCGAGCCATCTGGACTTGTGGGATCCGAAGGAGAACCAAACGGACAAGATGCGGAGCGCGTTCAACCCGATCTCGACAAAGATTCCGGGCATCAATTTCACCGAGATCCTGCCGAAGCTCGCGAAGGTGAACGACAAGCTGACGATGATCCGTTCGATGAGCTACACGCCGAACGGGCTCTTCAATCACACCGCCGCGATCTACCAGATCATGACCGGTTACACGACGGACAAGGTCTCGCCGTCAGGCCAGCTCGAGCCGCCGAACGCCAAGGATTACCCGAACTTCGGTTCGAACATCATCCGGCTGAAACCGCCGACGGAGCCGATGCTGCCGTTCGTGATGCTGCCGCGGCCGCTGCAGGAATCGAACGTCGTCGGCAAAGGCGGCACCGCCGGTTTCCTCGGCAAGTCGTTCGATCCTTACACGCTCTTCCCGGAGGGCGACGACATGGACATGACGAAGATGAACCGGATCAAGGTCGATGACCTGAACCTCCGTCCCGACGTCTTCGCAATGCGTCTCGAACGCCGCGCGCGCCTGCGCGATGCGATCAACGACGCGATGCCGGAAATCGACAAGGCCGTCGCGAGCTACAACCTCAACGAATACTACGACCGCGCGCTGAACCTGATCGTGAGCGGCCGCGCGCGCGATGCGTTCGCGATTGATCGTGAACCGGAGATTATGCGCGAGCGCTACGGCATGAACACCTTTGGCCAGAGCTGCTTGCTGGCGCGACGGCTCGTCGAAGCGGGGACTCGAGTGGTTGAAGTAATCTGGCCCAAGGTCGCGAATTCGGATGCGCACTCCTGGGATCATCACGCTGGCCTCACGGACCGGATGAAATCCGCAAGCGGACCGATGCTCGACCAGGGCTTCTCCGCGCTGATCGAAGACCTCGATTCGCGTGGTCTGCTGGATGAAACGCTGGTCGTGGCGCTCGGTGAATTTGGGCGCAGCCCGGAGAAAGGGCTGAGCACCTCCGGCAACGTGAACAGCTCGGATGGGCGCGACCACTGGCCTTACTGCTACACCGCGTGCATCGCAGGCGCGGGGATCAAACGCGGTTACGTCCATGGCGCTTCGGACAAGACAGGCTCGAGTCCGGCGTCCGATCCCGTTGAGCCGACCGAGTTGCTCGCCACTATCTATCACGCGTGCGGCATCGACCCGGAAACGATCGTTTTCAATCACCTGAATCAACCGCGCGAGCTCGTGAAGGCGCGCCCCGTTTCGGCGTTGTTCGCGTAACGAAGTCGAGCGAGCTGCAGCGCCTGTAGGGGCACCTGCCCGGTTCGCTGCTTCTCACATAGCAGCGCGGGAACCCAGCGGGTTCCCGCTACAGCTGCCAGGGGAAACTCACATCTTTCAACTCGCCGCGGGTTCCTGTTCCTGGATGTAAGTCCGCTCGCGGTAGCGGACCGCGACGAAGATGAAGAGGATTGCGGTGATGAACATCAGGCCGGCAAAGAAGAGGTAATACTCGGCACCCGTGAACTTCACCGAGCCGTCAGCGTTTTGGATGAACTTGTTCACCGCCCCAGTGAACAGATTGCCGAGCGCAACGGAGGCGTAAAAGCAGGCCATGATGAACGACTTCATCTTCCGCGGAGCCTGCGTGTAGGAAAACTCCAGGCAGGTGATGGAGACGAGGACCTCGGCGGCGGTGATGACGACGTAAGCGAGAAGTTGCCAGACGATGTTCGGCTGCAGGCCCACGGCGATCTGCGTTTCGATCCACGCCGGAATCAGGAACGACGGGACGGTGAGGAAGAATCCGAGCCCAATTTTTCGCAGTGGCGTGAGCGGCCAGAACCGATCGAACGCGGGGTAGATTCCGTAGGAGAAGATCGGGATGAAGATCAGGATCAGAATCGGGTTGATCGCGTGGATTTGCGACGGCAGCCAGGTGATGCCCATCCAGCGCAGGTCCATTTTGTCGGCCTGCAGCACCCACGCGGAAGCGGTCTGATCGTAGAGCGCCCAGAACATCGCAACAAAGAGGTAGATCGTGAACAAACGCCCGAGTGAACCGAGTCCTTCGCGACTGAAGGCTTCCTTCAGGAACGCGGTTCCGCCCGGTGGAATGTGGACGAACTTGTTGCGGCCCAGCCAAAAGACCCACGTTGCCGTGAGCATCAATCCTCCCGGCACCCCGAACGCGACCGACGGTCCGTACTTTTGGAGAAGGTACGGCGTCAGGAGCGTGGAGATGAACGACCCGAAGTTGATCGCGAAGGAGAACCAGCCGAAGACTCGCGGCAGAAGTCGCGCGTTCGATGGGCCGAACTGATCGCCGAGATGCGCCGCGACGCACGGTTTGATGCCCCCGGAGCCGATCGCGATCAGGGTCAGGCCAATCGTCAGACCGAGCCGCGTCTCATCGAGCGCGAGCGCGAGATGGCCGAAGCAGTAGAGGATCGAGAGCCAGACGATCGTGCGGTATTTCCCGAGGAAGGCATCCGCCAGCACGGCGCCCACCAAAGGAAACGCATAGAGCGCCGAGCTGAAGAAGTGGAACGCGGCTTTGGCGTCCGCCTCGGACATGGGGTCGAGTTGACCCTGCGCATTCATGAGATGCTTCGTCATGAAAATGACGAGGATCGCGCGCATCCCGTAATACGAGAACCGCTCCGCGCCTTCGTTGCCGACGATGTAAGGAATGCCCGGCGGTATACCCGGAATGGCGAGAGGTGCGGTCGCGTACGGCTTGCTGCTCATGGAGTCGAGTGGGTCGGAACGATCCGTTACTTGCCGCCCGTCGCACCGAGCCCGCGGCGTTTCAGCAGGGGTCCGATTTGCGGGTCGCTGCCTTTGAAGTCGCGGAAGAGCGTGATCGCTTCCGCGGTGCCGCCGCGGGAGAGGACGGTTCGGCGGAAGTGATCGCCGTTCTGGCGCGTGAGACCGCCGTTTTGCTTGAACCACTCCACGCTGTCCGCATCGAGCACTTCAGCCCAAATATAGGAGTAATAGGCGGCCGAATATCCGCCGGAGAAGCTGTGCGAGAAGTAGGTGCTCCGATACCGCGGCGGCACCATCGGCAGATCGACCGCGGCGTTCTTCAGCGCGCCCGCTTCGAAGTCCAGCACGCCCGAAGCTTCCGGCACTTTCGCAGGCGCGAGCTGATGCCAGGTTTGATCGAGCAGCGCAGCCGCCAGGTATTCGGTTGTGGCGAAGCCCTGATTGAACTGCTCGGTCGCGATTACTTTCTCGATCAGCTCGGCAGGCATCGGCTCGCCGGTCTGGTGATGCTTCGCGTAGTTCTTCAGCACCTCCGGCCAGATCGCCCACATCTCATAGACTTGCGATGGAAACTCCACGAAGTCGCGCGGCACTTCCGTTCCGCTGAAGCGCGGGAAGCTGACCTGCGAAAACATCCCGTGCAGCGCATGACCGAACTCATGGAACATCGTGTTGACCTCGTCAAAGGTCAGCAACGCGGGTGCTCCGGCAGCAGGCTTCGAGATGTTCTGATTGTTGCCGATGACCGGCTTCTTCTCCAGCAGGGTCGATTGATCGACATAGGAGTTCATCCACGCGCCACCGCGCTTTGACGGGCGCGCGAAGAAATCCGCGAGGAAGAGCGCGAGTGGTTGTCCGTCTGCATCGAAGACTTCAAAGACCCGCACGTCTTCCTGATAGACCGGCAGATCCTGCCGCTCCTTGAAGGTGATGCCGAAGAGCTTCGTCGCGGCAAAGAAAACGCCGTCATGCAGCACGCGGTTCAGCTCGAAGTAGGGCTTCAGTTGTTCTTCGTCAAAAGCGAACCGCTCCTGCCGAACTTTCTCGGAGTAGTAATCCCAATCCCACGCGGCGAGTGGGAAGCTCGCACCGCTGCGGTCGATGACGCTCTGCATGTCCGCTGCTTCGCTTCGTGCATTCGCCACTGCGGGACCGGCCAGTTCGGTGAGTAACTTGTTCACCGCGTCTGTCGTGAGCGCAGTTTGGTCCTCGAGCACATACGCGGCGTGGTTTGCGTAGCCGAGCAGTTGCGCGTGCTCTGCGCGCAGCTTCGCGATCCGCGCAACGATCTCGCGATTGTCGTAGGCGCCGCCGTGGCTGTTGCGCGCGAGCGATGTCTCGTGCAAGCGCTGACGCAGCGCGCGATTCTCGAGTGAGCTGAGCGCCGGTTGACCACTCGTATTGAGCAGACGCAACGCATACTGACCCTTCTTCCCGTCTGCTTCTGCGGCAGCCGCCGCGGCTGCGATGGCGTTCTCCGAGAAGCCTTTCAGCTCAGCGCGATCTTCGACAAAGACCGTCGCGGCATTCACCTCCTTCAACACGTTCTGCTGAAAGGTGGTCTGCAGCGTCGCGAGTTCCGCGTTGAGCGCTTTGAGCCTGGTTTTCTCCGCCTCCGAAAGCTTCGCACCGGCACGGACGAAATCCTTGTAGTAGCGCTCGACGAGAAACTTCGACTCGGGATCGAGTGGAAGCTGCTCCCGCGTCGTGTGCAGCGATTCGATCCGTGAAAACAGTTTGGCATTCAGGAGAATGGCGTCGCGCTGCGCCGCCAGCTTTGGCGCTATTTCCGTTTCGATCTTCTGCAATGCTGGATTTGTGTGCGCGGCGTTGAGCCCCGAAAAGATGCTCTGCACCCGCGTCAGCGTTTGGCCTGTGCGTTCCATTGCCACGATCGTGTTCTCGAAAGTGGCGTCCGCAGATTCGTTGGCTACGAGTGCAACTTCGTCGAGCTGCTCCGCCATCGCTCGCTCGAATGCAGGCGGAAACTGTTCATCCTTGATCCGATCGAAGCGGGGAAGGTGAAACGGCAGAGTGCTCTCGGTGAGCAACGGATCGTCAGTGGCGGCCGCTTCAAGCGTTGGCAGAGTGGCAGTGGAGAGTGCGGTCATGAAAAGGAGCGTGAGGGCGCGACGCCGTGCGATCGGATCCGGGAAAGCGAGTCCGGGATGAATGCTGGTCGGCACAGTCAGGCGCATTCCGCATATTGCGGAAATTCTTTGAGCCGACAACTCTGTGAGTGTGAGCAGCGACTGACGTTCAGCGGTTGCAGATCCCGCGGTGCTCCTTCCGCCGGCGGCAGCTCGACCGGATGTGCCGTGATCGGGTTGCGGCTTCCTTTTGAAGTACCTCGCCTCGCGCCGCGCCAGAGCGTCGCC
>JAQGOK010000109.1 GCA_028293645.1 Chthoniobacter sp.
GCGCGCACTGACGCGAGCAGCGCCAGATTGGCGAGGAAGAAGGTGTATCCGGCCAGCGCAAGGTAGCAGGCGAGGACTTGATGCGTGGAAACGCCGCCCAGGGTTGCGGCGAGAAACGTGAACGGCAGTTGCACGAGCAGCGCGAGCAGCACGCCGATCAGTCGGCTGGTGGATTTGCCGAGCAGGATCGAGATCGGGTTGAGATCGGTCATCCGCAATAGGCCGAGTGTCTCCTCCTCCTTCTCCTCCGTGATCGCAGAGGAGAAATAGCCGAGCCCCGCGAGCGTGATGAACACGAACTGGATCAGCACGATTGACTCGAAAGCCGCCAGACCCGGCGCGCCGGTCCAACCTGCGGCGAGCACCCGCGCGACGAGGAAAACCGCCACCACGAGGACCAGCGTCCCGCGCGCGATGTAGGTCGGCTTGAGTCGGCTCTCCACGCGCATCGAACGCGCGAGGAGAGCGAGCAGGGGCGAAGCCATGCGTCGCGCCGGTCAGATCGCCTACGTCCGCACGCCGGGCTCGGTCAGATCCATAAAAGCCTGATTCAGGTGCTTCACGTCTTCGGCGAAGTTCACGATCTGGCCGCCGCTCGCGAGCACCGTTTCCAAGAGTGCGTTTACGCTGAGCTGGTCGCGATCAAAGGTGATCGTGTAACGCGCTTCGCCCGGCACAGGTGGCGTGATCCGTTGCACACCCGGCAGCTTCGCGACCGCGTCGGCCGTGGCGGGATGCTCGGCAGCGAGGGTGAGGTGATACGCCGTGACGCTGCCTTCGGCGTTCGCGATCAAGCCCCGCATCGTCCCGGTGTACTTCACCGCGCCGCGATCGAGGATGGTCACGTGATCGCAGAGCGTCGCGAGTTCGCTGAGGATGTGCGAGCTGATGAAGATCGTCTTCCCGAGCCGCCGCAGCTCTTCAAGGATCTCCATGAGTTCGATGCGCGCGCGCGGATCGAGGCCGCTCGCCGGCTCATCGAGCAGGAGCAAATCGGGATCATGCACGAGCACGCGCGCAAGACTCACGCGCTGCTGCATGCCGCGGGAAAGGCCGTTGATCAGGTCGTTCTTCCGACCCGCCATGTCCGTCAACGCGAGCACATCCCCAATGATTCGATCGCGTTCGCTTTGGCCCAGCCCGTAAGCGGCGCCGAAGAAGTCGAGGTACTCGAAGACGGTCATCTGCCGGTACATCGAAAAGTGATCCGGCATGAAGCCGATCTTTCTCCGCACCGAGTTCCGGTCGAAAACAATGTCCCGGCCGAAGACCGAAACCGCGCCGGCGTTCTGCGGCTTGAGCAGTGTCGCGAGGACTTTCAGCGTGGTGGTTTTGCCCGCGCCATTCGGCCCGACGAAACCGTGAATGGATTGGCGACCCACGGTGAAGCTCACATCGGTCAGCGCCTGGTGCGTTTTGTAGCGATGCGAAAGATGCCGGATGTCGATGATCGTGGCGGTGTCGGTCATGGGGATCTGCCTGGAGGGTTCTGGCACTTACGGTTTGGAGACATCCTGTACGTAAAGCACACAGCCATTTTGATTGTTAAAGCCCTCGGCCTGCAGGCGGAAACTCTCGGGGGAGTAAGTGAACACGTAGAGTTCCAGCCGGTCGGGCGGGAGTGGCGGCCTTTTGATCTGTTGCTGGAAGTAGTCGCGCCCTCCGAGAGCGCGCACATGGAGCAGGGGAGCCAGCGCGATCAGTTCGGGAGTAAGCTCCGCCCTGGTGCTCACCGTTGCACCGCTGCCGGCGCGGAACGTCGTCACCACGGTGCCGGAAGACGCTTCATTGATGCGCTGCGGTGGCAGGAAGCTCTCGAAACTTTGGCCCTCGCCGTCCGCGAGCACGAGGAGATCGCCTTCGCGTTTCAGCCGATAGAATCTGTCGCCGTGCCGGATGCTCAGCTCGAGCGTCTCCTTTGGGAACTGCGCATTCACGCGCAGCGCAATGGCTTTGAGCTTCGCCGGCTCATCGGTGACCGTCTCCCCGATAACCGTCTCCCATTGTTCCACCGTCACGCGCGTGTCATCGCCGGTCAGCACGGCGCGGTGAAGAAACTGTCTCGATGAAAACAGCGGGATGTCCGCGAGGAATGCGCCGTCCTTGCCATTGAGGATCTTTCCATTAATCGGCTCCGGACTGACTGCAGCGTAAAGGTTTGCTGGGGCGTGGTGGGTGAGCGTGTAGATGTCGCCTGCGGTGGCAAACGCGCTCACCCATTGCGTCACATCACAGCGGCCATCGCCCAGCGCGCGGGCGATCGCGATGGAATGAACCGTCTGGCTTTCGCCATAACCGCGGCGGCCGATCACCGCGAAGGCCGTTCCGAAGAGGAGCACGCCACCGACCAACCCGGCGATCGACAGTCGGTAATCAACACGCTGGCTCCAGCGATAATGCAACGGGCCGACGACCAGCACGTACAGCACGGTCAACGAATTGATCAGCCACCAGCGGATGTCCGGCCGGGTCAGTCGCGCGAGCCGTTCGAAGACGGTTTGCTCGAAGTTGTAGATCACCACCTGGTCCTTGCCGGTCTTCAGTTCAGGCGCAGGGAAGCCGCGATCGACCAGCAGCTTCTCGCTCGCCTCACGCCGCGTGGCCTTGTGCCGCAACACCGTCCCAGCCCCGACGTTTGCCGATTCTCCGGTGATATTCAGGACTTCCAGAGGGCCGCTAAACACCGGAAATTCGCCGCCCGTTCCGGGCAGCAGCATCACGATCCCGCCGCGTTTCACCCAATCGAGGAATGCATCCCGCCGCGCTGCTTCCCAGCGCGGAACATAGTCGAGCACCACCGCGTCCAGACCGTCAGTCGCCGCCACGGTCGTGGGAAAGAGGTTGTCCGGAAACGTCTTCATCGCGGCGCCAACACCGAAAGGATTGCCCGGATCGGCGAGAAGCACCCGCGCGGGTGGGGCGGTGGTGCCGTAATCCAGCTTGTAGCGGTCCTTCGCGCCGCGGCCCCAGCTCAGCTCGAATTCTTCGCCCGCATTCACGAAAGCGTAGAACTGCACCCAGCGCTCACTCTGGGGACCGAGGAAAACCGGCAGGACATACGGCGCGCCGCTGTGTGCCCCGAGACCGCCTTGCTGCTTCAGGACGAGTTCGCCTTCGAACGGCTTGTTGCCGGGATTGGCGAGCAGCACGGAGAGCGGGCTGATGCGCCCCGGCACGGCACGTCCATCGAAACCCCAGAGCGTCTGTCGCACTTCCAGCGCGTGCAGTGGAGCGGCCAGCGTCAGGAACACCCCCATCAACGCTACAAAGAAGAAAGGGAACCGACGCATCCGTGGCCGCACTCTATGCAGCGCGCGTCGCCGGAGGAAAGCGCAACTCGCGAACACCCTCACGCGGGGGGCGAATCGCCGCTTTTCGCGATCCGCGCCGAAGGGTTAGCATCGCGGCGCATGGACTATCTCGACAAAGCGCGCCGCGTCATCGACCTCGAAATTGCCGAGGTCCAGAGACTGCGCG
>JAQGOK010000058.1 GCA_028293645.1 Chthoniobacter sp.
TAACGGGAATTCCGGCTTTCCTGCCTTGGACTGTTTCATTATCGACCGCGAGCATACTCCTGAAACTGTTACAGCTTTGGTCGCTGATTTCGAGGGAACCCTCCTTTAGGCGCAGCGAATGCCCGAACCGAACGACTTTCTGAAGGGCGGCTGTGGTGTCATCGGTATCCTCATCGTCGCTCCCCTGGTTATCGCGTTGTTGTTCGGTGCTGCCGGTGCAGGAGGTGGTGGCGTCTTGGGCATTCTCGTAGTGCTCGAATGATTGGTGTCATACGTCTTGGACGACAAATGGCTGAATCGCCTAAGCCCTCAAGTTCGTCGCAATGCAGGGTTGATTGCGTCGATCAAATGCTCGCAAAGTCAGTCGCTCTTCCTAAACTGATTCTGAGTCTCCGCATTCGAGTGACACTTCATCCATGAGCACCAAGCAAATTATCCAAGACCTGCTTCAAAAGCTGCCCGAAGACGTGTCGCTCCACGATGTTGCTCAAGAGATAGAATTCGTTGCCGCGGTGCGTCAGGGCGTTGCCGAGATCGACCGCGGCGAACGCATTTCGATCGAGGAGATCGAGCGCGAGTTGCCCTCATGGGTTATCAGGTAGCGCTTTCACCGAGTGCCCAGCGTGACCTCCGTTCAATCGTTCGTTACATCTCGGTGGACTCACCAGATCGCGCAGTGCGGTTCGGTCAGTTTCTCGTCAGCAGCATCAAGCGGCTCGCCGAACTTCCCGAGATGGGTCGCGTCGTTCGAGAGTTCGAAAACCCGAGCATTCGGGAGATTGTTGTTCGCTCGTATCGAGTCATCTATCGGGTCGATCATGGCGATTGTCGTGTGGACGTCCTCCGCTTTTGGCACGGCGCACGCGGAATCCCCAGAATTGAAGATGAGTGATCATGCGTCGCTGCGAAGTGCTCGGTGCGTGTCGAAGTGGGTATGAGCAGCAGGGATATGGGCCATGACCACGCAGGGAGTGCTCAGTCACTCGCCAAACCGAGATCGATGAACCGACGCACCTTTTTGGGAATCACCGCCAGCGCGTTGGCGGCTTTTCCATTGGTTGAAGTGGCGCGAGCCCAAGTCGGAAAGCGCCAGCTCAAGAAGGCAATCAATCTGGCGATGTGCAAAGACGGTGCATCGACGTTGGAAAAGTTCCAGATCATCAAAGCCGCCGGATTCGACGGAGTGGAATTGAACCGGCCGGACGCAGTGCCGCTCGACGAAGTGTTGCGCGCAAAGGAGGCGAGTGGCCTGGAAATCGCCGGCGTCACTTGCACCACGCATTGGGGCAAGCCGTTGAGCCACCAGGACCCGAAAGAGCGCGAGCAGGGATTCAACGGCCTCAAGCTCGCGCTCCAGGAAGCGGGTGAACTCGGTTGCCGGCGCGTCTTGCTCGTGCCCGGCGTCGTCAACAAGGACGTGCCTTACGATGTGTGTTGGGAACGATCCGTCGAGGCGGTCAAGCGTGCCGTGCCTTTCGCAAAGGAAGCGAATTGCCACATTGCGATCGAGAACGTCTGGAACCAATTCATCATGAGCCCGCTGGAAGCGGTGCGTTATGTCGAGGCGGTCGGGAGCGAGTGGGTCGGCTGGCACTTCGACATCGGCAACGTGGTCACCTACGGCTGGCCGGAGCAGTGGGTGCGGATCCTCGGCCCACGCATCCTGAATGTGCACATCAAGGATTTCAGCCGGAAGAAGCGCGACACCGAGGGACTCGGCAAAGGCTTCAACATCGAACTCGGCGAAGGCGATGTGAGCTGGCCCGCGGTGATGAAGGCGCTCGATGAGATCGGCTACCAAGGCTACGGCATTGCCGAAGTATCCGGCGGCGATACGGCGCGCGTGAAGTTCCTGTCGGAGCGAATGAGCCAGCTGTTCGCCGGCTAGTTCGACTCAGGGATTCGCCTTGAGCACGACGAACGTGCGTTTGCCCGCACGCTCGAGGTTCAGCAGGACGCCTCGCTGATCCCGCTGGGTGACGTTCGCAGTCATCGCCTTCACCGCGGCTGCTGCGTTCCCGACAGGCTTGGTATCGACGGCGGTGATCAAATCGCCCGCCTGGATTTCGACTTTCGATGCGGGGGAATCCGGCACGATCTCGACCACCACAGCCCCGCGGATTGCCTCCGAATCCTTCAGCTTCAAGCCGAGCGGTTCGCCGTTACCTAGCGCCTTCACCGGCGGCGTGGCCGGATTGACGACCTTCGTGATTTCGGATGGGAGCTCACCGGTGGCGACGGGGATTTCGATCATTGTGCCGTTGCGCCAGACGGTGAGCCGCAGCGTCTGGCCGATCTTCTTTTTCAGGATTTCCTTCTGCAACTCGCGCGAACTCGTGACTGCCGCGCCATCGACGGCGGTGATCACATCGGCCGCGCGCAAGTCACTCCGATACGCAGGGGCGTCGATCTCGATCGTGTCCACCACGACGCCTTTGCTAACGCCTGCCACGTGCTCGCGCAGCGACGGGTCTTTGCCGAGCGTCTCGATGCGAATCCCTAAGTAGGGACGCTGGACCCTGCCTTGCGCGATCAAGATCCCGGAGATCTCCTGCAACATGCTGGACGGGATCGCGAACGCGAGCCCGCGGCCGATGCCGTTGATCAGCGTGTTCATTCCGACGACCTTGCCTTCGACGTCGAAAAGCGGGCCGCCGCTGTTGCCCGGATTGATGAACGCGTCGGTCTGAATGTAATCCTCGTAGATGATCGAGCGTGACGTGGGCCCGAGCAGATCCGTGCGGCCCTTTCCGCTCACCCAGCCTGCGGAAAAGCTGTAGTCCTGATTGAATGGCGCACCGATCGCGCAGACGAGCTGTCCAATCCGCAGCGTGTCGCTGTCCCCAAACTCCACGACCGGCAAATTCTTCGCGTCGATCTGCAACACGGCGATGTCGGTTTTGTCGTCCGTGCCCAGCACTTTGGCGGGGAATGAACGGCCATCCTTGAGGCGAACGCTGAGCTTTTCGGCATCCGCGATCACGTGATTGTTGGTCAGGATCAAGCCGTCCGCGCGCATGATAAACCCGGAGCCCTCGCTGCGGCTCGGCAACCGCCAGGTCGGCGAAGACTCGGGCGCTTTCGGCAGGTCGCGCGGCGTCTCGCCGTCTTTGAAGAAGAACTCGAAGCTCTTCGCGTTCTCGCGGTCGTTTTCCTCGCCCGGTTTGCTCGCTTCGATGACCACCACCGTAGGCGCGACCCTTTCGTAGATCTGCACGAAGCCATCGTCGATCGCCTTCAGAAGGCTCAGCGATGCCGTGCCCTTTCCGTCCGCAGCTCCCAAGGCGGAATTGAGGACGACGATGCCAAGAAGAGTGGAGAAGATGGGACGCAGCATGCGGGACGACCCTGTCGGGCGAAGCATCATGCCGCGTCTGGAGTCCTTTGCAAACTTGGAGCAGGGCATCAGCTCCACGCCCGACTCTCGCAGTAGGTCGGGAGAGCTGGAACTCGACGCCGCTTTTCGGCTCGGCATACTCGCGGCATGAAGCTGAATCGATTCCCCCCTTCACTGGCTCTGCTGCTGCTTCTCCTGCTGTCCTCTGGAGCATGGTGCGCTGCGAAGGAGGCCGCACCGGGACCGATCAAGCTTCCGCCGAACGTCGAGCGGGTGACCTCAGTGGAGGGGATCACCGAATACGCGCTGCCGAACGGTTTGCGCGTCCTGCTGTTTCCCGATCCTTCGCGGCCGATCATCACGGTCAACATCACTTACAAGGTCGGCTCGCGGCATGAAGATTACGGCGAGACCGGGATGGCCCATCTGCTCGAGCATCTCGTTTTCAAAGGCACACCGAAGCATCCGAATATTCCGCAGGAGCTGACCGAGCGCGGTGCACGGGCGAACGGGACGACCTGGTTCGATCGCACCAATTATTACGAGACGTTTACGGCGACGGAAGACAACCTGCGCTGGGCGCTCGAGCTCGAGGCGGATCGGATGATCAATTCGCACATCTCGCGAACCGACCTGGAAAAGGAATTCAGCGTCGTGCGCAATGAATTCGAGCGCGGCGAGAACAGCCCGGGCGGCGTGCTCTACAAGCGGATGCTGCCCGCCGTCTTCCAGTGGCATAACTACGGACACTCGACGATCGGCGAGAAGAGCGACATCGAAGGCGCGCCGATCGAACGGCTGCAGGCGTTTTACCGGGAATACTATCAGCCGGATAATGCGGTGCTCGTCGTGGCGGGACGGATCGATGAGCAAAAAACGCTGGAACTCGTGAATGAATATTTTGGCGCGATCCCAAAGCCGGCGCGGAAACTCACGACGACTTACACCAAGGAGCCGGTGCAGGACGGCGAGCGGCAGATCACGTTGCGCCGCACCGGCGATGTGCAACTCGTCTCCGCGATGTTCCGGACCGTCGCCGGTTCGCACCCGGACGATGCGGCGCTCTCGATCCTCGCGACGTTGCTCGCCGATGAACCATCGGGCCGGCTCTACAAGGCGCTCGTCGAGACCAAGAAAGCGGCCAGCGTTTCCGGGAGTGCTTCCGGTTTCGCGGAGGCGGGAATCGTCAATTTTTCGGCAGAAGTGCGGCAGGAAAAAACCCTCGACGACGCCAAGGCAACGATGCTGGCCGTGCTCGAGGACATTAAGAAAAACCCGCCAACGGAAGAGGAGGTTGCGCGCGCTCGCACCCGGCTGCTGAAGAACTTTGAGATCTCGCTGAAGCGCTCCGATCAGATCGGCCTGCGCCTCAGTGAATCGATCGCGCTCGGCGATTGGCGGCTCGCGTTCCTCGATCGGGATCGGCTCGAGCAGGTGAAGGCGGAGGACGTCGGGCGCGTCGCGACGACGTACCTCAAGCCTTCGAATCGGACCATCGGGCTATTCATTCCCGAGCCAAACGCGGAACGAACCGTGGTGCCGGAGCCGCCGGATATTGCGGCGCTCTTGCGCGAGTACAAAGGCAAGCCGCCGATCGCGCAGGGCGAGGACTTTGAAGCAACGCCGGAGAACATCGAGAAGCGCACCACTCGCGGGAAGCTCGAGAACGGAATGAAGTTCGCGTTGCTCCCCAAGGAAACGCGTGGTGACTCGGTGACGGCGACGATCACCTTGCGTTTCGGCACGCTGGAGACGCTGAAGAATAAAGCCGTCGCGGCCGGTTTCGCCGGCGCGATGCTCGATAAAGGAACGCGCAGCAAAACCCGCCAGCAAATCCGGGATACGCTCGATCGCCTGAAAGCGCGCGTGAGCATCGGTGGTGGGGCGACTGCGGCGACCGCTTCGGTCGATACGGACCGCGAGCATCTGCCGGAGGTGTTGAAGCTGGTGCGCGAGTTCTTCCGCGAGCCGTCGTTTCCGGCGGACGAGTTCGACAAGCTGAAGCAGGAATCTCTCGCGGCGCTGGAGCAGCAAAAGACCGATCCACAGGCGCTCGCCGGCAACATGTTCGCGCGCATCTCGCGGCCGCATTACACCAGCGAAGATCCGCGCTATACGCGCACTTTCGCGGAAGAAGTCGCCGCCGTGGAGGCGCTCACTTTGGACCAGGTGAAGGAATTCCATGCGAGCTTCTACGGCGCCAGTGACGCAACGGCGGCGGTGGTGGGCGACTTCGATGCTGCGGTGGTGGAGCCGGCACTGCGCGAGGCCTTCGGGGATTGGAAGAGCCCGGGCAAGTTCGTCCGCATCGCAGAGGATTATCGCGATGTTGCCGCACGCACGGAGATCATCCCGACGCCGGACAAAGCGAACGCCGTTTACCTCGCTGGGTTTGGCTTCGCGATGCGGGACGACGATCCCGAATACCCGGCGATTACGATCGGCGGATACATGCTCGGCGGTGGGTTTCTCAACTCCCGCCTCGCGACGCGCATCCGACAAAAGGAAGGCCTCAGCTATGGAGTTGGCGGCGGGTTCAGCGCCAGTCCTCTGGACAAGGACGCGAGCTTCAGCGCGCAAATGATCTATGCGCCACAGAATGTGGAAAAGCTGGGTGTCGCATTTCGCGAGGAGATCGAGCGGGCGGCGCGCGAAGGCTTCACCAAGGAAGAACTGGAGTCTGCGAAAGGCGGCTGGCTCCAGGCGCGCCAGGTGAGTCGCTCGAACGACGGCGCGCTCGCCGGTTTGCTCAGCGGCTATCTGTTCTTTGGCCGGGATCTGACCTTCGACGCGCAGCGCGAAGCGAGCATCCGCGCGCTCACGCCAGCCATGGTGAATGCCGCCATCCAGAAGCACCTCAACTATGCACGGATGATCTCTGTGCGGGCGGGTGACTTTAAGCCTGCGGGGGCGCCCTAGTCGTACGGCCGTGTTTTACGGAGCCATGAAACTCCCCCACGTTCTGCTCGCTGCGCTTCTGTGCTCGGGCTCGACGTTCGCCGACGAGACCAGCCCTGTGGTCGTTGAGCAACGCCTGGTTGTTTCAGGGCAGGGGTTCTTTCCTGTCGCGCGACAGCTCCGCGATCAAAGGCTTGCGGTGGTCCTGCGCGGAGGCGCGAGCCACGTCGGCATCAAGGGCCGGCTCGATATCGTCTTCTCCGCGGATTCGGGGAAGAGCTGGACTGCTCCGGCAGTCGTGGTGGATTCGCCGCTGGATGACCGCAATCCGGCGTTTGGTGAGACGAAGGACGGAGCGCTGGTGGTGGCGTTCTGGAGAGCTGCCAAGCATACGTTCGGCGACTACAACCTCGATGACGCTGCACACGCCGTGAGCACCTGGGTGACGCGCTCGGAGGATGGTGGAAAAACCTGGTCGGAGGCGTCAGAGATCGATGTCCGCGAGCTCGGTTACGGCAGCCCGTTTGGGAAAATGCTCACGCTCCGGGACGGGACCATGTTGATGAACATCTACGGTCATGGACTGCGTCCGCCCGGTGAGCAGCTTCCTTCGAAGGAAGATCACAGCTATCTCTACCGCTCGGAGGACGGCGGGAAAACGTGGAAACGTTTCGCGACGATCGGCCGCGGATTCAATGAAACCGGTCTCCTGCGGCTCGCTGACGGAACGTTGCTGGCCGCGATGCGCTCAGCGGGCGACAAGGCGAACGTTTCCACGACGCGCAGTACGGACGGTGGGCAAACGTGGAGCAAGCCTGAGTCGGTGAGCCCGCCGGGAGCGCATCCGGCAGACCTTGCTCTGCTGGAGGATGGGCGCGCGCTGCTCGTCACGGGATTCCGCAATACCCCGTTCGGAGTTCGGGCGGTCGCTGGTGATGCCAGCGGCCATTTTGATTGGAGCAGCTCCTTCGCCGTGGTCACTGATTCCACGAATGTGGACACCGGCTACCCGAGCAGCGTGGTCCTTACCGGCGGGCGGGTCGCCACCTTCTACTACGCAGTCGGAAGCCATTCACAGTCGGAGTGGGGGGTGCATTGTGGAGTCGCTGAGTTTCAGCTCGGCGGAGTGGAAAGTCCGGCCAGGTAGGCGAGTAGCGCCGGTGATCGCCCGCGTTCTCCCGAAGCAAGCGATCCCCTTTACATTGCGAGGACGGTAGGCAGCCTCTGGGCTCCTGATGGCAAACGAGAACATCGAAGCAGTTCCTCAACCGCGGTCGAACGCTTCGCTCGGGCTGGTGAGCGGAACGCTCGCGTTCGTCTCGTGGGGGTTGGTGCCCCTTTATTGGAAGCTGCTGCAAACTGTCCCGGCGCTCGAGATCCTCTGCCACCGCCTGATCTGGTCCCTCGCGTTCAGCGCGGTGCTCCTCGCGATTCAACGACGGTGGGAAGAGGTGTGGGTCGCGTTTCGCTCTGCCCGACAGCTGGCGCTCGCGGCCGCCAGCGGCGCGGCCATCTGCTTCAACTGGTTCATCTTCATCTGGGCCGTAAACTCGGGCCATATTGTCGAAACCAGCCTCGGCTATTTCATGATCCCGTTGGTCAATGTGCTGCTTGGAGCAGCGCTCTTCGGCGAGCGGCTGCGCCGAATGCAGTGGATCGCCGTGGCTCTCGCCGCGGTCGGCGTGCTGAGCCTCACTCTTGGCTACGGAGCGTTCCCGTGGATCGGCATCGTGCTCTGCGGCAGCTTTGCGCTCTATGGCGTGCTGCGAAAGGTTTCCCGCGCCGATTCGCTGCCGGGTCTCTTTCTGGAAAGCGCTGCGGTGGCACCGTTTGCGTTGGGCTACATCGCTTATCTCGCGATCGCTGGCGTGAGTTCCTTTTCGCCAACGTTTCCTGCGCAGTCGCTGCTGCTCGCCGGCGGTGGCGTGGTCACGGCGCTGCCGCTCCTCTGGTTTGCGCATGCCGCGCGCACTATCCCGCTCTCGACTCTTGGCCTTATCCAATACCTGTCGCCGACGCTTACGTTCCTGATCGGGACGTTGCTCTACGACGAGCCGTTCACCCGAGCGCACCTGTTTACTTTCGTCTGCATCTGGCTCGGCCTCGCGCTCTTCACCGCTGACGCGCGTTGGCAGGCAGCGAAACGGCTGCGGATGCCCAAATGAGGTGGAGGATCTAGCGAGCCCGCGCGGGAGCCTGGCGGGAAGGTGGCTCCGGTGAAAGCGGGCGCGGCCGGGTGCCACGCGATGGGGCGGTAAGAACGGGAGCGAGAGGCTCGGACGTGGTCGGCGGGAAGCGGCGAATCGCGCGGGCTGAGCTGTTGGGACCCGCTGGCACTGCCGCCGCGCCGGGACGGGGAGCCGGAGGTGAGCTGGAGCGCCGGGGCGCGGGAGTCGGCGCGGTGCCTGGTGGAGAGGTGCTGTCCGGAGGACCGACCGGCGCGGTGCTCGGAGGTTTCACCATCGCTGGCGCCACCGTGCGGGTGACGAACGGTGCGGACGCCGGTTCGTCGTCAAAGTAGATGCCGGTGCGGTCGAGGATCGTGCCGGTCGCGAGCCAGAGCTGAGTCACGCTTTTGTTTAACTCGGCGAGCGCGGCGAGTTCGCGGCTCTTCGCTTCGTAGAGCTTCCGCTGCGTCTCGATGATGTCGAAGCTGGAGATCTGACCTTCCTCGAGGCGCTTGTAGGCGATGCGCACCGCCTCGTCGTTCAACTCGCGAGTCGCGCGCGCCGTGTCCACGCGCTGCTGGTTCGTCAGAATGCGGCTGATGACCGTATCGACGTCCACACCGAGATTGAGCTCGGTTTGCTTAATCCGCAGGACGGCCTGCTGCTTGAGGCCTTTGACGAGATTGAGCTGCGCGCGCGGTTGAACGTTGCCCAACGGAATCTGGAAGTTGAGCCCTGCGCTCCATTCGGGCGTGTGTCCTGAGATCGCATCCTGCGCGCTGCTGCCGAAGCTGTTGTTGAGACCGTTGACGCCATAAGTGCCGACGAGATCGACCTGGGGCCACAGCTGATTCCTTGCGAACCGTAGCCGCACGTCCTGCACGTCTGCCTCGTGGCGCGCGATCTGGTAGTCGTAGCGCTTCCCAAAAGCGACCCGGAGGAAATCGGGGCGATCGATCTTCGGGACCGGCAGCTGCGGGGCGGTAGTCGGGATGAAGATGCGCGTATCTTCGGTGCGAAACTCGTCGAGAATCAGGCGCTTCAACGCGAACTGCCGTTCGAGCAGGAAACCCTTCGACATAACGAGCGACTCCCGGTCCGTGCTGACCGCGACTTCGGCCTGGCGCACGTCGATCGGAGACATGAAGCCGAGCTCCAGGCGGCGCCGGTTTTGGGCGAGCAGCTTCTCACCGGCCGCGATGGCGTCCTGCTTCACCTCGATGTCGCGCAAGGCGTAAAGCATGTCGTAATAGGTGCCCATCACGGCCTGGACCGAGGTGGCGACACGCTGCTTCCAGGTGAGGATCTGCGTCTTCTTGTTCAGCCGCGCGATGCGGAGTTCCGCAAGGTTTGCGGCCGGACCGAAGTTCTTCAGCAACGGCTGAATGACCGTCACCGTCGCGGAAGTGAAATACTCGGGCAAAACCTGCCGGGTATCACCGGAGAAAGTGTTGCGCAGGCGATTGGCTTCCAGGGAGAAACCGTAGCGGGTGCCCAGCGGGGTGCGGCCTTGCAGCGTGGAGGAAGAGCGATCGTTCTCCTGATTGAAAACCACGCCGTCGATCCCGGCGGTGCTCTGCTCGCGGGAGATCGGCGGCCGGCCATTTGCAAGGTTGACCGCATCGACAAAATCCTGCTGCGAGCGGATCGCCTCCTCCTGGCGCAAAGCGTCGCTGGTGCGGAGATCATTCGCATTCTCGGGACGCCGGACCGACTCATGCGAAGTGTTGATCGCGAAGACGGGATCGAAGACGCCCGCCGCACTCCGGCGCCGTGCTTCCTCGACTGAGATGCCGACGCGCTCGAACTTCGCGTCGAGGTTGTTTTTCAAGGCCATCTCGATCGCCTCCTGGAGAGCGAGCGTCTGGGAACTCGAGCCTTCTCCGAAGAAATCCTGCGTTGTGGCGGGTCCGTCACCTGCCCACGCGCTGGAGAGAGAAACAAGGAGGCAGGCGAGCGCCAGCCGGCGGGGGATCAGCATCGGTCAGAAACGGTAATCCAGACTGACGAGGTCCAAAAGCGACTGCAAGACCATCTTCCCGAACGGGCGTTTGCCCGCGGAGATGACCGCGCGGCCGGTCATGCCCTGCCGGAGCAACGCATCCGAATTCTGCACTTCGATCTGAGCGGCGAAGGTCCGTTCGACGGGCACCTCATGGCCCTCTTTGTCCACGAAGGTGCTCACGTCGCCGGAGCGCTTGGCGGAAAATGCCGCCGGCATGTTCTTGCCGAGCGGCACGAGCGGCGCACCGGCGATCTTGCCGTGAAAGGTCTGCCCGGGGTAGGCGTTCGCCTTCAGCTCCACGCGCTGGCCGGGAGCGACGTAGCGCACCTGTTTCTCGTTCAGCGGGATCATGATCCGCATGGGATCGAGCGTGGTCAGTTCGCAGAAGAGGTCGCCGTTGCGAAGGAGCTGCCCCCGCTTTTTCTCCAGCTCCCGGGTGAGCACGATCCCGTCCTGGGAGGCTTTAAGTTCCAGAGCAGCGACGTTGCGTTTCGCTTCTTCGAACTCGGCGGCGTAGCGGGTCCGCATGTTTTCGAGTTGTTGCTGCTCGGCCGGTTTTTCGAGCCCGAGCGCGCGCTGCAACTGCGCCTCGGTCGCACGCAGACGCTGCTCGGTGGTGAGCAGCTTCGACTGTAATTCGCGCATGCTGAGTCGAGCCAGCACCTGACCTTTTTTGACGCGATCGCCTTCGCGAATGAGCACTTCCTCCACGAAACCGGACACCTCGGGACGAATCTGCTCGGGCTCGGCGAGCTCGACGGCACAGACGCGTTTGATGGTGAGCTCGATCGGCACGAAGCAGAATCCCAAAAAAGCGGCGAGCGGAATGCCAAAGACGCCGCCGATGCGCCGCCAGCGGCCGCCTGGCTTCAGATCAGCACGAGTGAGTTCGAGTTTTTGCACAAAGTGAACCATGGGCACGCCGACCCAGCCGATTCCGGCAAGCCAGGCAAACCAATCGGAAAGCCCCTCCAGCCCGAGCGGCTCAAGGTGAGGCTTCATGAAAATGATCAGCTGGTAAATGATCCAGTAGCCGTAGATCCACGAGAGGACCGCGTAGGTATAGAACAGCCAAAAACGTTTCCGCGGCAGCGGCAGGCGCGAAAGCATCGCCTCCTTGCCGGTCCCAAAGAGCAGCTTGGTGATCTGATGCTGGATGAGTGCGCGCGACTTCCCCTGCAAGTTGGGAACCTCGATCAGGTCGGTCAGAATGTAGTAGCCGTCGAACCGCATGAGCGGGTTCGCGTTGAAGAGGATCGTCGAGATGCTCGCGATCAGGATGATGTTGAACAGGAAGTCCTTGAACCAGCCAGGTTGCACGACGGCCCAGAGAAAGACGGCCAGCGCCGCGAAGATAAGCTCTACGAAGATGCCCGCCGCACTGACCAGCATGCGGTGCTTGCGGTTCGGCATGACCCACGAGTCGGTGACGTTCACGAAGAAATACGGCGTGAACACGAGCGACATAAACCCGACCTCGTGAACCTCCCCTCCGAAGTGTTTGCAGGTGAGACCGTGCCCCAGTTCGTGCACGCTTTTGAGGATGATCGTCGTCACCCACATCAACGCGAGGTTCTCCCAATGGAAGATGTCGGCAAATGCCTGATCGAGCCCTTCTGCGTTCTTTAAGAAGACAACGACCGCCGCCGCAACGAGGGCGATCGAGATCCACATGGCGGTTTTGGTCCAGATCCACCAAAACGGTTTCGCCATCTTGCCGAAGATAACGTCGGGGTCGAAAAGCGACTTTCGAAAGAAGAACAGCTTGTTCGTGAATGCGTAGATCCCGCCCGACTTCGCTTTCGCCTTCTTCTGCGCCTCAAACCGTGCCTTCAGTCGCATCCCCTGAACGCTCAGGAACTGCAGCATCGCGAGGTCGTTCGCGAAGCGGAGCACCCGCTCATTAACCTCCTCGGGCGTGTATTCCAGCGGCACGTGAGGGAAGCGCTTTTGGTAAGCCTCGCGCACCTGGCCAAACGTGCGCGCGCCGTCGAAAAGCGTGGCGAGGTAATAATCCTCGCTCGTCATCCGGAAGTACTGCAGCGAGATCGGATCTTTGACGACGTAGTAAGTGCGGCCTTCGTATTGCTGCTGCGTGATGAGCAGATCTTTACGGAGCGGCGGCATGACCACCTGCTCCTGCTGAGGAGGAGGCGCCGGAGCGATGGGCTCCGGCTGAACGGCGACGGCAGACATCGAGGCGAGCCTCTACCGCGCGGCGCTCAGCTTTGCAAAGTCCGCGGTGCCACGCATGCCAGCCTTGATCTTGTGATCCTGGTTTTCCATCAGCAGTTTTACCCGAAAGAGGCCACTGCCGGCATCAATACGAGGATCGATGAAAGCGACCGTGCCGGTGAACCGCTCCGGCCCGATGACAGGGAAGCGGACGCCGATCTCGGTGTCCTGCCTCATCGCCGCCATCAGCTTTGGGTCGAGGTAAAATTGCACGTAAACCTGATCGATATTGACGATGTCCATCAGCTTCTCGACGCGATCGACCGCTTCACCCGCCTCCTTGTACTTCTTCACCACGATCCCGGCCAGGGGAGCGCGAATGGTCTTTTCCTTAAGACGGACTTCCGCCTGCCGGAGTTGAATTTGCGCGAGCTTCAGCTCGGTTTGGCGCTCCAGCGCAACTTCCTTGCTCCCGATCTTCTCGTTGAAAAGCTTCTGTGCGCCCTCTGCGGTAAACCGGCGCTGCTCGACGACCTGCTGAGCCTGTTGCACTTCGAGTTCCTCTTTCTCGCGACGCAATTCCAGGATGACCTGGTCCGCTTTGACCGCGTCGCCTTCCTCCACGAGAACATGCTCAATGACCTCCTGCAAAACGGGCGAGCTGACACTGACCTGTTTGATTGGCAGCACCAACCCCTGAACATCTTCGGCGCGCGTGAACGTGAGCCAGGCGAAGAAGAAGTAAACGAAGAGAACAGGTTTCATGGCGCGTGAAGTGATTACAAGTTTATCAGAACGGCTTCTGTAGCAAGTGTTTTGTGGCAAAGGCGGAGGTCACACGGCGTTTGAGCAGTTCGATGCAACGGTTCGGCCGGAGCGAAGCACTGTGGTCTGGAGGAGGGGAGCCACATTCACCCGGCGAAAGAGAGTGCACCGCCTTGGAATCGAACCAAGAACCTAGTGATTAAGAGTCACTTGCTCTGCCAATTGAGCTAGCGGTGCGCGTAAAAGCGGTGCGCACTCTAACGCGACTCAAGAGGTGCTCAAGCGTTATCTCCTGCTAATTCCGATCGGATCGTTCCTAGCCGGATGCCGCGCAAGTCGCGGAGCTGGGTTGAAAGAGCGGAGCAAGCGTCAGTCGATTCACGATTATCTTTAACGAGATCCACGCGCGACCTTCCGTGGTTGCTAAAAACCTTATCATATTTCACTTGCGCCCTAGGGGAAACCACATAAAAGACACGATATGAGTCCCTCCGCTCTTTGTTTTCGCGCCGTTGCGGGCGCAATTCTTTACGCCCTTGCCTCCAGTTCAGTCTCTGGTCAAAGCGCAACCACCGACCCAGTCGGATTTTACACTCTTCCAGCGACGGGTGGGGCCGACAACGTTCTTTCGGTTCCTCTCCATCGGGACGCGGTTTTTGTTGGAACCATTGCTTCCTTCACAGCGAATACCCTGAGCGTGGCTGCTGGCGCTGGGTCCCCCGGCTGGACGCCCAACCAGTTCACGTATGCCGCCGGGACGCAGCCCGAGACCTATCTCGCCGAGGTCACCAGCGGGAATTTGAGGGGAACTTTTTACAAGATCACGGCGAACGGAGCGAACGCTCTCACCCTGGATACGGAGGGTGATGATCTTACCAGCCACCCACTCGGTGCTCTTCAGGCGAACGACTCCGTTCGAGTTCGGCCGTACTGGAGGATTCGGGACATCTTTGAAGCTAACGGCACCCCGCTCATTGAGGCCCGGCCCGCTGGCTTTCGTGCGAAGGATGACATCATCATTCCGAGTTTCGGAAGCGGAGCGACTCAAACGCCCGCAACAATCATCCATTTCTTCAACGGCTGGAAGGCCTCGCGGACGGTTTCAACTGATGTTCGCGATTTCCCGCTACAGCCCAACACCTCCATTATCCTGCGGCGTCGCAATCCCAATCCGTTGAACTTGGTGAACTTGGGTAATGTGGCCATGACTCGCAACGTGAGTTATGTCCCCGGCGGTGATGGCGCGACCCCCAACGCAACGTATCTGGCCCTTGCGCACGCTGCTCCCGTTACGCTCGATGCTTCCGGCCTGTATAATCCGGCCAACCCCGCTGCCAGCGTAATCAAACCTTCGACGGCCGACCAGGAGGGTCTCCGCCAAGACGAGTTGCTGGAGTTTGACAACGCGGCACCGGGTTTCAACAAGGCGCCTTCGGCGATCTACTACTACAAGGCGGGGGAGGGCTGGAAGAACACGGGTGGTGCTCTCGTCGGTGCGACGAAGCTGCTGGAACCTGGAAAAGGGTACGTGATTCGGAAGCTGGCGAGCAATCCGGGTGTCGACTGGGTCAAAGATCCAAACTACTAAGCGATGAAGCCTGTTTCACGCTTCCCAAGTTGGGCATGCGCGGTTGCGATTTGCGCATTCAGCGGAACGGCGGCGAAAGCTGCCATCGTGGTTGAGATTGCTGCACAAGACCTGCAGACAGAACAGCTCGGCACATTGTTCCCGACAAACGCTCTCGTCCAGTTGGTGAACCTCGGAGCTGACGGTGCATTCAACCCGATTGCGCTGGGAGATGGCGGCAGCCAGTGGGTCAGCGGGGACGATACGCTTCTGAGCTTCAACATTGGCAGTTCTGAAGGGCACACCACCGATCGGTTCGATGTGGCTGAGGGAGCGGGACAAACGGGATTCCTCCTGCGAACCTTCGACTTCTCCGCGGTACCCACCGGGACGAGGCTCGGCATCCGGTGGTTCCCGGCAATCGCCGCCACGGCGTTCGACGCCACCGGTAGTGCGCTGATGGCGGATCAGACTCGCTACGGACAGTTTACGAGGCAGGGTGCGCCTTTGAACGCGGAAGGGGACCCTACCGTGATCCCGTGGATTGTCCCGGCTAACGTCGTCGGGGTTACGCAAGCGTTTCGCTTCGATCCCCTCGTTACTGCCACGCAAGGTGGCGCCGATCCGAATTCTGCCGGGGTGGCTGGTCAGACGGTTATTCCAGAACCTTCTTCCGCGCTTTTGCTCGCGTTTGGTGCGCTCGGTATGCTCGCAAGGCGGAGGCGATAAGCCGCCAGGCGGAACTCCCAATGATACTTCTCGAAGAAGGCAAGCCGTGAGGCTTGCCTTCTTTTTTTGCTCCTCTATCTGGTCATGCCGCAATTCCGCTACACCGCACGGCAGTCTGACGGGAAGCTGGTGAATGGCGTTCTTGCCTGCACCGATCGCTCCGCCGCAATCGTGGAGGTGGAAAAGCAAGGTGGGACTCCGATCAAAATTGAGCCGATCGCCGAGGGAGCGGGTAAGCCAGCGCTAAAACCGGAGCTGAGCAAAGCGCGGCAGAGCACGCCTCCGAGCAGCAGCGCAGCGATCTCCCCGGCTGCGGGAGCGGTCACCACGCTGGGCCACACTCAGCAGTATCTCTTCACAGAGCAGCTCGCGCATTTGCTGAGCGCCGGAATGACGCTCGATGAGGCTTTGGAGATTCTGGTTCGTCGGATGAAGCATCCCAAGCTGCAGAGTCTGTCGCAGTCGCTGCACCGCGCGTTGGTCGATGGAAGAAGCCTTTCGCAAGCGATGCGGGATTTCCCGCGGATCTTTACCCCTCTCTACGTGAACCTCGTCTCCGCTGGTGAGGCGAGCGGCGCACTGCCTGACATTCTCAAGCGGTTGGTGGCACATCTCGCGGATGTGAAATCCCTTCGCGATCGTGTGCAACAGGCGTTGATTTATCCCGCTGTCCTCGTCGTCGCCGGCATCGGCCTGATCGTCGTTTTCATGACGGTCATGGTGCCGAAGCTCACGGTTTTCTTCAAAGGCTCGGGGCAGCCTTTGCCCGCGGCGACTCGACTGCTCGTCTCGGCGAACTATGTTTTAACGCACTATTGGTGGCTTGGGATTCTCATCGGATTCGGACTCTTCAGTCTCTGGAAAGTGATGACCCGCACGCCGGAAGGCCGCCGTGCGTGGGATGCGTTCACCTGGCGCATTCCGGTCTATAGCCGGATTATCCGTTACCGCTTCTATGCGCAGTTTGCCCGTACGTTGGGCACATTGATCGAAAATGGAGTCACGTTGCTTCGCGCTCTGGAGCTTTTGGAGGAGATCTCGGGAAATGAATACGTGAGGATCCGAATGGTCTCCGTCCGCACTGCAGTGGTGGATGGAGCGACGCTTTCCACCGCCCTCGGCGAACAAGGGATTTTTCCAGAGCTGTTTGTTGATATGATGGCGGTAGGCGAGCAGTCCGGGCGCTTTGGCGGCACGATGCAGATGATCGCGGACGTCTATGAGCGTGAGCTCGATAAGCAAATCCAGATCGTCTCCACGTTGATCCCGCCAATGGTCATGGTCGTGATCGCGGCGGTGGTTGGGTTGGTGGTTTATGGAATCCTCAGTGCGGTTTTTGGCCTCACCTCGGGCTTGCGTGGAAATATAGGCTAGCCTAGCACAGGCTCGTCTTTCATTCGGATGCGCGATTCCTTTCTCCTTTGCTCCGGGCGCAATGCTGTTGCGGCTTTGGTGCTGCTGTTGTCTTCGCCGCCTTCAACCGTTCTCGCGCAGGAACTCCGGACCCACGCGACCCCCTTTTCCGTGTGGCTGGACTTCCATGCGCTTGTTACCCCGAAGCCACCGAAGGTGGCACTCCCAATTTGGCTGGAGTCGCTCCAAACCGAGGTAACGGAGACCGACGCCGGTCTTCCGGTGAGGACGACGTATCGGCTGCGCTTCCGTCCATTAGGCGATCTCAACCGTGACCTTCTCTTGCGCCTGTTTTTCGATGATGCCCCTGGTGCGGCGCCGATGATCACGGGTTGGGCGGAAACCGGTGAGCAGCTCTTTGAACGCGGGCCGCTCGGTGCGGGCCTTGATCTTCCCACTTCTGAAGCCTTGGTCTTGCCGATGACCGGGGTCAGTTACATCGACGTGACTGCCGGAGGCGACGGTTCGAAGTTGCGAGGTGTCTTCCTGACCTCATTACGAAAAGGCGAATCGTTCCATTCGCTCGATTTCGCTGCGAGCCCACCGGTCGCGGACTCGTTCGACAATCTCCCGTCGGCTGCTCCCGAGCCGAACGACTCGTTCCTCTATGGCAGAGTGAAGGCGGTCATCGATTCCGGGATCGTGAAGCTCGCACCACGGGGAACCACCACGGCGGCTTGGGAATTCGACCTCGAGGGTCCGCCATTCCTCGCGGTGCTAAGCTTTGAAATCCTAAACGCCGACCCGCTTTCACCGGTCGAGGTGATCGTGAATGAAAAGTCGCTCGGGGTTGCCGCAGCGCGGCTGCCAGATCTGGCCGACCCTGGATACCGCGGGGTGCTTCGGCCGTTGGATCGCGGCGTCCGCTTCCGTTACGCCGGCTGGCTGCAGTCCCAAAAATCGCTTCCGGGTTCCGCACTGAGAGCGGGTTTAAACAAGATCGTTTTACGACTGCCTGTTGACTCCGGGCCGGTAGCGGTCCGAGGGTTGGGCCTCCAACTGAAAAACGAGTGGCAAGCGCCTTAACCTAGTCTCCTCCCATGAAACGCCTTCTTCGCCCAACCGCCGGTTTTACTCTCTTGGAAATCATGCTTGTCGTGCTGATCATTGGTCTGCTGATCGGCATGGCGATCAAGTTCACGGCGGGCCATTTAGGGGCCGCACAGGAGGTTCGGATGAGGGGGGACATCGAGCAGCTCCGATCGCATCTGCTGGTCTATCAATCCCAAAATGGCGTTCTGCCCACTACGGAACAGGGCCTGAAAGCATTGATCACGAAGCCGGATTCTGAACCGAAAGCCCGGAACTGGAAACCTTTGCTCGAGGAGCCGCTTCTCGACCCTTTCCAGCAGGAATACTTCTATGTGCAGCCTGGGAAGCACAATCCCAGCAGCTACGACATCTTTTCTGCAGGCCCCGATCGAATTCCCGAAACCGCAGACGACTTCGGCAACTGGAAAAAGTCCGACCCCTAGCTGCCCCTGCTACTGAGCAGGCGTGAGGGGAATCGAACGGATCCGGCGCCGACCTCCACTTTCGGTGGGGACCGTTGTGCCCGTGGCTCCCGTTGCCCGTTGCGGCTGCGCGCCCGGGATCGTCACGACGGAGCTTTGAGGGGCGGCAGCCCCATTCGGGCGAACCACTCCGGGTCGCTGCGGTTGGATCAGATTCGCGTTTGCGGGCACCTTCCCCGCCGGCATCGGAACGTTCCCAGCGCCGAGCCGTGGTGACTGGCCGTTGGCGCGTGCCGAAGGCATGGTCGGTGATGGCTGCGATCCCGGCCCTGGCGCAACAAGGTTCGCCTCGTTGAAAAGCAGCTTCGCAAACTGGCCATCTTTCACGATCGTCACGGTGCTTTTCCCGATGTTCGGAGACCATTCAACGCTCTGCAGCTTTACTCCGGTTTCGCGATCCTCCTCAGCTCCCCAGAGCGCAAACTGTACGGATAGGTCACGCGCCCTGACGGTCACGAAGTCTTTACCCTCAAGGCGAGAAAGACTGCTCCAGTACCATCCGTCCGCGAAGTTCCTGTCCGGCGTGACCGGTGTGACCGCCGGCGTGGCGAGTGCGAAGGGCGAGCGCTCCACCATGCTTTCATAACGCGAAGCGGGATACGGCTCCGGGATGACGGCAGCCGAAGCGGCCCGACAAACGAAAGCAGTGCCGGCCAGGATAAGGAAAGGACGCGCGTGCGTGACCATAGCTCAGGCTGCGTAGCAATTTGCCGGTGTCAAACCCGCCTTCATGGCGACTTCCTTACGGGAGCGAACCACTTGGCGACGCGGAAGTCGCCGTGCATCTGCGTGGGGTCAGCAGCGTCCACCTTGAGAGTGACACTTTCGAGAACGACGAACTTCTCCGGCCCCTGCAGCTCTCCCACAAATCCAAGGAGTCCCTTCCAGTTGCTTTTCGAACCGAAGGAAACTGACACCGAAGTGTAGGCGGGTCTATGCACGGCCGCACGCAGTGACAGAGTGTTTTTTTCGATCTCCACCGCGTGCCTGCCCGCGACTTCCTTCGTAGCTTCCATCAATTGAACCCCGGCTCCTTCTTCGCCTCCGGAGCGGGGTTGATGCGCGCCCAGCCAGGCTTCCCTCTCCTGCCACATCACGCGCTCGCTGAGCATCCGTTTCGTCGCCAGAAGCGCGCCATTATTCCGCGCCAGTTCACCTTTCAGCTGCGTCTGCTTTTTCAAAAAGTAGTCGATTACGAAGGCGTTGATAAACACGAACGCCACTCCGGCGACGATGCTCGCCAGCAGTTTCTCGCGGGTTGAAAGCGTGCTCATAAGCGGCCGAAGACACTGAACTTCGCATGCTCGTTGGGCAGCAGATCCGGTTCGCCCGAAGTAATCGTCCAGGCTTCCAATTCTTTCTCACCCTTCAATTTCTGGACGTACTCGATGGCTAGGATGGCGCTCGGTGCCTCACCGACGACTTTCCATTGGGAGGGCGAGTGTTCGAACTCGGTGATCAAGACCTCGGCGGAAGGCAGATTCTTATGGATCTGATGCAGGATCTCGATCGTCGAGCGACTTGGATCAAAAGCCGGGCGAAGCTCGTTCCACCGGAGTTCGCTTTCCTGGATTGCCTTCAGCTGCGGCTGGGTGGCGGCGACCTGCATCGCGAGCTTCTGTGACTCGTTTTTCAGCCACGCGAGATACACGAAGGCGCCCGCAACGAGCAGGAGGTAAAGCACAGCGCCGAGCAGCAACCGCTGCTGCAAACGTTCGCCGCTCTTCAGGCGACGGGCATCCGCCTGCCACGCCGCGGGAACCAGATTGCCTGAAGGCTCGGGCAGCGTCACGTCCAGGGCGATCAACTGGACAGGAACCCCGAACTGCTCACGCAAGGGCTCAGTAAGCTGCGCAAAACTACGCTCCAGCTGCACACTCGCGAAGTTCGTGGGAACCCCATCGATTTCGGCCGACAGCAAGAGCTGCGGCAACTCCTCCGTCAGCGCCGCCGCGTCAATCCCGGAGAGCGTTTGCGCCCAGCTCAATTTCCCGCGCTCACAGATTGCCGCCACGAACTGGCCTTGCTCTGCGTAGATCGCCAGCACCGTTTGGTCCGCCGGGCAGACGGCCGCCACATGCATCGCAAACAGCGTGATCTTTTCCGGCAACCTTGCCTGCGCGAGCAGGGGACCGCACAGCTCATCGAGCTGCCCGCGATGCGCGGCGACGGCGAGCAGCGTTGACTCGTGTTCCGCGGATTCGATCACTTCAAAGTCGCTCGAAACTTCTTCGGTGGGATACGGCAGCGTCTTTTCAAACTGCAACGCCAGCATGCCCGCAAGTTCCTCGCGGTCAGTCGCGGGCAACTTGATCCGTTCGATCAAAGCGATCTGACACGGCAGCGCGAGCCGCACCGCCGTTTTCAAAGGCAGCGCTGCGGCGGCTTCGCCAAGGGTAGGGAAGTTCCGCGCGGCAGCGTTGCCGTGTCGGAGGCGCCAGCCCTCCGCATCAGGGCTGATCAGAGCGTCATTGGCCGAAGACTTCATTCTTTCCAGGAGAGGATTTGGGGCTTTCGGACGACTACGTCCACCTGCTTATACACACTTCCCGAGTGACCTTCGCTGATGATGTGCAGCGTCGTGTCCTGGTGGGTGACGAGTCCGGCCCATGCCTGCTTTTGCTGTGGATTAAATCCGAGGAAGCGCTCGACGTCCGCGAGCGACTTAAACTCGTTGTCGTCGGCGGTGCCATCGACTCCGTCGCGGCCGCGCCGGATTTGCAACAGACGCGTGATCTGCGCTTCGCCCAGGCCCGGCACAAGGCGCAGGATCTCCGGGGTGGCCGCGGTGACGTCGATCGGCCCGAGGCTTTCCAGTGTGAGATCCTGCTCCCAGCCCGGCGTCCGCGTCAGCGCCTCAGCACCACGCACCTGAGCGATCTCTTCGATGCTCTCCAGCGGCGCGTTGCGCGGAGCGTAATCGGGCTCCGCCTCGACGCCATTCAATCGGTGCGCGTCACCATCGTCATCGACCCAATCGAGCAGGCAGTCCGCGAGAATCTCCCGTTCCTCGAAGTTCAGCCCACGCTGCTCGAGCCACTGTTTCAAGATTGTCAGCCGGCGCGGGTCGTCGCCCTGCTCGAGCAGCCAGCGCATGTTCAAGCGCCCGCCTTCGCTAATGATGCGCACCTTGTAACCAAGCGCGCCGCTGAAGCTTTCTTCCAGCCCCGGCGTTCGTTGGCTGACCTTTGGGTGCCGCGCGATGGCAATGCCCGAATACGCCATGGCGCGCGCTTCGATCTCGCGGTTCGCCTGCCCGTGCAGAACGATGTCCTGCTGCACCCATTTCGCAAATGCGAACACTGCGGCCGAAAGCATCAACAACGCCCAAAGCACCAGCAGCAACGCGGAGCCGGCGCGGCGTTTTCCTGAGCCCAAAGGCATCGGATCGGTGATCATCGGATGTTCGCGGAAGGGACCGGGAGGATGGCGTCATACGGGACGTCGTCCGCAGTTTTCCAGATCTTCACGTGCACGAAGCTCGGCCGTTGCGCCGGGTTCGTCCACTGCTGCAATTCCGTCTTCAGGCCGGGATCCCAATAACGAATCTCCATGGCCGCCACCGACGCAATCAACGGCAGCCAGTTGTAGCGCGTGGTGCCGCTTCCTTTTGAAAAGAAGTCCGCGTCCGATTTTTCTTCGGAGCTGACGAGCTCCCGACGCAGCCCGAGTTCCGTTACTGCCTTGTCATTTTCCGAAGGCTGCAACGCCAGCGTCACGCGATACTCGCCCGGCGCGGCGCCGGTCAGCACACCCTGACCGGCGCGGCAGAGCCAGGTCATTTCATCGCTCTGCAGATCGCGGAATTTATACGCTTTCCCGAGCAGCAGATTGCTGCCCTTCACCGGCAGATCGTTGAGCTGCGTTTGGATCAGCTTCGTGACGGCTTCGATTTCCTGCCGCTGCGAGGTGATCTCGGTCATCGCGTTGATCGCGGTCAGTGTCGTCGAGATGAAGCGGTAGAGCACCATCATCAGCAGCGCGATCACGAACGTCGCAGTCATCACCTCCAGCAACGTGAAGCCAGCCCGTCGCCGTCGCGGCGCGTCAGTTTTGCCGGCGATACACATAGAAGTTCAGGTCTCGCGATTGATCCGTCCCTTCGCTTTTCCAGGAGACCTGGAGCGTCACCGCCTCGATGCCGAGGACATCCTCATTCTTCTCGTTCTTCATTTGGAAGGGCGTGCGCTTTTGTTTCAGCTTCATCCCCTCAAAGGCGCCGCGCAGGACCTCTTCGCGATCATTGCCGAGTGCAACCGCTTCCGCCTGGATCTCCGCCATGCGATTGGAGAGTGCCAGCCGCGCGCGCACGTCCTCCTGCTTCATCCGCACCGCGACGATGCAATTGTTCACGCATTGCCCGAGCGCGATGACCCCGATCGAGAAGATGCCCACCGCGAGCATTGCTTCCAGGAGCCAGAAGCCTGCTTCGCGAATATGCCGCCGCGCCAGCCGTTTCATTTTACCTCCATGGCGATGAAGCGTCCCTGAGCCGTCAGCCCGCTGTATTCGACTGACCAGGTGCCGGCTGAGCCGCGGTAATGCACAACCACAGGCTCGCAAGTGCCGCTGCGCCAGAACGGCCATTCCCAGACCGGCTTCTTCACCAACGCTGCCGGCCGGTCGAGCGCCCATTCCGCGCCCTCTTCGAACGAGAAACGCGTCTTTTCCGGCTCGGACTCGTCGCGTGTTGTATCGGCGACGCGGAGATCGATGCCGGTCTCGTCCCAGACCATGGCGTAGGTACGGCGCTCGGTGACGGATCGGGTTTGCGCCTGGCGCACGAAATCGTCGAAATCCTCGAACGAGCGCTTCAGCTTTTGCTCCCGCAGCATCCCCGAGACGCTCGGTATCGCGATGGTGATCAGCAGCAGCCCGATGCACAGCGCGAGGAGAATCTCGAGCAGCGTGAAGCCGTGGGAGCGCGACATGCCCGGAAAATACCACGCGTTGCCACGACTGCGAAGCGAGCAGTTCGAGGGCAAAAACACGGCACTTGGACCGCTCGCGGAGCCAGCCGTTCAGGCAAGCTACTGAGCTGCCTTTGCCGTGGCGGGGCTGATCGTATAAAGCGTCAAACCGCGGCGGCCTTCATCGGTGCGCGGCTCGAAGTCGTCCCACACCAGTCGCATCTGCGTGGGCGAGAGCTTCTCCCAAGCGGCCCAGCTCGGGAAAACGAACGGCCCGCTCTCGCGATGCATCCGGTTCGTGCGGCGGCTCCCCTCCCACGCGAGATCGTCCAGCGTCAACCCATCGCGCACCGTCACGGTTGCGACGAGCTGACCGATGTTGCCCTTCCACGCGCCGCCCGTCGCGGTGGTGTAATGAAACAGATCCATGCCGAGGCTGTTCGCGCCGTTGGGAGCGCGATAGATGCGTTCGATGATCACGTCCTTGTCCGGCGGAAACGTCACTTCGCTAGTGTGCCACGCCATTAGCGCGGCGTTCGGTCCGGGTTTGGTCGGCGAATAATAGCCGTCGCGGAGCTGCACCCAGCCGTATTGCAGCCGGGAAGGAACCGCCACTCCGTTGACCAGCGTGCGGAGATTCTCCAGGGGTCTGGCGACGTCGCTTTCATGAGCCGCTCGAACCGACTCTCCAGCTGCTTCGCGCCGGCCGGCCTCCGCCATGGCCGCTCCGTTATCGGGAAAGCCGACAAGCTGCCGCGCCGGTTCGCCCTTCTTCGTGCTGCGGAACACGAACTTCGCCCGGACATCCGTTCCTTTCCGGCTGAAGCCGAAGTCGAGATCTTCGCGTACGAGCCGAATGACGCTTTCCGGTCCTTTGATGCCACCGATCGGCTCGGGGCCGGAACTGCCTTCGTTGAGCGCTGTGTCGTTGGCCAGCAAAGACGCCGCGGAGAGCAGGATCGACGCGGTGAAGGTGGGGAACTTCATGGCTGCCACTGCAGCTTTTCAGGTGACC
Source organism: Chthoniobacter sp. (assembly GCA_028293645.1). Classification (GTDB taxonomy): domain Bacteria; phylum Verrucomicrobiota; class Verrucomicrobiia; order Chthoniobacterales; family Chthoniobacteraceae; genus Chthoniobacter. Next base: position 24,497 of record JAQGOK010000058.1, read on the forward strand.
CGCGGCGAGCAGATTCCGGCGCTTCGCGGGGGTTACGGAAGCGAAAAATAGTCCGCGCTTTGGTAGTTCCCATCGACCAGCTTCGCGATCTGCATCAGCACGTCATTGGCGAGCGTGCTCGCCCCGAAACGAAAGAGTTCCGGTGTCAGCCAATCGTCACCGAGCGTTTCGGCGACCATCACCAGATAAGCCAGCGCTTCCTTCGCGGTCCGGATCCCGCCCGCCGGTTTCATTCCAATCTGGCGGCCAGTGTCGTAGTAGAATTCGCGAATCGCTTCCAGCATCACGAGCGTGACCGGCATCGTCGCGGCCGGGCTGACCTTGCCGGTCGAGGTCTTGATGAAGTCCGCCCCGGCTCGCATCGCGAGATCGCTCGCGAGTCGCACCTGATCGTAACTGCCGAGTTCGCCCGTTTCCAAAATCACCTTCAGATGCGCGGTGCCGCACGCTTCTTTGATTGCGCCGATCTCATCCGAAACGCGGGCGTATTCCCCCATGTGGAAGGCGCCGCGGTCGATCACCATATCGATCTCGTCCGCGCCCTCGCCCACCGCCATCCGCACGTCGTCCAGCTTCACGGCCAACGCGCTCTGACCGCTGGGAAAAGCCGTTGCAACGGATGCGACGTGCACGCCCGAGTCGCGGACGAAAAGCCGCGCCGACCGCACCAGGTTCGGATAAACGCAGACGGCCGCGCAACTCGGCACCCCGTAGCGAGCGTCCATCGGTTGAACCGCCTTGCGGCACAGATAAGCGACTTTGCCGGGCGTATCTTTCCCCTCAAGCGTGGTTAGATCCATCATCGAGATGGCCATCTTCAACCCCGCCAGCTTCGCGTCGGTCTTGATGCTGCGCTTGGTGAAGGACGCGGCGCGTTCCTCGACCATCACCTGATCGACCGGTGGGCTGGCCGGAAACGCTTTGAGCGTCATCTCTCAGGAGAACCGCACGAGATCACGCAGGAACTGAAGCCAGATGAAAAGCAACCCGCGCCACGAGTAACGCACCGCTCCAGCGGAATCCTTGCGGAGCACGCCGCTGGCGAGATTATGCGCGATCTGCGCGCGGAGATCCTTCTGGATTTCCTCCTGGATGCTCTCGGGTTCCAGCGCGGCGAGATCGTCGAGATGCACGCTGTTCAAGCTGAGGAAATGCTTATGGCTCTCGTAGATCTGCAGAAAAGTCTGTTCTCCACGAAGGCGGTTCACGCGCCATTGGGGCACGAGCTTGAGGCTATACGAAAACGGATAATTCCAGGTCGTCCAGATGCGCCCATCTTTCGCGCGGGAGGAAATACTCAGGTAATAAAACGCGATGTCCTGCTGATCGACGAGGCAGACCGCCGCCTGGGTGCGATCCACTTCCTTGTAAAAAAGTCGGAAGAACTGCGCGTATTCATCCCAATCCCAACCGGCGTCCACGACATGCTCGAACCCTTCACCTTCGATCTCCTCCGTCAGGTCGGACAAGACGGGGAACGATGAGCTGTTTGGCGGTGTTTTCTGCCGCAGGTTTTTCTCGAGCGGAAGGGTTAGCTTGCGAATGCGCGTGAGGATTTCCAGCCACGGCAGGAGGAACCAGCTGAGAGCGCAAAACACGCCGACCTGCCAGACGCCGCTGAGCAGATATCCGGCGAAAAACGAGGTGCAGAGGATTCCGACCCCACCGAGCTTTTTTGCCAGCACATGGCGGAAGCTGCGCAGCGCGAGACTGAGCGTCGCGAGTCCGAGGATCAGCAGAATGTGGGGAATCATCGGAATGGCGGACGGAAACGAGCCAGCGTGTAGGGGAGAATCGCGGCTGTGTCGAGGTTACCCACGTTAGGGAGCGATGCTGTGTTTCTTTAAAAACGGTTCCAGCTCATCTGGCCCGAAGTCCGGCAGAACCGCCCCGGTGCCGGTCACCAATGTCGGGGTGTAACGTTGCGCGCTCAGGCGGACCATTTCATCCATCGACGCGCGGCTCTTTTCCACATCGATCAGGTCGTAGGTAAAGCCATGTCCATCGAGCCATTCGCGAGCCATGACACACCACGGGCACCAGACCTTTACATAGAGCTTGAGAGAGTCGGACACCATCGACTCAGAGGTTACCCCCGAAAGAAAGACGGTCAAACCGGGGTCCCGAGGGTGTCGCCAAGGTTCCTGGCATCTATTTGTCGGCGGGCTTCACCTGCTCGCGCCACTTCTTGGCTTTCCCGTCAAGGTAGTTGGCAACGTTCCGCCGGTAACTGGCGAGAATCTCGTCCGTGATGTCGCGCTCTTCGAGGATGCGCACATTAGCGGCTTCGGTCATGAAGTTGGTCCCTGCGAGTTGCAGCACTACCTTCGTCTGCTGCTCCTTGAACATGAGAACGGGGAACGAATCGCCCTTATCCATCATCCACCGTGCGCCATCGGCCAGCTCCACCGGAGTGTCCTGAGTTAGCACTCCGAAAAGGACAATCTTCTTCCCCGAAGCCGATGCTGTGGAGAGCGCCAGCAGGGTCGCCGCAAAGCAGATCAGCGCGGCGAGAGACGCAATGCGGATTGGCAAAAGGCGCGTCACCAGTCGGACTCCGAAGGGTGAGGGGTGAGGGGGCGGCAGGGAGTGAGAGGTTGCATCGACGGGGCGCATTTACCAGCGCACCGCGGGCGGGTCAAGGCACGCGCTGTGAACTCGACCGGTGCGAGTTTTGCCTTTGCTTTCAATGGGATATGAGTAGTTTTCGACTCATCAAATAGCTCAAGCCGAGACCTCGGAGTTGGGGAGATTGTCAGTTGAAGTATTTCAGTGACGACTTGAAACCGATGACCGGGCACCGTCACCGAAGTTAAGCCGAGCAGTTCAACTGATTAATCCAAATGGGTAATAAACTCTACGTGGGGAACCTCTCGTTCAACACCACGGAAACCGAACTCCAGGATTTCTTCGGCACGGTGGGAGCCGTGAAAGAAGTGATGCTGATTCAGGATAAGTTCACCGGCAAATCGCGCGGCTTCGCATTCGTGACCATGGTCACGGATCAGGATGCGCAGAACGCGGTGACGCAACTACACGGCAAGCCCTTCGAAGGGCGGCCGCTGACTGTTAATGAAGCGCGTCCGCGTGAAGAACGCGGCGGTGGCGGCGGTGGTGCTGGCGGCGGTGGCGGGGGATACCGGGGCGGCGGCGGTGGTGGCGGGTATGGTGGTGGTGGCGGCGGAACGGGCGGGGGAGGCGGTGGCTATGGCGGTCGTGGCGGTGGAGGTCCAGGTGGTGGCGGAGGCCGAGGTGGGGAACGCGGAGGTGGAGGTGGCGGAGAGCGCCGCTACTAAAGCAGAAAGATTCCAAATGAAGCGCGGCTCAGGGAACTGGGCCGCGCTTTTTTTTGCTCCTGAGGCTTTCCCAGCGATGGGCGCGACGCTGGGTTCTTTGGTTTTGCCTCTGTCAACCGGGTGAGGCTTACTGCGCGGCCGCATGTTGGCCGCCGCGCTCACGACGATCTTCTTTTCGATCTCCGTGCTTTGCGGAGCGCGATCCGCGCAGGTGGTCGGCCCACAGGCTGCCAATCTCGGCCGCATTACGCTGGCTACGCTGCTGCTCGGAATTTGGGCACATGGTTACGGCGCCGGCTTGAGTGGACCGTCCTTGAGCTGGTTCTTCCTCAGCGGAGTGATCGGCTTCGGCCTCGGGGATATGGCGCTCTTCGGCGCGTTGCCCCGCATCGGGCCACGGCTCGCCATCCTTCTTACGCAATGCCTTGCGGCACCCATTGCAGCGTTCGCCGAATGGATCTGGCTCGGCACCACCTTGCGCGTGGTGGATCTGAGTTGCGCCGCGGTGATTCTTGTCGGAGTTGCCGTCGCGATGGCGCCGGACGGCGGCCTGCCGATCGAGCGGCGGGTGTTTTGGATCGGTGTCCTTTTCGGAGTCGGTTCCGCGCTGGGCCAGGCACTCGGCGCAGTGGTCAGCCGCAAAGCAAACGACCTCGCGAGCGCAGCCCAGTTTGAAATCGATGGGGGCACGGCTGCATATCAACGCGCTTTGGGCGGGCTGATTCTCACCTGGCTCGCGGCTGCGGCTTTTTCCCTGCGGGGCCCCGCCGCAGATCGACCAGTGGTCAATTGGCGCCTCGGATTCCCGCTGATCGCGGCGAATGCGCTCGCGGGACCGACCATCGGAGTCGGCTGCTATCAATGGGCGCTCAAAACCACCCCCAGCGGTCTCGTGCTGCCGATCGTGGCCACGTCGCCTCTCATCACCATGCTCCTCGCCTGGTGGTTCCAAGGGATCCGGCCGACTCGACGCGTCGCTCTCGGGAGCGCCCTGGCCGTCGCCGGAGCCGTTGCGCTTGCTCGCGCACAAGCCGGAAAATAAATCTGAACGGCTCGCGAGCGGCGTGGTCTAGGTCGCTCTATGAAACGGTTCCTCTCGAAACTCACAGCCGTGTTTACGGCAGCGGTGGTGACTTCCACGGCGGCGTTTGCCGCTGCTGGATGGGATGATGATTACGAAAAGGCAGTCGCAAAGGCCAAAGCCGAGAAGAAGATGGTGGTGCTCGATTTCACCGGGTCTGACTGGTGCGGATGGTGCATCAAGCTCGATAAGGAAGTCTTCTCCAAGAAGGAGTTTAAAGACTACGCGAAGGAAAACCTGGTGCTGGTTGAGGTCGATTTCCCGCAAGGAAAGCAGTTGTCGAAGAAGGTCAAGGAGCAGAACGATCGCCTGCAGAAGGAGCACGGTGTGCAGGGCTTCCCGACGATCGTGGTGCTGAATCCTGAAGGAACGAAGGTTGGGACCCTGGGCTACACCCCTGGCGGACCCGCCGCTTTCATCGCAAAGCTCGATGCGCTGAAAGGCAAATAATTTTGGGCGCAGATCGGGCGCAGTAACCGAAACAGAGTCTCTGGGGAAAAGCGCAGAGGCCGCTCGGCAAGACTAAGCGGCCTCTGTTGCTGTACGGATCGAAACGTGGCTCGGCAGTTTCAAGGGACGGCGACTGATCGCGAGGCGCTTAGTAGGACTTCGCCCAAACGACGCGCCGCCGGCTTGGTTCACCGGTCAGGATGCACCGCCCGTCTTCCTCCGGCGCATCCAAAGGAATACAGCGGATCGTCACTTTGAGCTCCTCTTTGATCCGATCTTCCACTTCGCGCGTGCCGTTCCAGTGTGCGAGCGCGAAGCCGCCGTGGATCTCCGGCTTCTCCGGATTGGTCGCGGTGAAGAAGCGGTAAAACTCTTCCTTCGTGTCGATCTTCAACGTGTTCGCTTCCCGGTAGGCAATTGCGCGATCGAGCAGCGCCTGCTGGATCTCGGTGAGCGTCGTGGCCGCTTGAGCCACGAATTCCGCGGTTGGGATGAAGGCCTTTTCCTTCGGTCCGCGATCCCGACGCGCCACAGCGACGCTGCCTTTTTCCAGGTCGCGAGGTCCGATCTCCACGCGAATCGGCACACCCTTCTTGATCCACTCCCAGCTCTTTTGCCCACCGCCGATGTCGCGCTTGTCCACTTCGACGCGGATCGGTTCGCCGGCATAGCTCTGCGCGCGCAAATCGCTCGCGAGCTGCTCCACCGCAGCGAGCACGGCTTCGCGCGTCTCCGGCTTCGGCGTGACCGGCAGGATCACGATCTGGGCGGGCGCGACGCGTGGCGGCAGCACCATTCCGTCGTCGTCCGCATGAGCCATGATTAACGTGCCGACGAGGCGCGTGCTCACCCCCCAACTCGTCGTCCAGGCGTGCTCCTGCTGATTCTCGCGTGACAGAAATTGAATGCCGCTCGCCTTGGCGAAGTTCTGTCCGAGGAAGTGCGACGTCCCGGCTTGAATCGCTTTTCGATCCTGCACCATCGCCTCGATGCAAAGTGTTTTCACCGCCCCGGGGAAGCGTTCGCCTTCGCTCTTTTCCCCAGTGAAGACCGGCAGAGCCAGATGCTCGCGAGCAAACTTCTCGTAGATGCCGAGCATCAGATTCGTTTCCTCCAGCGCCTCCGCTGCGGTCTCGTGTGCGGTGTGGCCTTCCTGCCACAGAAACTCGGTGGTTCTCAGAAATACGCGCGGCCGCATTTCCCAGCGCACCACATTCGCCCACTGATTGATCAGGATCGGCAAGTCGCGCCACGACTGCACCCACTTCGCGTAGCTCGCGCCGATGATCGTCTCACTGGTGGGCCGGACGATCAGCGGCTCCGTCAGTTCGGCGGAAGGCGCAGGCCGCAAGCCGCCGCGCCCATCCGACTCCAGGCGGTGATGCGTCACCACTGCGCATTCCTTCGCGAAGCCTTCGACGTGCTCCGCTTCCTTGGCCAGATAGCTGAGCGGGATGAAGAGCGGGAAATAGGCGTTCTTGTGCCCCGTCGCCTTGAACATCCCGTCGAGCTGCCGCTGCATGGTCTCCCACAGACCGTAGCCCCAGGGCTTGATCACCATGCAGCCGCGCACCTCGGAGTTCTCGGCCATGTCCGCGGCCTTCACGACCTGCTGATACCATTCCGGAAAATCCTGGTCGCGGCGTGGCGTGATGGCGGTTTGAGCTGGCTGGGACATGGGCGTGAAAAGGGGCGCCGAAGCTATGCGTGTTCGATTTGCCGCACAAGCAGCCGCTAAAGCTTCCCGAGGAAGCTGCTGAAGAACGCCGCGCCGCGCTCAAGCTCCTCGACGCGGATGAACTCATCCTTCGTATGCGCCTGCGCGATTGAACCGGGTCCAAGCGCGATTGCCGGCATGCCGCGTTCCGCGAAATAACAGGCGTCGCAAAACCAAGGCGCGCCAACCAGCTTCGAACCGCACTCCTGCAACGTCGCGATTAGCGGATGCGTTGGGTCGGTGCGGAGCGGCGGCGCGGGCGTCGCGGAGAACTCGAGATCCGGGCAGACGCGGCGCAAGCGCGCGCCGATCTCCTCGACAATCGTCGTTCGGAAATGCGCGGGCACGAATCGCAGATCCACCGAGGCCGTGCAGCGATCCGGGATGACGTTCGTCTTCGTGCCGCCGCGGATTGTGCCGATGCTTAGCGTCGAGCTGCCCAGCACGGCATCGGTCTGCTTCGCGAATTCCGGCGCGAGTTCGTCGCGGATGAATTGCAGGACGTGCAGCATCTTCCCGATCGCGTTCTCCCCGAGCTGCGGGCTGGCGGCATGGCCAGCCACGCCGTGCGTGGTCAAGTCGAGAAACGCCGAGCCTTTGTGCGTATGAACCACGTTCAACTCGGTGGGTTCGCCGGCGATCACAAAGTCGAACCGCTCTTGCGCGGCGAGCGCCTTGGAACCGTGTTGACTCGTCTCTTCGCTCATCAGTCCGGCGAACCAGATCTCGTGACTCAAACCCGGCAGCCGTTCGCGCGCGTCGCGCAAAGCCCACAGCATCGCGGCCATCGAGCCCTTCGTATCGCTGGCGCCGCGTCCCCAAATTCGGCCGTCCCGCAGTTCGCCCCCGAACGGATCGATGCTCATCCCTTCCACGCCCACCGTATCCGTATGCGGTGCGAACAGCAGCTTCGGCTTGCCGCGCCGATCGCCCGGCCAGTGCGCAACCACGTTGGGCCGATTCGGGAGCACTTCGCGAAGCTCAACCTGCGCACCAAGTCCCTCGAGAAACATGGCGAGCCACTCCGCGATCCGCTTCTCACCGGTATTCTCCAGGCTGTGACTTCCTTGCGGATTCACGCTCGGGATTCGGACCAGCGCCTGGGCGAGTTCGACAACGGAACGTGGTGAAATCATGCGCCGATGAACCTTTCGCGTTTCCCGGTGCAAGACGAGCGCCTTCTCCGGCACGCCCATTGTCCGTCATTGAAGCGTGCAAACGCCGCGTGACCGCGCCTGTTGCATGGGCTTCATTCGGCGCCCATGAAAGCTCTGCTGCCGGCTATTCTCCTCGCCCTGTCCACGCATTCGCATGGAACGGTCGATGATGCTCTGAAAGCGCTCACCGGCATTGACCGGGAAGGCCTCGGCAACGAAGCCGCGACGGTTGCCTGGCAGGAAGTCGTGCAGGCCGGGCCGTCGGCGCTGCCGGGAGTGCTCGGTGCTGCCGGGACGGGCAGTCCCGTCGCGGATAACTGGGTGCGGCTGGCGGGGGACGTCATCGTCGATCGCGCGCTGCAATCGAAGGAGCCGCTGCCGCTCGCGGAGATTGAGGCGTTCCTCCAGGACACCGCGCATCGCGAGCCAGCGCGGCTGCTTGCGTTCGATCTGCTCCAAAAGGCCGACCCGGCAAAGGCTGACGCGATCGAGCCGACGCTCATCCACGATCCCGTGCAGACGTTGCGCCGCGGTGCGGTGCAGCGGCTCATCGACACGGCGAAAACGCAGGATGCGGAGCAGGCCAAAGCGACTTATCTCCGCGCGCTCGATGCCGTCCGCGATGAGGATCAAACCATGGTGATCGCGGGCGCGCTGCGCAAAAGCGGGGTCCCGGTCAACCTGTGGCGGCATTTCGGGTTTGTGATGAAGTGGCACGTCATCGGCCCGTTCGATAACACTGGCGCGAAAGGCTTCGACACCGCGTTTCCGCCCGAGAAAGAAATCAACCTCGACGCGACTTACGACGGCAAGGAGCAGCCGGTGAAATGGCAGCCTTTCCAAAGCGCCGATCAACTCGGGAAGGTCGATTTGAACAAGCCGCTCGGGATGCTCAAGGAGTCCGTCGCTTACGCGGCCGCGAGCTTTGAAAGTCCCACGGAACGCGACGCGGAGCTCCGCCTCGGCACGAAGAACGCGTGGAAGGTCTGGCTCAATGGCGAGCTGTTGTTTGGCCGCGACGAGTACCATCGCGGCCAGCAGATGGATCAATACAAACTCAAGTGCCGCCTGAAGAAAGGCGCCAATACCGTGCTCGTGAAGTGCTGCCAGGATCAGCAGAAGGAGGAATGGACGGTCGAATGGGAGTTTCAGCTCCGAGTCTGCGACAGCGCGGGCACCGCGATCCTCGCCGCCGCGGCTCCATCCTCCCACTAGTCCACGATTTGCACCCCATGTTTTTCTCCCGTCTCTCCGCTGCCGTTCTGTCGCTTGCCATTCCCGCTGTAGCCGGAGACTGGCCGCAGTTCCGAGGTCCGGAAAGCACCGGAGTCGCAGCCGATGCGCAGATTCCAGCGAAGCTCAAGATCGACTGGAGCGCTTCGCTGCCCGGGCGCGGCCTGGCCAGCCCGATCGTGATGGGTGGCAGGATCTTCGTGACCTGTTCCAGCGGACCGAAGCAGGAACGGCTGCATCTCATCTGCTTCCAAGCCTCGGACGGAGCGAAGCTTTGGGAGCGCCAGCTTCAGGCGACGGGCCGCACGATGTCGCATCCCAAGACCTCTGTCGCGGCCTGCACTCCATGCAGCGATGGACGACGCGTTTTCGCGTTATGGAGTTCCAACGACCTCGCCGCCTTCGATCTCGATGGCAACCTGCTGTGGGTGCGCGGCCTCACCGCGGATTATCCGAATGCGAGCAACAGCCTCGGGATGGCTTCGTCGCCGATCGTGATCGGCGAAACCGTGATCGCGATGATCGAGAACGACAGCGAAAGCTATTCGCTGGGCCTCGACGCAAAGACCGGACGCAATCTCTGGAAACTCGAGCGGCCCAAGTCGGCGAACTGGACCAGTCCATTGCCATTCCGCGCCGACGCGAACGCAGCGCCCGTCGCCTTGCTGCAATCTTCCAAAGGATTGCTCGCAGTGGATCCGGCGAGCGGCAGCCGGGTGTGGGAATACACCGGCGGCGCCTCGACGATGAGTTCGAGCGTGATCGGCGGCGGAGTGATCTACGCGGTTTCCAACGGCGTGACGGCGCTGGCGCCTCAGGCGAGCAACGCCGCTCCGACGCAGCTTTGGCGATCGAAGCAGATCAATCCCGCCACGATCAGCCCGCTGCTGCTCAACGGGCGTCTTTACAGCGTCAACGGTGCCGGAGTGATCACCAGCGCCGATGCAAAAACCGGCGACGCGGGTTGGAAACTGCGCCTGACTGGACCGTTCAGCAGCTCACCGGTTGCCGCAGGTTCGCACCTTCTGGCGGTCAGCGAAAAAGGGTTGGTGCAAATCGTCGATGTCACCGCTCCCGAGGGCGCCGTGCTTAGCCAGCTCCAGCTCCCGCTGAAGGAAGAAGCGAAGGAACTCATCCTCTGCACACCTGCCCTCAGCGGTCCGCACACCTTCCTCCGCACCGACAGCACTCTCTGGCGCCTGGGCCCGGAGTGACTCCTTTGCTTTAGCGCCTCTGTTCTACTGCGCTGGCGCAGCGGACTCCGCGGCGGGTTCGGGCGGAGTCGCTGGGATCGGAGCTGTCTCGATCGGCGCCTCGGCGATCGCGTTCCATTCGTAAACCGCGGCATCACCGGTCAGACCGGCGGGCGCCCGCAGGTCGATGCGCGGCTCGGTGCGCGGCGCCTCTCCACGCAAATGTTGCCAGACGAGTTCCGGAGTCAGCGGGGGATCGCACTCGATGAAGCGGAGCGAATGCTCGCCCGAACCGACGACGTGCAACGTGAACGGTTCTTCCAGAATATTTCCGCTGCCGCGCAACGTGAACGAAGCCCCGGCGGGTCGCAGATCGATCTGCGCGAGTTCGATCCACACGTTGGTGTCGGCGAGCGGCGAGATGAGCACAGGTGGTAATCCCGAATGGTCCGAACGGTTCGCGAAGGTAACCCCGCCAGTGAGCGCCGGCCGCTCCAATGGTCCTGCGATTTGCACATCCGCAGTCATCGTCATCCCTTCGCCAAAGACTGGCATCGGCTCTGCCGTCCGGGCAGCGACCTCGACCGTCCAGCGGCTCCAGGGTGGAGTCGGCACCGTAAAGAGCGGCGGCAAATCCAAAGGTCGCCCTTCCGTGATCACGGGGGCCAGGTCGGGCGTGCTCCAGCCGCTCGCGGCGAGCAAACTGGCGACTCCGCGTACGTTTCCGGTGCTCAATGGACCCTCGATTTCCAAGGCGAGCTGCGTCGCGCCGTTGACCTCGTAAGCCGAGCCGGGGAACAGCTTCAGTTCCGTGCGATCGCTGCTCATCGCGAGCTTCAACGCGGGGTCGCGCAGGTTTGCAAAGTCGATCTGTCCGCTCGCGGAAACATCACCGCCTGGATGCGTGGCGGTGAGCTTTGCGATTTCAAGCGTCTGGCCGGAGAGCGTCCCTTCGCCATTCACGTCCGTGAGCAACAATCCGCTCCAACCCAGCGGAATCCGTGCGTCAGCCAGCTTCAGTTCGCCTTTGCTCTGGATCGCACCACCAGGTCCTTCCGCCGAAATGCTGCCGCGCACCACTCCTGTGATGGGGAAGTTCCAGCCGGTCAGCAACGACGCAGCGTGCAAGTCGAAGCCGTATGCGGTGAGCGTGACTTTGCCGACGATCTTCTCGTCGAGCAGTGTCGCGAGCGAGTTGTTCGGCCACGTCTTCCACAGATCCAGCGGCAGCAAGGCGTCGCCTTCGAGTTGCAGCGCATTGTCATGCATGAAGCGGATCTTCTGCAGGCTCAGCGCACGGTTTCCGACCGACACATTCGCGGTGAAAGAGGAGCGATCGTCCGAAAGCGCGAAGCGGCTGAAGAGGATCGCTCCCGGTTGATACGTGCCTTCGAGGTCCGCGTTGATTGGATGAAGCAAGGCTGCGCTTGGCCCGAGCGGACGCACCTTGCCGAGCTTCGCGAGGAATTTGCCGGTGTGGCCTTTCGCTGAGCCTTCGCCGCTCCAATCGATCACCGCACCGCCGGCGAGTGGCTCCGGAATGATCGGCTTTTGCAGAAGCGCCGAATACTTCCCGAGTTCGGCGATGGAGCCGCGGAGTTCGCCCCAATATTGTTTGTCGCCGAGAATGTTGACCACGCCGCGGCCGCGGACGTAATCGCCGTCGTTGAAGAGCGACAGATTCGAAAGCTGCAGCTCGTTGCCGTTGAGCTTCAGCGTCGCGTGCAGGTCTTCGACCGGGGCGTTGCGCCATTGCAGATCCGAGCCGCTGACGATGATCTGCCCCGCGAAGGATTGATCCTTCCCGCGGACCGAGCCGTCGATCTTCGCCTTCCCAGCCGCGTATTTAAATTCCGGCAGCATCAACGCGGAGAGTTCCGTAAGGTTCTCGATCTGCGCGTTGATGTTCAGCGCGAACTCACTCTGCCACCACTGCTGGTCCGGCGCCGGCAGCGCGAAGTCGCCGTTCAGGTTCAGTGTGTTGTGTCCCTGACTCAGCGCGAGGACCGGAATCTGCACCCGTCCGTTGAGCAGCTTTGCTCCCAGGACCAGCGAGTCCCACTGCCGGGACTCCCACTGAAAATTCGTGGCCTCCACACGCACCTCGACGGTTGCTTTCGTGAATTCTTTGGGCGGCCCGCGGAAACTGAATTTCCCGTCTTTGATGGTGCCGCCCGCGGCTTCCGAGAGGCCGAGAAACGAGGCAAGCCGGCCGATATTGACCTGGGAAAAAGTGCCGAAGGCTTCAAATGAAACGTCGCCATCCGACGCAAGCGTCTGCGTCTCGATGCGGATGCCGCCGCCGAACCCCGCCATCTGCATTTCGAACTTCAGCTCACCGCGCGCGAGCTTGTCGAACTCGGCGACCAGACTCTGGATCTGCACGCCCGGCTCAAGCGTGACATTCGCCAGCCCCGCGGTGGTTCCGTCCAGTTTCGTCGTGGCGCTGATGTTGCGAAAAGTCCGGTTCAGCCACGGCTGACGGATGATCACCTGACCTGCGTTCAAAGTGCCGGGCTCAACCTCGCTCGCGCTGAAGGCGGCGTTTTGCAGGCGAACGAAATAACCGTCGCTTTCAAAAACGAAATCGACATTGCGGGCTGCGATCCGCTCCGGGCCTGGGAGCCCGCGATTGCGCGGGTGGGTCGAGTCGGAGATTGGCCTCCCTTCGCCGGAACTCGACTGCGTCGGGACCTGGATTTTGCCGGTGACGCCATCCAGTTCCAATGCGCGAAACCAAGGCGTCGATCCGCGCGAAAGGAGCGCGCGCCAGTTGAACACGGCCCGGGCTTCCTTGATCTCGACGCGCGTCAACGGACCGCTTGGGCTCTCGAAAATCCAGATGGAATTCTGCAGAACGATCGGTTCGTAAAGGCTGCCGGTGACGCTTGGAATTTGCGTCGAGACCCCGTGACGCCACGCTTCGAAACGCACTGCGTGTTTGGCGACGAAGCGGAAACAATGCGGCTCGAAAAGAGAGGCGATCGCCAGGGCCAGCAGCAGCAGAGTGACCCGGAAAATTGGAGCCCGCTTCGGTGCTGCGGCGGGCGCCGGGCGGCGGGTGCGACCGGCGGAGGCGGACGTGGTTTTCGAGGAAGAACTCAAGAGAGAAGGCGCGGACCGTAACGCTCTGATGCCGAAAAAGAAAGCTACGGATGGCCGGGCGCCTCCGTTGTTGAGATGAGCGAGCGCGACTACAGCGGGCGTGGGGCGGCTTCAGTCGCCGAAGAGCGAGAGCTGGTCGCTCGGGACTCGGAAGTGCGCCGCGGAAAGGCCGGTGCCGGCGAGGTTCATACCGACGCTGTTTCCGCCGAGTCCTGCTTTACGCTTCGCGAGGAGAAAGAGCGCTTTGATTTGCTCCGCAAGCGGACCTTCGCCGCGCAGGCGGCTGCCGAATTCGGCTTGGTAGAGCTTGCCGCCGCGCAGCTCGCGGATGCGACCGAGCACCTTTTGCTTGTG
>JAQGOK010000145.1 GCA_028293645.1 Chthoniobacter sp.
TCGACCAGCCGGTGGGAATTCCTACCCACCGGCTGGTCGTATCCTGCGGCCCTCGACTCCTACTTCACTGCGTAGCAATGAATCAGGTCCTGATCTCGAAGGTAAAGCTTGCCATTGGCGATCACCGGGTGTGTCCAGACGCGGCCGTCGCGACTCCGGATCGCCGTTTGCGGATCAAGCTTGAAGCGTCCCTTTTCGCTCCAGCCTTTCGGGGAGGCTTCGATCAAGACCACGGTGCCGTTGTTCTCGTCCACACAATAGAGCATGCCGTCGGCATATCCGATCGCGCCTTTCCCGAGCTTGCCTGCTTCTTTCCAGATCTCTTTGCCCGTGGCAAATTCCATGCAGAGCCAGCCGATCTCCTTGCTGTCGCTGTGGCCGTAGAGATGGTCGCCGACGAGGATCACGCCGCCGTGATGATTGCTCATTGTGTTGTTCCGATAGATCTCGGTCGGCTGGTTGCCGGCTTTGATTTCGGTAAGCTTGGAACCCACTTTGTAGCCTGCGGTGATGAAGACGAAGTTATCCTTCACGACCGGGGTCGGGATTACCGCGGTGCGGCCCGGAAACGGGACATTCCAGAGCACTTTCCCATCCTTGGGCGAGATGCCGGCGAAAGAATCCATCACCAGCTGCACGTATTGCGCTTCGCCGTTGATCTTCGCGGGAACCATCGAGGAATACTGCGCTGGACTGGTCCACTCCTTGGACTGCCAAAGCGTCTTGCCGGTTTTTTTGTCCAGCGCCGCGACTGTGCCCTGCGAGCCGCCCGGCGTGCAGACGACCTGTTCGCCGTCCACCAGCACACTCTCCGTGTAGCCCCAGCTGGGCTCCTTGCCTCCGAGTTCCTCCATGGTCCGGCTCCAGACGATCTTGCCGTCCGCGACCTGCACACATGCCAGAGTGCCCGGTCCGCTCAGCGCGTAGACGCGATCGCCATCGACCGACGGGGTCCCACGCGGTCCACCGCCCCATTTATTCTCGAGCACCTTGCCGAGCGGCGTTGCCCAGAGCTCCTGGCCAGTCGTGGCGTCGAGTGCGAGCAGGACTTCACCACCGTCGCGTGTGCCGAGCGTGAAGAGTTTCCCGCCGACGATCGCCGGCCCCGAATACCCGTTGCCCGCGTTTTTGAAGACCCAGAGTTGCTTCGGTCCTTCCGGCGGCCACTCCTTGAGCAGACCCGTCTCCGCGGAAATGTCATTGCGCTGGGGCCCGCGCCATTGCGGCCAGTCCTCGCCGTGAGCGGGGAGTAACGGAGCAAGTAAAGCCAGGCCAAGAAGGGCGGGGAACACGTGTTTCATGGGCGGAGAGTGAAGCCGGAGTGCGTCGCGCTGGCGAGCGGATGATGCGCGATATTTCCGGCTTAATTAGTCAGCCAGCCGAAGCGCATCCAGGTGGCAAACCATTGCTGAATTGTTGCTGCCGCGGTTTCCGAAGGAGCGTTGGAGTCAGCGAAAGCCGTCTGGCATGCATCGGCCAGGGATGCACCGGCACGGAGCGCGCTGAGCAGCCGATACGCTTCGGGATCGAGGCGTTTGTAATAGACCGCGAAATCGACGCGGTGCACGGCGAGGTGAATCGGCCGCGGTGAAAGCTTTGCGCCAAGCCGCGGGGCACGTCGACTCTGGCTGGCCGCGACGGCATTGCTCGCAGTGTTCGCTTCGGAGTGCGCGAGCCGCAGCCGGCCAAGGAGCTTGTCCACGGGATGGGCGACTTCCAGCAACGTGAGATGCGGCTGCAACTCCAGCCGCAGATGTTCCGGCGCAACGCCGGTCAGCTTTGTGGCATCGAGCGGCGGTTTCTCGGGTCCATCAAACGCGATGATCCGCGCCCATTCGACACGCACCACATCGATGGCGAGCGCGCCATGCGGGGCGATCAGCTCCGGGTGCTCGCGGAGGAAACCCTCCAGCCCGCGGCCCAAGTCGCGCAGGCTCCAGGAGGAAGAGCCACACGCTTCGAGATACGCCACCGCGAGCCGCTCAAACTTCCGCTCGCCGAGCACCGCACGCAGGCCGCGAAAATCCTCCCGAAAACTTCCGAGGATGCGCCACCAGTATTGCTGGTTGTAGAGTTGCAGCCGCTCGAATGAATCGAGTCGATCGTTTGGTTTGATCAGCTGCGCCGCGACCTCGGCGTTTGCGCGGTGCGACCGATCGCCGGATGCGAGCGGGCGCATCACCGAGTTCGCGATGAGCCGCTGCAGCTCCGCGAGGTTTGGTTGTTCAGAATTAAGCGGCAAGGGCTTTGCCATTGGGCAGGAAACGGTTCGCCTTGAGCGCCTCACGATGCACTTCGTCGAACGAAGGAATGCGATCGTCCCATTCCAAAAGCGTCGCCGTCCGGCCAATGCGTCCGGTCGCGTGCGCGTAAAGGTTCCAGACTGGATCGAGCACGGGATGATCGTGCGTATCGAGAATGTAGCGCTCGTAATTGGTATGTCCGGCGATGTGGATCTGCGCGACGCGCTCCACCGGCACGTGATCGACATAGACGACTGGATCGAAGCCATGATTCTTCGCCGAGACGTAGATATTATTTACGTCGAGCAGAATTCCGCAGTCGGCACGTTCGACTACTTCGCAAAGGAACTCCCACTCAGTCATTTCCGAGGCGTGAAACTCTGCATAGCTGCTCACGTTTTCGACGGCGACCGGTCGTTCGAGGTGATCCTGCACTTCGCGGATATTGCGCGCCGTCCATTCCACGGCCTCCCAAGTGTAAGGCATCGGGAGTAAGTCATGCGTGAACCGGCCATCCACACTTCCCCAACATAAGTGGTCGCTGATCCACGGCGTCTCGGTGCGCCTGGTCAGCGCCTTCAGCTTCTGAAGGTGATCGCGGTTTGGCCGCTCGGCATTCCCGAAGTACATCGAGACCCCATGCTGCACCACGCGGTATTGCTCCAGAATCCGGTCGAGCACGTGGAGCGGGCGCCCGCCTTCCACCATGTAGTTTTCCGAGATGATCTCAAACCAATCGACGACGGGCTTCTTCTCCAGGATGTGCTGATAATGCGGCACCCGCAGACCAATGCCGATCCCGTGATCGGTGAAGGCGTTGAAGCGGGATGCGGGCATGGCGAAACTTTTGGCGTGGCTGTGGCTTCAGGAGTTTTGACGAATCAGATCGCGGTCCCGGAGAGTCACTTTAGCCCTTGGATGGCCAGGTTCTCGGGAAAGAGTTCCTTGACCAGGTTGGCCAGCGTTGCGCTCGCGGGTGCCACTAAGTCGCTCTCCTTGTTTACGCCTCTCACGTCATCATGAGCGGTGTTATAAACACCGATTGTGTAGCACTCGAAACATAGAGCGACTCGTACGGTTTCCTGGTTAGATCGTGCGTTCAGGAGAACACCGTAACTGGGTGCACACATCTTGCCGAATCCCCAACCGTAAGTGGATTCGGCGGTGAGGAGGTTTGAACGGTCCTCGCCTGCTCGGGAGTAAGAGTAACCGAAGCCTTCTTGTCGTAACTGCGCAGCTTCCATGGATTTCCCGACGGTTCCCTGCGGTAATGGAGCCGTTCAGCAGTGACCTCGGGCGCCCCCAAGAAGGAATCAAGCGTTGCTACATCGCCAAATACCGCAACTGCCACGTCTCCTTGGGCGTGCCGTGCATGACTCTTGCGCATCACACGGCCAAGCAAGAGGGAAGCCCCAATTGCGACGGAACATACTGCGAGCGTCCAACAAGCCGCCCGAACGATGCGTCGGAAAGTCGATCGGGTTGCTGCGGCGTGCCCGGCCTGAGTCATCTGCATTGAGAGGAAAGGGCTCCGGCCGCGAACGACCGGAGCCCAAGGAACACGCGGCCTATTTCTTATCGACTTTGTGCACCGGCTTGCCGTCCTTCACGGCGCAGCCCCCTTTGGCTTTGCAGGTGTTCTTGCCCTGGCAGCCTTTGTCGCCGCTCTTGCAACCGCCCTTTCCTTTGCACGAGTTCTTGCCGCCGCAATCGTGCGTCTCGCACTTGTTTTTGTCGTCGGCGAGCACGCCGGCATTGATGCCTGCTTCGGTGTTGCCGAACTGAATCGCGCCGCCGCTGCTCACCGCGGTCGCGGAGCTCAGCAAGCCGCCGGAAATGATGCCTGCGAGCGCTGCGCCGGCGAGGAGGGACTTGGTGGTCTGAATGGATTTCATTTGGTTCTGGTTTGGTTTGGTCCGGCCGGGTTCTCGGAAGACCGGCGAGAGTATCGAGGACTGATGGTGGCGTGCGGGGAATCTGGATACTGAGGTCCAGCGTGGCCGACGAATGGCTGAGGAACTCTATGACCGAATCGGTTCCGCGAAAAGGCCCAACTCTTCTCCGGTCAGAATCGATGCACAGCCGATGCTCTCGATCAGTGACGATGCACGTTGAGCCTGGAGCCCTCGACCCAATCACGCGAACCGCGCCGCGCGATTAATCCTGAAATGAGCGACGAAGATTCCGACGAACGTCCTGTGACTAAAGCCACCATGGATGCCCCGCAGGAGGAATTCATCACCGATCAGAGCGTGCCATCAGCCCCAAAGCAGGTGGAGCGTGATCGGGACCACGGAGACGAAGCAGACGCCGCGAGACAACGAAATGAGGCGCATGTCCGAGCGGAAGAAGAAGAGCGCCGCAAGCACTAGCACGACACACCCCACTGCCTTCGGTTCCTGCGAGCGACTTAGCGGCCCAAAGGCTAGCGCGTCCCAGGCTTCTGACCTTCCAGGCGGTAGATGGTCTCGCCTTCCTTCATCAGGTCAAGGCGATCGCGGGCGATCAGTCCGATGTATTCCTGGTCGTGCTTGAGCGCGTTTTCCTCGCGCTCGTTGCGCACCAGATCCTGCTTCATCTTCTCCACCTTCGCCTTGAGTTCTTCGAGCCGCGCGAGCTGTTCCTTCCGTTTTCCAAGTTCCGGCATCATCCGATAACCGATCGTCGTCAGAACGGTGAGCACGATTAGCGTGAAGAGAAAGCGGTTCAGGGAATGCCAAATCCCCCCGCTATAGGGTGCAGATCGGAAATCGCTGCGGGCCGCGCTCACTCGCGCATCTTACCGCCGTAGACGGCGTTGTCACCAAGTTCCTCCTCGATGCGCAGGAGCTGGTTATACTTCGCGACACGATCGGTGCGGCTCAACGATCCGGTCTTGATCTGGCCAGCATTCGTAGCGACCGCGATGTCGGCGATGGTCACGTCTTCGCTTTCCCCGGAGCGGTGGCTGATGACCGCAGTGTAGCGGTTTTCCTTGGCCAGCTCGATCGCATCGAGTGTTTCCGTGAGTGAACCAATCTGGTTCACCTTCACGAGGATGGAGTTCGCCACGCCCTGGTCGATGCCCTTCTGAAGGAAATCGACATTGGTGACAAAAAGGTCGTCGCCGACGAGCTGCGTCGTTGTTCCCATCGCCTCGGTCAGTTTCTTCCATCCCGCCCAATCGTTCTCCGCGCAGCCGTCTTCGATGGAGACGATCGGGAACTTCTTCGCGAGATCCACGTAAAACGAAACCAGCTCCTCCGCGGTGCGCCTGGATCCGTCGGATTTCTTGAAGACGTATTGGTTGGTCGCCTTGTCGTAGAATTCAGACGAAGCGACATCCAGCGCGATGAAGATCTCCTTGCCGAACTTGTATCCGGCTTTTTTGACCGCCGCGGCGATCGATTCGAGCGCGTCATCTGCGGAGGTGAAGTTTGGCGCGAACCCGCCTTCATCGCCTACGGCGGTCGAAAGGCCGCGGCCTTTCAGCACACTTTTGAGGGCGTGGAAGATCTCGCACCCAGCACGCAAAGCTTCGCTGAAAGTGTCCACGCCCTTGGGCATGATCATGAACTCCTGAAAATCGACCGGAGCATCTGAGTGCGCCCCGCCGTTCACGATGTTCATCATCGGAACGGGGAGGACCTTCGCATTGGGTCCGCCGAGGTATTTGAAAAGCGGAACGCCAAGCTGATTTGCCGCAGCTTTGGCGGTGGCGAGTGAAACGGCGAGGATGGCGTTCGCGCCGAGCTTCGACTTATTGGGCGTCGCATCCAGAGCGATCATCGTCTTGTCCACGCCGATCTGGTCGAGCGCATCGAAGCCCTCGATCGCTTTGGCGATGCTCTTGTTGACGTGAGCGACCGCCTTGGTCACGCCCTTGCCGAGGTAGCGATCCTTCACGTCGTCGCGCAATTCCCAAGCCTCATGCTCGCCGGTGCTGGCACCGCTTGGCACGATCGCGCTGCCGACCCCGCCACCGGACAAGGTGATCTCGGCTTCGACGGTAGGATTGCCGCGTGAGTCGATGACCTGGCGGGCGTGAACGTAAACGATTTCGGTAAGTGGCATGTGAGAACGTGGAACTTGCGCCGGAGATGTCTGCTGGGCTGCGGACGCGCGCACCGAGCGAGATGAGCGGCTTGGATTAAAAGGCGGTGTCCGCATTGGCAAATAAATAAGTGTGCACTATCGGTCCCGGACTGAAGGCGAGCGCTCCGCGCGGCCGGCGCGGGCCCATCATATCGGGATGGCAGAGGCGTCCCACTCGGGGTCGCCTGAGACCGTCGGCAGAGCAGCACCCTACGTTTGGTGCCGGCTTGTCAGGCGAATGCTCGGGAGTCGCGGTGACCTTATTTGAAGCCGCGGCGATAAACCCAAACCCAAACAAACTATGAAACTACTCTTAATCCCGGCTTTGGCCGCGTTTGCTCTCTGCCTGTCGGCATGTGACAACCAAAGCAGCACGAGCGGCGGCAGTGGCTCTGATGCGAGCACGCCTGCAGCCAGCACCCCAGCCGCTGGTGGCGGAGCCGGAGCCGGTGGGACTGGCGGAACCGGGACCAGCGGAGGTGGCGGCGGCACCACAACCGGCGGCGCCGGGAGCGGTGCGGGCGGGGGCACCACCCAGTAGGCAGGTCGCCTTCAGATCGGATCTTGAGCCGCGGAGGTGGAATGCCTCCGCGGCTTTTTGCTACACCTGACTCATGAATGTGGCTTCCGCCTATGCTCCCGGCCGGGTGGAATTGCTCGGGAACCACACCGACTACAATGGCGGCGTGGTTCTCGCGGCCGCGATCGATCGCGGGCTGACGGTTGCGGGTTCCGCGAGGGATGACGATCGGATCGTTCTCACGTCTGAATCACTCCAGCGACGGCTCGAAGTCTCGTTGCGGGAGTTGCAGCCGCAGGTTGAAGAAAGGTGGGCGAACTATGGACTCGGGGTCGTTCGCGAGCTGATCGATGCAGGTTTTCCGGTGCGAGGGTTTGAAGCCGCAGTGAGAGGGGAGCTGCCGCCTGGCGCGGGACTTTCGAGTTCCGCTGCGTTCGAAGTAGCGACGGCGCTTTTTCTCCTGAAGCTGCATGGCTGGACGCTCGACCCGCTGGCACTCGCGCAGCTTTGCCAGCGCGCAGAAAATGAGTTTGTGGGCGTCCGCTCCGGCTTGCTGGATCAGGCGACGTCGGTCTTCGGCAAAGCAGACCACGTGGTGTATCTCGACTGCCGCAGCCTCGAGGTTCGGACCATTCCGTTCCCGCCAGGTCTCGCGCTGCTGATCGCCGATCCGGGCAAAAAGCACGCGCTGGTGCATGGCGAATACAACGCGCGCCGGAGGGAATGCTTCGCCGCGGCCGAGGCACTTGGCGTCCCTGGTTTGCGCGATGTTTCCGCCGTGGAGTTTGGCAAGGTGGGAGATCGCCTCGAACCGCTGCTCCGACGCCGCGCCGCACACATCATCGGCGAAAATGACCGCGTGTGGCGCGCTGCGGACGCGCTCGCGGCGGGCGATGCGGCCACCTTCGGGTCGCTGATGAACGCCTCGCACGAAAGCTCGCGCACCAACTTCGAGAACAGCACGCCTGAACTCGATCGCCTCGTCGGAATCGCCCGCACTCTTCCCGGGGCACTCGGCTCGCGGCTGACGGGTGGTGGCTTCGGCGGCGCGACCGTGACGCTGGCTCATGCTGCGGACGCCGCGAGCATCGCGACGGAGCTCCAGGCGCAGTTTGCGCGCGCAACGGGCGAAACGGCGAAGGTCTTCGTCTGCGAGATTGCGGACGGCGCCGCGTGAGCCGGGCCAGGATTATCGATATGACGGGACAGACGCGCCAGCGCCTCTGTCCCCGGGACCTGTAGGGGAAGCTGCCAGCTTCCCCAACCCGAAACCGTGGAACCCAACGGGTTCCCCTACAGTCGTTGAGGCGCGCGAGGTCAACGCGGAAATGGCAGCGGGAGTAGTTTCCCGGCGAGAATGGCGACCACGCGGTCGAAGGCCGCTTCGCGCGAGAATGCCGAGAGACCCGAGCGAGCGCGGATCTCGGTCCCGGCGGCCCATGGCGAAAACGCTGGGAGCACGAGCACCTGCGGACCGACGACGAAGCACGGGCAGCGCACCCGCGACGCCACGCCATCGCCAAGACTGATCGCGGGATGTTCGTGACCGATCAGGATCCGCCCGCCGCGTTCCTGCGCTTCATTGATCAGTGCATTCGCGGCATCGGGTTGCTGCAAGTCGCCGTGCAGCAACAGGTGCGGTCCAGCGCGCAATTCGCGAAGGAGTGTCACGTTCAGCCCGCATTCACGGAGCAGTGATGCGAGTCCACCGTCATGGTTTCCGAGGATGAGGCGCAGCGTCGCGAGTTTCTCGAACGACGAAAACAGTCGGCAGAGTTCGTCCTGCAACGCCGGCACGAGCACGGCGCGATGCACGATGTCGCCAAGCAGCGCCACTTCGCGAGGCGCGTAATTTTCCACCAACGCGCTGAGTCGCTCGACGGTGTCTTCACGCGCGCTGACGGGCAGGAGATTGCCGTCCTGCCGGTGCGCCCAGGCGTAGCCGAGATGCAAATCGGCGATGGCGAGAACGCGGGACTCCTCGAGCCAGACGGCGCGCCGCGCGTCCAGCCACACGCCCGGCTCAAGCTCCAGCCGGGACCGGTGCATTCTCTTCAATCTGGCTCCACCAATGGTGGTAGAGCCGCTCCATGGTTTCATACGGATCTTCGACGAGCAGCGCTTCTTTGATCTTGGTCGCGTACATCGCGAACGAGAGCGGCGGCACGCGATCGACGGTTCGCAGCCGCAACGGTCTGCTGGTTTGCGCGTGGACGAATGCAAGTGCCGCATCCGCATCGAGGAAGACGCGCAGCGAATCGCGTCGGGCTTCCCGCAGCAGCACGTGCTCGGGTTCGTATTGCTGCAGTACGTTGAAGATGACCTCCGAAGACCATGCGAGCTTCCGCACCGGCTTCTTTTGATCGAAGAAGTTGCGGTAAACCATCAACCCGGTCTGGGCCGCATTGCGGAAGTGATACTTCAGCATTTCCGATTGCTGCAGCGAGGCGTGCAGATCGCTCTCGAAGCCTTCCGGGCGCAGCAATGCCGGGAGTTCCTCCTCGGTGAAATGCTGGCGCGTTTCGACCGTCAGCACGAAGCCGTAATCGTGCGGCGTCGCGATGGCGTTCCCCCCGCGCAGCTTGCTTAAGCGGAACGTGAGCACGCGCGACAGGGCGTCGTTGGCGGCGCGTCCGATGAGCGAGTGAAAGAAGTAGTGGCGCGCGACCGCCGTCGGAGGCCGCTTGAGTTTGTAAACTCGCTTGCCGCCGCTCCGCGCATTGCCTTCGCCGTAAGCCGGGAGCGGCTCCTGCGGATATTCAAGGAACTCCTCCACGAGCAAAAAATCCGCAGTCGGGATCTCGGAGAGATGATGCTGCGCCGCGTGCATTTTCCAGATGATCTCCGCGTTCGCCCGCGCGCAATCGAGCCGCTCGGCGATCCAGCCGAGGAATTGCTCCGCGCACGCTTCGACGCCACCGACGCAGCCTTCGATCTGTCCGCGGAGCTCGCTCCGGAAGGCGACGATCTCCTGACAAACCCGATTGCTCAGCGGCATCTTGTTCGCGTTCCAACGCGGAACGGTGGGCAAAGCACCCGGCGCGGGAGTGACCCACGCGTCCATCTGGTTCACCTTGTCCAGCCGCACGGGCCGGCCGGACATCATGAACACGTCCCCGATGCGGATCTGGCGGATGAACATTTCCTCCACGCTGCCGAGCACGCGAGTGCGGGCCCGGACGCGGACCGAGCCGACGTTCGGGATCACGCCGATGTTCTGCAGAAACTCGCGGCGCACACGGCCTTCCCGAGTGCGGAAAGCTTCGCCGTCCCATTCGATTTTCCCGAAGACTTCGGTGTATTGCTGACGCAACGATTTGCCGCCGCCCGCCAGATACTCGAGCACATCGTCGAACTCGGATTCCTGCAGATCACGAAACGGATACGCGCGACGCACGAGTTCCAGCGCTTCGCCGCGCTCCCACGTCGCCGTGCAACCCATGCTCACGATATGCTGCGCCAGCACGTCGAGCGCGGCGCTGGGAATCTGCACTTCGTCAAGATGCCGGCTGCGCGCGAGCAACACCGTTGCGCACGCTTCGACCAGATCGCTCACGTTCGTCGCCATGAGCACGCCGCGGCTGACCGTGTGAATGTTGTGCCCGGCGCGGCCAGCGCGCTGCAGGGCTTTGCTCACGCCTTTTGGCGTCGAAAGCATCACCACAAGATCGACCGAACCGATGTCGATCCCGAGCTCGAGGCTCGTCGAACAAACCACCGCGCGGAGTTCGCCGCGCTTGAGCCGATCTTCCACATCGCGCCGGACATCGCGCTCGAGCGAGGCGTGATGACATTCGATTTGCTCCGCGAGATCCGGGAAGCTCTCGCGCAACCAAAACGTCGTCGCTTCCGCGCCGGATCGAACGTTGGAAAAGATCAGCGTGGTGCGGTGTTTCGCGATGAGATCGCCCAGTTCCTTGATCATCCGCTGACCGGTGTAACCGGCTTCCGGATACGGGTTCTTGCGCAACGGCGTGTGGACCCGGAGCTCGATCTTCTTCGTAGTGGAAACGTCCAGGATCTCGCACTGGCCCTGCGTTCCCGCGAGGAACCGCGCGACTTCGGGCAGCGGCGCGACGGTCGCGGAGAGGCCGATCCGCTGCATGGCGGCCCCGTTCGACAAAGCCGCCAGCCGTTCGACGCTGAGCGACAGGTGCGAGCCGCGCTTGCTGTCGGCGAGCGCATGGATTTCATCGACGATCAGCCAGCGCACGTGGCTGAGCAGCGGCAGCCATTTTTCCTGACTCAGCAGCACGCAGAGGCTTTCCGGCGTGGTCAGTAGAATGTGTGGCGGCTTCGTGAATTGCCGCGCGCGTTGCCCCGACGTCGTGTCGCCGCTCCGGAGCTGGACGCGCACCGGCGACTTCTCGCCGAACAGCTCGCGCAACGGCTCGCCGAGGTTCTTTTCCAGGTCGTAGCTGAGCGCTCGCAGCGGCGAAACATAGACGCAATGAATCACCTCGCGGAGTTCCCCCGCATCGGCTTCGCGCACGAGTGCATCGAGCACGGAAAGGAACGCCGCGAAGGTTTTGCCGGTGCCGGTCGGGGAGGCAATCAGGACGTTTGCGCCGCGTGCGAGCAATGGCCACGCGGCGCTTTGGGCAGGCGTGGGCTTGCCATAACGCTGATGAAACCACGCAAACACGCGGGAGTTTTCAGCGGGGGCGGCGGACATGCGGGGTGGAAATTCGGTCGCTGGCCCGCTATGGCAAATGGAATGATGCCGGAGAACCGATTGCTCGCCTTGTTGCTGGTCTGTCTTGCACTGCTCTGCGCCACGAGCCGTGCAGCGGATGCTCCGCCCGAGCCGATGCGCGAATTCCGCGGAGCGTGGGTCGCGACGGTTGGCAATATCGATTGGCCGTCGCGCTCGGGACTGCCGGTGAACGACCAGAAGGCCGAGCTGCGGGCGATCTTCGACCGCGCCGTGGCGTTGAAACTGAACGCGATCGTCCTGCAAGTGCGGCCCGCTTGCGACGCGCTCTACGATTCGCGGATTGAGCCTTGGTCGCCCTATCTCACCGGTACGATGGGCAAAGCGCCGGAGCCGCGCTACGATCCGCTCGAGTTTGCCTGCACCGAAGCGCACGCCCGCGGCCTGGAACTGCACGCGTGGTTCAATCCATTCCGCGCGCTGACGACGCTCAACGCGTCCACCTCCAGCGGACACGTGACGCGCACGCATCCGGAATGGGTCCGCACCTTCGGCAAACAACTCTGGCTCGATCCCGGCGAACCCGCGGCGCGCCAGTATTCACTCGATGTGATCATCGATGTCGTCCGCCGGTATGACGTCGATGGCGTGCATATCGACGACTACTTCTATCCGTATCCGCTGCCGAGTAAGCAGAGCTTTCCGGACGACGCGAGCTACGGTCGCTATCGTGAAAAGGGCGGGCGTTTGGAGCGGGACGATTGGCGCCGCGACAATATCAACCAGCTCGTGCAGCAGATTTATGAGCGGGTCAAAGCGACGAAACGCTGGGTGAAATTCGGCATCAGTCCGTTCGGCGTCTGGCGGCCGCGCGTGCCCGAGTCGATCGGGCCGGGACTCGACTCGTACGGCGAAATCTACGCGGATTCGCGCAAGTGGCTGCAGGAAGGGTGGTGCGATTATTTCACGCCGCAGCTCTACTGGAGCATTCAGCCGGCGAAGCAAAGTTTCCCCGTGCTGCTGAAATGGTGGTCAGCGCAAAACGTGAAGAGCCGCCACGTTTGGGCGGGCATTGCGACGGAACGGATTGGCCCCGCGCGCCCGCCGCAGGAGATCGTAAATCAGATTGCGCTGACGCGAGGGCTCGCGAGTTCACGCGGGCATGTGCATTGGAACATGAAGGCGCTGATGCGAAACAAAGCCGGGATCGGTGATCTTCTGATCCAGAATTCGAACCGTGAATTTGCGCTGGTTCCGCCTTCGTCCTGGCTCGGCGGCGCGACTCCTGGAAAGCCAATCATCGTGCGCGACGGCACCCGACTTTCCTGGAGCGTTTCGGGCAATGCGCAGCCGGCTTGGTGGCTGGCGCAGGCGCGCGTCGGCGACACCTGGACGGCGCGACTGGTGCCGGGCACCCAGCTTTCCGGGCAGCTTCCCGCAGCGGATGCGGTCGCGATGCGGGCGATCGATCGGACAGGAATGATCAGCGAGGCAACGGTGTTCTCGCTGCGCTAAGTTGCGGCTCAATGGCACTGGTTCACCTGCATCTCCCCGCTCAGGAAGAGCCGTGCAATTATCTGCCCGGCCGGAGCGCGACGACGGAGTACCGCGTGATGACACAGGTTTCGCCGGAGGAGCACGAGGTGCTGCTGGAGCGCGGGTGGCGTCGCTTCGGCCCGCAGTATTTTCGACCGGTTTGTGCAGGCTGCGCCGAATGCGTGTCGCTGCGCATCCCGCTGGCGACGTTCCGCCCGAGCAAAAGTCAGCGGCGCGCGTGGCGGAAATGTCAGCACTTACGGGTGGAAGCGCGGGTGCCGCAGGCGGACGAAGAGCGGCTCGCGCTCTATGCCGCGTGGCATGCGAAGCGTGAGGCGGACCGCGGCTGGCCGGCTTCGCCGATAGGGTTGGAGGAATATGCGCGCACCTTTTGCACGGAACACGAGGGCGCTTGGGAGCTGGACTATTTCGAAGGGGACCGGCTTGTCGCGCTCGGCTTCGTCGATGAAACGCCGAACGCGGTCAGCTCGATCTACTTCTTCTATCATCCCGACGTGGCGCATCTTTCGATCGGGGTCGCCAGTGTGCTCTTCGAGATGGCGTGGGCGCGTCAGCGAGGCCGTTCGCATTTGTACCTTGGCTACCGAATCGCTGGCTGTCCTTCCACGGCTTACAAGTCGCAGTACGGTCCGCACGAATTGCTGGTCGCCCGTGCGGACTTCGCGGAAGCGCCAGCGTGGAGCGCGGCGGTCGCGGCGCTAGCGGGCTGATGCCGGCATCTTTTCCACGCACTGCAGCAAATACGGGAGCAGTTGCTTTTTGCGCGAGACGACGCCGGCCAGTTCCCAGATGTTCGGCTCGCGTTGCGGGTAATCCACGGTGGCCAGGAAACGGTCCTCGCCTTGGATCAGGAGGAGCGAGGTCTGGTCGTTGATGTCCGTGACGAGCAGTGCGGCGAAGAGCAGCCCGTCCTGACGCCGCTGTTCCGCGAGGGCGCGCAACAAGGCGTCCCGCTTCTCCGGAAAATGCGCAAAAGTCAGCTCTTCGATTTGCGCCACCGTGAAGCGTTTGCCGTCCTGCTGATACGGTTTGCAGTCGGCGCTGATCGCCTGCTCGGGCGTCATCGTGCGCAAAGGCGAACCGACGCTGAAGATCCGCGCGGCGAGTTCGTCCGGATTGACGTCGGCGATCTTGGCGAGGCGGTTGAGAACGTCACAATCGACCGGGGTGGCAGTCGGGGAAGTCAGGTTCAGCGTGTCGGCGATCAAGCCGCCCATGAGCAAGCCGGCGATCTGAGGCGGAATGGGAATGCCGAGTTGCTGATAACAAAGCGCGACGATCGTGCTCGTGGAGCCGACCGGGTTATTCCAAAAAAGGATCGGCGTATCGCTCGCGAAGCCACCCAGCCGATGGTGATCGAGGACCTCGATGATCGGCACCTTCTCGGCTCCTCGTACTGCCTGCGCGAGTTCGTTGTGATCGACCAAAATCAACTGCCGCGGGATCTCTCGCAGGAAGTCTGATTTCGAGAGAATGCCGACGAGCACGCCATCTTCGGCGAGGACCGGGAACACGAAAGCTGCACTCTGCGAAGCGAGCTGGCGGGCTTCTTCCAAAAGCGTGTCCGGATTGAAACTGGGAAAATCCGTTTCGATCATGCGCCCGACGCGCACGGCGCCGCGCGATAGGAGAACGCTGGTCGCCGTGTCATGCGGGGAGGCAATCATCGTGACGCCGGCTGCGCGGGCAGCGGCGCGGATTTCCTCATCGATCGGCAGTTCGCCGGTCACGACAATGGCGTGGACGCGGGCCTCGATTGCGAGTCGCTGGATGTGTGGGCGATCACCAACGAAGAGGATGATCTTTCGATCCCGATAGTGCTGCAGCCGCGGTCCGAATGACCCCTGCGCCATGGCGCCGACCATCAGCAATTGCTCTTCGGGCTGACCGGAGAGCGAGCCGGTCACCAGCGAGCCGCCGAATGTCGTGACGATGTCGGCGAGGGAAGCAAAGACGATCCGCGCAGCACTGGCTTCTTCCCGCGGCGGGAAAAGGTGATGGCTGACTTTGAACGCGCTCAGCAGCCCGAGGCAGCGGTTGTTTTCATCGACCACCGGGAGCCCGCGCAGACGCTTTTTGTCGATGAGCTGAAGCGCGTCGTAAACTGGGGAGTCGCCACGCACGGAGATTACTTTCGGCTGCATCACGTCGCTCACTCGCGGCGAGAGATCGTTGATCAAGACAGGCGACTCGACCCCGAACTGTTCGAGCACGAAATCGATGCGCTCGTTGGTGTTGCCGGCCCGCGCGGCGATGACGTCCGTCTGGCCGGAAAGGCGCTTCAGCTCCGCGTACCCCACCGCGGAGCAGATGGAATCCATGTCGGGATTCCGGTGGCCAATGACGATCGTCTGCATCGGCGCGGAAGATGCACGGCCCCCTCCCATGCGGCAAGCGATGCCGCCAAAGTCCCGCGCGGCGGGAACTCCGCCCAGTGGCTAGAGTTCGCGAGCTTCGAGGGACTGCACGCGGCTGAGCAACGCCTGCCGAAGCGAATCCATTTTCTCGCGATCCACGCTGCTCGCTGGATCGAAGCCGGTCCCATGACGGGTGCGGAACGCGGCATCCGCGCGGCGTTCCAGCTCGCTCGGAGCCACGCGGGGCTTGTCCGCGTTCGTCACGTCAGAAGGGAAGCGCGCGGGGCGAACTGCTGGGGAGACGCGGCTCAACAACGGCCGCGACTCGGCGGATTCGGTCCGATTGATTGCCTCGAGCTCCAGAGGCGGCGGCGCGACCATCGCTGGTGCGCGGGCAATCAGGCGCGGTGCAGCGTCCCGGGCCGGCGCACGCTTGGCAATCATCTGCTCGGAACGCGCGCGATTTTCCGCTTTCGGAGCCTTGGATCTGGCCATCAAAGTCGAACTCTGCATAGCTGAAGGCGCGGCCATCGCTGGCTGTTCGGTGGCTTCCTTGCTGCGGTCCCCTGCGGGGTAATCCTGCTGCGCGAGCACCTGCGCGTCGCGCCGGAGATAGAATTTGACCTGCCGATCGACATCTTCGTTGGGCAGCCAAACCGGGGCGGCGAGATGTTCGTCCATGATCCACCAAGGATTCGAGGGGTTGGTCGAGTCGCGATAGATCACGGCCGTGCCGGTACCCACCGCATCTTCGCGGAGCCTCGTCTTGTAGCGGTACTGGTAGGTGATGACCTTGTGCTCAACGTTCTCGGACGCGAGGGTCTGATGCAGTTGATCGTTGTAGGCTTCGCCTCCGCCCGCCGTCCGCTCCGTCCGGGTGTCGATCACCTTCTGCCAGGTCTGGGATTTTTGAAAAACAGAACAGCCAGTGCAGGCCAGGGCAACGATCAGGGAGAGGTAAATCGAAGGGTGCATGCAGGGAATAGAATGATCGATGGCGCGGACGTACAGCTCGGGGAGAGCGACCGGCCTCGTAGCGGAATTGCTCCCGCGCGCCAAGGGAATTCCTCCGGTGCCGCCCTTAGGACGCTTCGATCAGCCCGAGCTGATGCTTCACCGTCCAGGTCTGCGCCTTCAAGGCCAGGTCAAAGATGTTGAAAGGCTTGCCGATAAAGTCGCTCCCGCCGCTCAAGCTCGTGGCCGCACGCTTGTCCAGAGTGTCGCTAACGGTGAGAAAAATGACCGGCGTCTTGCGGTAGTTGGGACGCGTGCGAATGCGGGAGCAGAACATCGTTCCGTCCATCCCCGGCAGCGTGACATCGACGAGCACCAGATCGAATTTCCGGGTCTCGGCTGCGGTGAGGCCCTCCTCGCCACTGCCGCACGCGTGCATCTGGATCTGAGCGAGTTGCAGCGAAGCGTCCACCGTCGCGAGAAGATCGGCATCGTCATCGATCGCAAGCACATGCGTCGGGCTTGGTGACTTTCCGCGTGCGAACACGGCTGGCTCGAGCAGCTTGCCGAGTAGATCGAGCGCGGCGCTGAAAGTGCGGATCGTCGCCGGCCGAAGAGTCTCCGGATTCGCGAGCAAATCCTGCAAGGAATCACTGAGCGAACGGCTGATCGTCGCGAAGGAGTGGTCGCCAAGCGTGGCGGTCTCGCGCGTCAGTTCGGAAGCGGTTTCGGAGGCGGCCTGGCAGGCCGAAAGGGCAGAGGTGCTCGCGAGTTCGTCGATGTGCTCGCGGAGCTTGCGCAGCAACGGCGGCGCTTTTTCAAGGCCGGGCGGCGCGAGGGTCAGGAGCTTCTGGGTGGAAGCTGCGTCGTCCACGAGCGGAATCGCCGGCGTTGCGACGGGAGCATCGATTCGTTGCGTGCCCTTTTTCTGCAGGGCGTCGTTCAACTCGCGGGCGACCGCCGCTCTTTCGGCCTGCAGCAGTTCGGCCACCTGCCGGGCGGCGTCGCGTTCCCGGATCGTCAGAGTCAATTCCTGGCGGAGTTGCTCGAGCTCGAGCTTGAGACCGGTGCTTTGATGGCGGAGATCGTCGCGTTCCGCACTGACGGCTCTGAAGCTATCTGCGGCACCCGCGCTCAGGGTTTGGTCAGAGCGCCCGGTGACGAGGCGGGCGCTGCTCAGAATATCGATGCGCCGCTGAAGCGCATCGATCTTGTCGAGCAGGTCCATGTTCTCAACCCGCAGAAACGCGACATCTTTTTCCAATTGGGCGTTGGTCAGCCTGCCGGGATCTTCGGTCGCTGCGTTTGCCGCATCGAACTCGCATTGGACGGTGCCGAACGTCAGCTGGCACGCGCGGTTCAGCTGAAACTCGGAGACTGGCTCGCCATCCACAAATGAAAGGTTGGTCGATTGCAGGTCGCGCAGCCGGTAATGCCCGTCCACGGAGATCAGCTCGGCGTGGTAAGCGGATACGCTGCGGTCGAGGATCTGAATGGTGTTGTCCGGGCGACGACCGATCGAAATGCGGGATTCGGAAAGCTGGTGCGTGATTTCGCCGGAGTGGGGAAGCTTGATGCGAAGAACGGGCATGAGGCGAAAGGATACGGAACGGCAGGTTGAGATAGCAGGTGGGATGCCGTTTGCGCCGAGCTGCTTGCTCCCGAAAGGGAAGTGCGGAAGAGTGGCCGCCCTTTTCCCATGATTGACGAAATCCGACGCCGGCGCACTTTCGCCATCATCTCCCATCCAGACGCCGGCAAGACCACGCTGACGGAGAAGCTCCTGCTTTACGGCGGTGCCGTGCAGCTCGCGGGCTCGGTCACCGCGCGGAAGAACGCGCGGGCCGCGACTTCGGACTGGATGGAATTGGAGCGCAAGCGCGGGATCTCGGTCAGCTCGACAGTGCTGCAGTTCGACTATCGCGGATATCGGATCAACCTCCTCGACACGCCGGGCCACAAGGATTTCTCCGAGGACACGTATCGCGTGCTGACGGCCGTGGACGCCGTGGTCATGGTGATCGATGCGGGCAAGGGGATTGAAACGCAGACGCGGAAACTCTTCGAAGTCTGTCGCCGGCGTGGCGTGCCGATCTTCACCTTCATGAACAAGTGCGATCGGCCAACGCGCGAACCGCTCGAGTTGATGGACGAATTGGAGCGCGTGTTGGGGATTGGCGCGTTTGCGGTCAACTGGCCCCTCGGCAGCGGCGTCAGCTTTCGTGGCGTGTTCGACCGGCAGGCCGGCGAGGTGCATCTCTTTGAACGGACGCAGGGCGGAGCGTATCGGGCGCCGGTCAAGGTCGGCTCGTTGGAAGAGCCGTTCGTGAAAGAGCGGCTGGAGCCGGACGATTTCGCACGAGCACACGAGGAACTCGAGATGCTGGAGATCGCAGGCGTCGATTACGATCCGGAGAAGGTCCGGATTGGGGAGCAAACCCCGGTCTTTTTCGGCTCAGCCATGAACAACTTCGGCGTGCAGCTCATGCTCGACGCCTTTCTGGAGCGCTCCTTGCCGCCGCAGCCTCATCGCGCCGTGCCGCTCGAGAGTGGAGGCGTGAGCCGCGAAATTGCCCCCGAAGATCCGGCGTTTTCAGGTTTCGTCTTCAAGATCCAGGCGAACATGGATCCGCGGCATCGGGATCGCATCGCCTTCCTGCGGATCTGTTCGGGAAAATTTCTCCGCGACATGACGGTGACGCATGGGCGGACCGGCAAACGGGTGCGGCTTTCCAGCGCTCACAAGCTCTTCGCCCAGGAGCGCGAAACCGTGGATGAGGCGTATGCCGGCGACGTGATCGGTTTGGTCGGTCACTCGGAGTTCGGGATTGGCGACACTTTGACCGAAGACACGACGATCGCTTATCAGGAAATCCCACGCTTTCCGCCCGAGTGTTTTGCTTTCCTGCACAACCCGAACCCGTCGAAGTTTAAGCAGTT
Organism: Chthoniobacter sp.; assembly: GCA_028293645.1. Lineage (GTDB taxonomy): Bacteria > Verrucomicrobiota > Verrucomicrobiia > Chthoniobacterales > Chthoniobacteraceae > Chthoniobacter. Next base: position 19,300 of record JAQGOK010000145.1, read on the forward strand.
CCGGCAAGGCGTGGAGCAGTTGCTGCAGGAAGGTGTCGTGCAGGTGTTTGAGTTGCGGGACAGCCAGCAAAAGATCCCGTTGCTCGCCGCAGTCGGTCCGCTGCAGTTCGAGGTCGTGCAGTATCGCCTGCAGAGCGAATACGGCGCCGAGTCGCAGCTGGAAACCGCGGCGTGGGAAGCATTTCGCTGGATTCTGCCGGGCACGGACGTGAAGGCATTGAAGCTCCCGACGGGTTGCCGGGTTGCTTTCGACAGTGGCGGAATCCCCGGCGTGCTTTTCCCGAACGGCTGGACGCAACGTTACTTTGCTGAGCAGAATCCGGGGGTCGAATTGATGGAATTGCCTGCGGTCGCGGAGTAAGGCCGCCCGTTCCGACGAGGCGCAGGGGCTTTCCTGATTGCGGTCGTTCCGTGGCGCCGATAGAAAACGCGCCCCATGTTCACACGCTCCGCATCGCAGCCGATTTCAGTGGTAACCGGCGGCGCGGGATTCCTGGGCTCGCACCTCACTGACCGCTTGCTCAAGGAAGGTCATCGCGTGATCGCGATCGACAATTTCATCACCGGCAGCACGGCGAATATCGAGCATCTCGCGGGGAACGAGAACTACCGCTTCATCAAGCACGACGTCTCGAACTACATCTTTCTGCCGGACGACGTGGATTACATCTTCCACTTCGCTTCGCCCGCGTCACCGATCGACTACCTGGAGCACCCGATTCCGACGCTCAAGGTGGGCTCGCTCGGCACCCATAACGCGCTCGGCCTCGCGAAGGCAAAGGGCGCCGGCTTTTTACTCGCCTCGACGAGTGAGTGTTACGGCGATCCACTAGTTCATCCTCAGCGGGAGGATTACTGGGGAAACGTGAACCCGATCGGTCCGCGCGGCGTTTATGACGAAGCCAAACGTTTCGCGGAAGCGATCACGATGGCCTATTACCGGTATCACCACGTGAACACTCACATCGTGCGCATCTTTAATACCTACGGCCCACGGATGCGGTTGCGCGACGGTCGCGTCGTGCCGGCATTCATCGGCCAGGCGCTGAGTGCCGAGCCGCTGACGATCTTCGGCGACGGCTCGCAAACGCGTTCCTTTTGCTATTGCTCCGACTTGATCGACGGCATCTTCAAGCTCTCACAGTCCGACTTCCACGAACCGGTGAACATCGGCAACCCGCGCGAGATGACCATCAAGCAGTTCGCCGAAGAGATCATCCGCATCACTGAAGCGAGTTCCGAAATCGAGTATCGGCCGCTGCCGGTGGACGATCCGAAAGTGCGCCAGCCGGATATCACGCGTGCCCGAACCGTGCTCGGCTGGGAGCCGCGCGTGGACTTCGATCAAGGCATTCGGCAGACCATTGATTACTTCCGAACCCGCATTGCGTGAGGTTTCGCGGGCGATTGGAGCTTTTTTCCTTCCCATGTTGAAAAGAATGTTCGAGAAGAACCCACGCTCTGTCTCAAACGAAAGAGCCAATGAATCCCCCATTATGAAAAGCCTGTCTCTTTCCGTTTGCGCACTGTTCGCGCTGAGCATTTTCGCATCCGCCCAATCTCTTGTCGGGCCGGGTTCGGTGAAGCTCGGAAAGGTTGCGCCCGCGGTCGTGAAGACACCTGAGTTCAACCTCACCAGCGGCCCGACGAAGCGTTCGAAACCGGAAGACTGGCTCGAAGTCGAGGTCGATTTTGCAACGACGCCCGACATTATCGACGACCTCACTTTCAAATACACCATCCTCGTCGAGAAGAAGCTGCTGGATGGTGAGGTAACCCATGTCAACATCCCGAAGGATAAGGAGCATTACTCAGTGATGTATGTCTCGCCGCGCGCGATTGCGCGCCTGACCGGCGGAAAGCCCCTCAGCGGC
>JAQGOK010000157.1 GCA_028293645.1 Chthoniobacter sp.
GCGCGAGCCAATCCCAGCCATCCCGCAGCCGTGTGACTCGCAGCAAAATGCCCACGATCAGCCACACCCGGAGCGCACCGGCGGCCAGCGACGAGATCAATCCAGAGCCGGGCAACATCATCGTGCAAGCCGGCCGAAGAACTTCTCCAACTCGCCAGCGACGGAACCGAAGCTGAGCCGTTCGCGAGCGAGACTGAGCGCGCCTTCCATTACCGCGGCGGAATCGTGCGGGTGCTCGAGCAGACGCGCGGCGAGATCGAAGAGCTGCTCGGTTCCGCGTCCATGGCCGCAGAGGTCGGGAAAGGCGAGCCGCTCCGTGGTGCCGTTGCCGCCGATGCATGGCACGCGGCAGAGCAGCGCATCACCCGCGACCTGGCCGGGCACGGCACTGGCGTCGAGTTGGAACACGAGCTTGTGCTTTGCGAGCAGCCGCAAGAACCGCGGATACGAAATCGGACCTTCGACGACGTTGAGCAGCCCTTCGGGATAGCGCAGGCGGTTCAGCATGCGACGGCCACTCCATCCATCGACGTTGAACACCGTGACGGGCTCCTGCATCGGTTCCGCGAGTTGCTTGATGGAAAGGAGCGCAGCGAGGTGGTTGCGCGAGGGGATGTCGAACTCACGCGTACCGATGAAGATGCCGCGCCGCTCCTCAAACGGCACCGCGAAGTTCCAGCGCTCATCGTCCACCGGATACGGCGTCGGGATGAATTCGACGTAGCGCACTCCGCCGGCGCGGTAGAACGGAAGCGTGTCCGGCGTGGTGGCGATCGCCGCATCGGCGCGCGCACAGATCTCGTGGAAGAGCGCGAGATTCGCCGGCTTCGCGAGCAATGCTGCGATCTGGAAGGCACCGGATTCCTTGAACGAAATCGCCACCGTCTTGCCCGCACGTCGCAACTCGATCAGCGCCTGGCGACAGGCCTTCAGATTGTAGCGCAGGAGCAGCAGCACCGCTTTGCAATCGGTCGGGACGGTTTGGTCCTTCCGGTGAAAGGTCCCCGCGGTGCAGGCGGCAAAGCCGTGGTAATTCACTGGCGGATGCGCTCGATCATCGGGCGCGCCAGCCCGATCCGGGAAGTTTTGCTCCGGGTCGTTTCCTCCTGGATTGAGAACCGCGATCTGCATGGACCGGCGATCACGCCAGAAAGGCCCCAGCCCCGCAACCTAACGAGCGGAAATCACTCGTAAGGAGGGCAACCGACGCGTTTCAGCCAGCCACCTTCTTCGGAGGCGGAAAGCCATGCTGCTCCCGGCCGGGCGGGCCTTCGAATTGCATCGAAGTTTTGTAGAGCTCGAAGCGCCCGTCACCTGCATACGCGGCGCACTTTGCGCGGAGCGCGGCTTTCTCCTCCTTCGACATCGGCGTGAAACGGCGGGCGATCTCGATGTTCTTGCGCAGGATATCCAGCGAATCGATGCCGCTCACGGTCACCGCGACCGGCAGGCTCATCGCGTAGCGGATCGCCTCTTCCGGAGTGATGATCCCTTGCTTCACGGCCTCCGCATTGCCGTTGAGGCTCTTCATTCCGATCGGCGCGATGCCGGCTTTGGCGAGCAGTGGAAGCACCTCGCGCTCGAAGCTGCGGAAGTGCGCATCGAAGCCGCAGAGCGGCATCTGCACGGCATCAAAGGGGAAGCCGTAGGCCAGCATCTTTTTGTGAATGTCGGGCGACTTGTGGCCAGTGAAACCCACGAAACGCACCTTGCCCTGCTTCTTCGCTTCGGCGAGTGCCTCGACCGCCCCGCCCTTCGCGAAGTGCCGCTCGGGATCGTTCTCATACACGACTTCGTGGATCTGCCACAGATCGAGATGATCGGTCTGCAACCGGCGCAGCGACTCCTCGAGTTGAGCCATCGAGAACGCCTTGTCGCGTCCGTGCGAACAGAGTTTCGACATGAGGAAAACCTTGTCCCTGCGGCCCTTCAGCGCCTTCCCCATCAGGATCTCGCTTCTGCCTTCGTGATATTCCCACGCGTTATCCATGAAGGTCATTCCCGCATCGACCGCTTCGTGCACGATCCGGATCGACTCTTCCTCCGTCCTGGCTTCGGCGAAGGTGTGCCCGCCAAGTCCGATGGCAGAAACGATCTCCCCGGTTTTGCCAAACTTGCGTCGCGGGATCTCGCCTTTGGCCGCGAGGTTTTCAGACGGATCGTTGTCGCCAAAGGAAGCCGCGCTTGTATCTGCCTGTGCCTCGCCCGCGGGCAGCAGCGCGCGCGCTGCCATCCAGACTGCACCAGCTGTTCCTGCCCGCCGAAAGAAATGACGCCGCGATTGTTCGGAACTCATATCGTTTCTTCGCGCCGTCTCCAGCTCGAGGCTGTATGCGCAGATCCGCGCTTCGAACGATCGTGAACCAGACCGCCGCGGAGCTCACCGGCCGCGATCCTTTTGCCATGAATCCCATCATCTGGATCGCCGTTCTGCTGCTTATCGCCTGGATCGTGCTACGCGTGGCGCTCGCCGTGACGGGCGCTGCACTGCATCTGCTCTGGGTCGTGGGGCTGATCATGCTTGCCGTCTGGGCGGTGGGAAAACTTCGCGGCAAACGCACGCCGTAAGGTCGCGATCCGCGAGTCGTCACTCCGCGCGTGATCTACATCGGCACGTCCGGATTTCAGTATCCCGAGTGGAAAGGGACGTTCTATCCGGAGATCATGCCGGCGGCGAAGATGCTCGCCTACTACTCGGAGCGATTCTCGACGACCGAGAGCAACTACACGTTTCGGCAGATGCCCAAGACCGCGACGCTCGAGAAATGGGCTGCACAGACTCCGCCCGGTTTTCGCTTCAGCCTCAAAGCCCCGCAACGCATCACGCACTTCGCCAGGCTGCAAAACTGCGAGGACACGCTACGGTATTTCTGTGACACGGCGGGAGCGCTCGGCGAGAAGCTCGGGCCGGTGCTGTTTCAACTGCCACCCAGCTTTAAAAAGGACGTCGTTGTGCTGGAGTCCTTCCTGCGCGACCTGCCGTCCGGCTTCCGGGCTGCGTTCGAGTTTCGACACGACTCATGGTTTGATGAGGAAGTCTTTGCCGCCTTGCGGGCGGCGAACGTCGCGCTGTGCATCGCGCACAGCGACGAACTTGCGACTCCCGTCGTCGCGACCGCGGACTACGGATACCTGCGGTTGCGCGAGGTGCTTTACGGGCCCGAAGACTTCACCAGATGGGCCCAGGCGATCCGCTCCCAGCCGGGATGGAAGGAGACCTTCGTCTATTTCAAACACGAGGAAGCCGGCACCGGCCCGCAGTTTGCGCAGGCACTGATCGAAGCACTGAAGTAGCCGCGCGTCAGCGAGACCGAGGCGCGGCGCGATTCGTGCATCGTCCTGCGCACCTCGTCTTAGAACCGCCCTCGCATGCCGCCGTCCACCCATACTCTCGGAATCTCAGAACCCGCCAGCGATCGTTGGAATCAAGGACCCGAAGCTCGCCTGGTTTTCATCGTCCTGTTTTGCGTCACCGCTCTGAAGCTGGCGTGGGCAGCGATGAGCGCCGGAAGCTTGGACGCGGTGCTGTTCTACAACTTCGCGCGCGCCATCGCGCAAGTCGGAGTCTGCGCGGTTTATCCGCTGGATGAGTTGTTCAACCACACCCCGCTGACGGGCACCTTCGCGCTGGTGCTCTTTCGCGCAGCGGGCGGCGACTACATGCACTTTGCGTTCTTGCTGCGTCTCGTGGGAACCATCGCCGACGTCGCAGTCGTCCTCGGTCTGTTGCGCTACCGAGCATGCTTCAGCAAACAACCTCCCTGGTGGGCGCTCGTGCTGTTTGCCGCCAGCCCGGTCTCGCTCATCGTTTCCGGTTTTCACGGCAATGTGGATCCCGTGATGATCGCGCTGCTTTTCTTCTCTGGCATCGCCGCGGTCCAACGCAGACCCGTTTGGTGCGGCTTGCTGTTCGGTCTCGCGTGCAATGTCAAAATCGTCCCGATCATGTTCGCCCCACTCCTGGGCTTTTTCTGGCTGAGCCAGGGACGCGTGTTCCACTTCGCGCTGCCAGCCGCGGCCTTGCTGCTCGCCGGTTCCATCGCACCGTTGCTCGCTTGCCCACGAGAGTATCTGCACAACGTTTTCGGTTATGGCAGCTTCTGGGGTGTGTGGGGCTTCCCCTTCCTGCTCCGGATCAGTGGGTGGGCAGCGGTTCAGCGGATCGACTTCCGACAACTCACGACGGAGCAACTGATGGTCGCTCAAATCCTGAAAGTGATGGTGATAGGCAGCCTGATTACCCTGGCGTGGAAGTGGCGAAATATGGCGGCGACCCACCTGCCAGCGGCGATCGGCGCCGCATGGATCGTGTTTTTCGTTTTCGCTCCGGGCGCCGCTCCTCAGTACATGGTTTGGTTTGCGCCGTTTATCCTGCTGCTTTCCACGCGTTTCTACGTCGCACTCACCGGAACGTCGCTCCTCTTCCTGGCAGTCTTCTACCACTCCACGTCAGACGGTCGCTTTCCCTGGTTCTTTGCACGTCCGCTAGGACCGGAAACGCCGTTTTGGAGTGCGTTCGCGCAGCCGGTCTGGTTCGTCTTCGTCTTAGCCCTGATCCAGATGGCACGGGCAAGATTCCGCGCTCCAGTGCTCTCGAGCGCGGTGATACTCGCGTCCCCAAAGGGCGGCCTGGTCTTGCCTGACCCGCAGCATGTTTAAGCAGGTCGGGTTTTCCCGAGCGCAGCCGGACGGAAGCTACTTCTGCAGATCCCGTCCCGCGTTGCCGTAATACGGAAACGCATCCCGACGATCGTCGTCATTCATGGCGCGGGGATCGGCGGTGTGCGTCATCCACTTGTCCAGGCGCGCGCGGAGCGCCTGTTTGGCCTCAGCGTGCTCCGGACGATCGGCGACGTTTGTGAGTTCAGGCGGGTCGCTGCGCAAGGCGTAGAGTTCCTCTGCAGGACGTTTGCCGAGGGCGAGGCCCGTGATCGCCTCTTGCGTTTTACGCATGGCATCTGCGCATATCGCTCACGCTCAAGAAAGACGTGATCGCGATCTCGCGGAGGCGCGCCGGCCAGCAGCGGAAGCCGGCTGCGGCCGGTCATCTCCGGCAGGACCGGCTGACCCGCGGCTTCCAGAAACGTGGGCGCCAGATCGGTGAGCACCACAAAGGAGTCGATGTCTTGTCCCGCTTCCGAGCAGGAGCAGGCAAACCAGGAAGGGGGAATGCATGACACGATCAGATCAAAATCGGTCGGAGAGAACACGCATTCCCTGCCACGCGGACGCAGCCGCGCGCCTGCGCTTCTGCGAACCACAGGCACGCGCCGAATGATCCACCTCCCCGAAGCTTGCACGACGGCTGCACCCACCTCGGTTGCGAGCGGGAGAACCGGCGACCAGGCGCCCGATCGGAACCCCGGTTGACCGCGCATCCGCCTCTCATGCCGAGTTCCCGCCTCATTCTGCGCATCCAGGAAATCGCCAGCCGCACGAACCTCACGTCGGTGGCGGTTTCGTTTTATGATTACGAAACGACCGTCCACTTCTCGTTTCACGCGGAGCGCGCCTTTCACGCTGCCAGCACGATCAAGGTGCCTTTCATGCTGGCCGTCTTCCGCGCAGTCGATGAGGGGAAGCTGAAGCTCGAAAGCCGGCTGCACGTCCGGAACCGTTTCCGCAGCATTGTCGATGGCAGCACCTTTCGCGTCAGCTCGCAGCGCGACGGCGACGCCGATATTTACAAGCAACGCGGCCATGCGGTGCCGATCAGCGAGTTGGTGAAAGCGATGATCGTCCGCAGCAGCAATCTCGCGACGAACCTGCTCTTCGATTACCTCGGTCGCGATTACATCCGCGGCGTGATCGAAGAGGCGCGCCTCGCCGGTATCCGGGTCGAGCGCGGCGTCGAAGATGAAGTCGCGTTTGCCCAGGGGCTGAACAACGAAGTCAGTGCGGGCGGGTTGTTGAATCTGTTCCGCCTGCTCTGCGAGCGCCAGTTCTTGAGCGAGAAGAGCTGCCAGCAGATGATCGATGTGCTCCTCGGACAGGAGTTCAATCGGATGATTCCCGCGAAGCTCCCCGACAATGCACGCGTCGCACACAAAACCGGTGAGATCTCCACGATCTGTCACGACGCCGGCATCGTTTACCTGCCCGATCGCCAGCCTTACATCGTGGTCATTCTCACCGAGAGCGGCCCCGGCCAGGAGCATCGACAGAAAGCGGTCGCCTCCATTTCGAGTGCCGTGTTCCATTACCTCACCGGCACCGTCAAACGCGATGAATGAGCTCGCACTCAAAGTAGTCGATGGCGTGAAGCTCGACGAGGAGCGGCGCGCTCTACTCCGCCCCGGCGACACAGTCCATGATGCCCGAGGCCGCGCACGCGTGTTGCCGCGGTTTTTCTACGAGATCGATTCCTGGGATCAGGCGAAACGCACTTTCCTCAGTCCGCACTTCCGGCTCTCGGAGCTGATCTCTGTTGATTGCCGCGAAGCTGCGCTGCTCCTGGAAACCTTTCCGCACTACGTGCCTTGCGCGATTTCCATACTCAGCCGCTACCTGGAAGCGTTTCGCCAAAAAGCGGATGCGCCGGTTTTTGTCAGCGCGAATGGCGGATATCGCTCGCCCGCGCATGCGCTTTCCCAAGTCGCCAGCCCCCATCTCTGGGCGACCGCGGCGAACGTCTATCGGGTCGGCGACACGTTCCTGGATGATCCCGCTTCGATCGAAAAATACGGGCGGATGGCCGAGGGAGTGGCACCAGAGATATTCGCCAAACCGTATGGCCACGGCGAACACGAAACGGACGATCACGTCCACCTCGACATCGGCTACGTGACTTATGTCCCTCACCAGGCGGAGGACGCCGCCTAGTGTCATGAGCATTGCGCACAAAAACGCGAAGCGCAGTCAACGGTCCGAGCCGCGCCGAACGTGCATCGGACTCGAGGCAGAGTTTTCGCTCTTCGTGCGCGATGAGCAACGGAAGCCCGAGCACATCTTTCGCAATCCACAGGCGGTCGTGCGGCAGCCGACGCTCCCGCGCAGTGGACGGTCGCGGCATTTGCCATCGGGCGGCGCGATTTACTTCGATACCGGCGTGCTCGAAGTCGCCACGCCGATCATCGAGATTGAATCCGGCTGCTGCGTTCGGGCCACGCGCTCGCTCTGGGATCAGATCGCCTTTCTGCGCGGCGAACTCGATGCGTGGGAAGCGCGCCACGACTCCGCGCTTCGGCTCCAGGGCTTCAGCGCACACTACAACATCTCCGTCCCGCCGGACCGTGGCCTGGATGAAGCCGGCGTGAAACGCGTTGCGCTCCTGCTGACCTACATCCTGCCAGTTCCCATCATGCTGCTCGCCGCGAATCGGCTCAGCACCGGGATCGGCGTCCGGCCACGCGGCGATCGACTCGAAGTCACACTCGACTTCACTCCCGACCCGGACCTGATGGTTGCCGCCGTCTCCGCGTCGGTGGGAATCATCCTCGGTGTCTTGCGCTGGCCGTCGCACAGCCTCGACGAGCTGGCGGCGCGGGGAATCCCGGTGATCGAGGGCTTTCGCCCGCGGAAACATACCTCGCGCAAAGGCTGGCTCGCCCGCTTCGACTGCTTTCCTCGCAATCCCTTCGCGTCGGATCCCAACGAAGCATCATGGCGCACCCGTGATGGCGAGGAACTCAGCCTCCGCACCATGGCGCAAAGGATTGCCGGCCTTTTCACGGAGGACATTCGCGCCGTCTCTGATGCGGATGCTTTCGAGCATGTCTTTGCCGTGTTCGACGAACGCGCTCGTTCGCTGCTCGATTTTCCTGAACGTCCACCTCGTTATGACGACGTCGGTCGCGTGATTGACTGGAACCGCCGCTCGGGCCGGCCGCTCGCCCGGTCCGCTTACGAACGCGTCATCCATCGGATCCTCGAAAACCGGCCGCTGCGCATCGGCGACGCCGTCTATCGCCCGGAGCGGATGCAAGGCTGGTACGAGATCGTCTTTCGCGAAACCAAAACCGGCGAGCGTCGCGTCTTCAATCTCGACGATCTGGTGGTGCATTGCCGCAGACCCTAATAGATCCCCGAACGAGTGAGTTCCGAAGCGCCCTGGCTTCGGCGGGAAAGAGCCCGGTTGGCAACAAGCCGAGTTTTACTTACGAACTGTTTGTGAAGAGGCCGTGCTTTCTCGCAACACAACCCACACCGTCATGACCTTGCGGGACGGGCTTGTTTTAGGCCGATCCCGCGAGTCGGACGTTCAGCTTCCTGACACTGGCGTATCCCGACGCCACGCGGTCATTGAACGCTCACCCGCGGGATGGCAGGTGCGTGATCTCGGAAGCCGCGGAGGCACTTTCATCAACGGCCGACTCCGTGCCGTGCATGATTTAGTGATCGGCGATGTATTGCGGCTGGGGGATCACTGCTTCCGGTTTGATGGCCGGACGCTGGAGCAAGTCGCTGACAGAGCCGGCGTCGAATTGCTCGCCGAGAACGTCACCAAGCGTTCCGGCGAGCGCGAGATTCTCCGTGGCATCACCTTGCGCGTGGAGGCGTCCAAATTCGCCGGCATTCTCGGGACCAGCGGCGCAGGCAAATCGACCTTGCTGGACGGTCTTAGCGGCATTCGTCTTCTGTCCGGCGGAGAAGTGCGGATTGGCGGCAGATCGCTAGCGGCTTTCCTGCGTGGCAGTTCGTCGGCTTGCGGTTACGTGCCGCAGGATGACATCGTGCATCGGGAGCTGACCGTTCTTCAGGCGGTTGATTTTGCGTCGAAGCTTCGGCTGCCGGGAGATGTCCCGGAGGCGGAGCGGCAGCGGCTCGTGCGGCAGACGATCGATCAGCTCGGTCTCAGCGAACGCGCCGGCGTACCCATTCACCGGCTTTCGGGAGGGCAGCGAAAGCGCGTCAGCATCGCTGCGGAGGTTTTGTCTCGTCCGGCGATTCTGTTTCTCGACGAACCGTCGTCGGGCCTCGATCCGGCGACGGAGTTCAAGCTCATGGAAATGCTCCGCGAGCTCGCCAATGTCGGTTGCACCGTGGTCTGCACCACGCACGTGATGGAGAATGTCTATCTCTTCGATCAGCTCATCATCTTGACCGGTGGTCGGCTCGCCTTTTCCGGCTCGCCGGACGAAGCACGCGCCCACTTCGCCATCGAGAAATTTGCCGCGCTTTATGACCGCATCGAAGAGCGGCCGCCGGAGGAATGGGAGCAGGCTTACACGCCAAAGTTGATCCGGTCGGAAGCGCCGGGCCACGTTGTGGCAGCTCCCGGACAGCGTTCCCAGCCGCCCTTCTTCCGCATCCTGCTCGCTCGACGATGGGCAGCGTTGCGAGCGGAGCCCAAGAACCTCATTTTTCTCCTTGGTCAGCCGGTCCTCATTGGCGCGCTTCTCGCCGCCATGGCTGACACCGTTTCGTTCAAGCTCTTCCTCGCTTACCTCGCGACGTTCTGGTTCGGATGCAGTAACGCCGCGCAGGAGATCGTCAAAGAACTCCCGATCTATCGCCGGGAACGCATCGTCGGCGTAGGGCGCAACGCTTACCTGCTCAGCAAGCTCGTCTTCTGGGGAGCGGGGACGCTCATCCAGGCGGTTCTGCTCTACGTCTGTGTGCAGTTTGGCGCTGCGACGATCTCGGGCTCCGCGGAGTGGCAGCTTGCCAGCCTCGTGGCGACCGGCTTGTGCGCGGTGGGCATTGGGCTGGCGATCTCCTGTCTGGTGCGGACCCCAACGCAGGCGGTGATGATCGTGCCGCTCATCCTTTTGCCGCAGATCGTTCTCTCCGGCTTTGTGCTTAATCCTTTTACCCCTGAGGGAAAGAAGAAAGCCGTCTACCAATTTGCCCCCAGCCACGCGTCCCAGACGATCATGGATGTCAGTGTTTTTTGGCGGGAGAAAATCACCCCGCAGTATGTGCAGGAGCATCTCGTGGCCTACCGCAATCTCAAGTATTTCGAGCCGCTGAAGACGGGTGCCACATTCCAAAGTGCCCGGCCTGCAAACTCTGCCCTAGGCCGCCTGTTGGCGTGGACCGTCCTTTCATATTTCGTCTCTCTGATGGCGCTCGCCTTCAAAGAGCGCGCGGGCTAAAGCTCGTCGGCATGAGGGCGCCCGAACGGTTCGAGAATTACGAGCTGTTGCGGCGTGAAGACGGCTCGGTTTTCGAACTCGGGCGCGGTGGCATGGGCGTCACCTACAAGGCGTGGGATACCGATCTGCACTGCGAAGTGGCGCTGAAGGTAATCAGTCCCGGAATGCTCGACGACACGGAGGCCCACGAACGCTTTCTGCGCGAGGCACGTGCCGCCGCGCGCCTGCGCCATCCGAACATCGCGACGGTATATCGGCTCGGGCGGACCTCGGATGAGACCTACTTCTACGCGATGGAATTCTGCGAAGGACCGACCCTGCACCAAGCATTGGGCGAGCGCGGGCCGCTACCCGCGCAGGAGGCGGTGCGCATCGTCTGGCAGGTGAGTAAGGCGCTTACGCTCGCCGAGTCGCACCAGCTCTTGCATCGCGACCTGAAGCCTTCGAACCTGATCCTCACCGCCTCGAGTGACGATGGCACGGTGGTGAAGGTCATCGATTTCGGCCTCGCGAAAAGCTTCGCCGGCGGCAAGGAGGCGCTCGCGACTCTCGGCACGGTGGGCTTCATCGGCACTGCGTCATTTGCCAGCCCCGAGCAGCTCGAAGATCAGGATCTGGACATCCGCTCGGACCTCTATTCGCTCGGGGTTTGCCTCTGGTTCATGCTCACCGGGCAACCGCCGTTCGCCGGCTCGCTGGCGCGGCTGATGAGCCAGACGCTTTTTACCGAGCCGCCTTGGGAGAAGCTCGCTGGTCAACCCGCGCCCGTGCTCGCGCTCCTGCGCCGGATGCTCGCCAAAGACCGCGACCAGCGCCCCGTTTCAGCGGCCGCGTTGCGCACGGAAACGGAGCACTGCCTGCGCGCGTTGGATGCCCCGGTGCCCAAATCCGAGCCGCGCACCGTGCCCGCCGCTCCACCCAATCCGCTGGTCACGCGCTTTCGGCTTTCCGAGAAGTCCGAAGCGGATGCCTTCGGTCGCGTCTTTCGCGCCACCGACCTCCAAGAAGGCGGCACCGTCGCTTACCACTGGATCGATTCCACGCTCACCGCCGTACCCATGACGCGGCGGGACTTTGAGGCGCAGTTTGCCGCCGCGATGGCACATCCGCACGAGAGTTTCGTCAATGTGCTGGCGTCCGGTGCGGTCGGTCCGCGCATGGCTTTTGTCACCGAATGGATCGAAGGCTTTTCGCTGTTCGAACTCCTCAAACAGCGCGGCTCGCTCTCGCCGCAGGAGTTGCTCCTGCTCCTCGCCCCGCTCGCGGAGGCCGCCGATCACGCCAGGATGCATGGCCTCTCTGGGGTGTGTCTCGAGAAGGATCACGTGTGGTTGCACTTCCCAGAAGGGCTCTCAGCCGAGCGCCGCGAGGAAGCGCTCCGTGCGCGACTGAGCGAGTGGCCGGCCTGTCTCTTCAAAGTGAATCCTGTTTCTCCGGGCGACACGGGCTGCGCGGAAGGCTCGGGCATGAATTCGATGATGACGATGGGGCCGGCCGCCGGCCGCTCCGGCGCCACCGCCCGCTCGAACGTCGTGGCGCTGGCCGGCCTCGCCTGCGAAATCCTCGGTAGCCACGCCGTCGGCGGCGCCGCATTCACGCCCATTCCACGACTTTCCGAATCCGCCAATGTGGTCCTGCGCCGGGCCTGCGCCGAGGAAGGCGCGTTCTCGAGCGCCGCGGCTTTCGTGGCGGCGCTCAGCGGCGCAATCGGCAAGTCTTCTCCGGCCAATCCACGCGCCGCTGCTCCAGCGAAGCCTGCCGAGAGTCGGGAACCCTCGCGCATCCGCCCGTTGGCCATCGCGGCGGGGGTAGCGCTTCTCCTCAGCAGCCTCGGCTTCGGCTACTACCACGGCATCCATCTGCCCCGTGACCGTGAACGCGAGCGTCGCGCAAAGGCCGCCGAGCAAGCCGCGACCGAACTCGCGGCGCAGGAGCGTCTCGCACTCGCGGCAGCGGAGCGGCAAAAGGAGGAACAAGCCGCGAGGGAAAGTGCCGCGGCGGAGAAAGCCAACGCAGCCGCGGCTGCACAGTCGGCCTCGGCGCCTGCGTCGAAACCGGAGCTCGCGAGCGGGCGCATTCTCGTTAACACCATCCCCTCCGGAGCGACCGTCCACCTTGACGGGCGGGAAAACGGCACCAGCCCACTGGTGCTCGATGCGGTGGCTGCCGGTCTCCGCCGGCTCAGGGTGAACCTTCCCGGTTACGAACCGGTGGAGCTGATGGTCGAAGTGACCGGCGACCAGACGAGCCATCCCGGCACGGTCCATTTGGTGGCGCAAAAGAACGCAATGATTTTCAGTCCCGCTCCCAAGGCGGAGCCATTACAGTTCGCGTCGTCGCCTCAGGATCCGGGCGGCTTCGGTGACGAACTTGTGCTCGACCTGGTCCGCCGCGAATTGCTCGCGATCGAGACGGGCGATCTCGTGGGTCTCGTCGGCTGCTACAGCTCGCCGGTCGATTACTACGACGAAGGCCGTCTTTCCAATGCGCAGTTGCGCCGCAGCCTCGAGAGCTTCCGCCGCCAATGGCCGCTCATGGACATCGCCGATCTCAGTGTCATCCGTGTCAGCGGCACCTCCGATCCCAACACGAAGACCGCCGCCTATCACTATAACTTCGTCGCGCGTAATCCACAGAAAGGTAAACGATCGAGCGGCATCGCCCACGAGAGCATCACTGTGCGTAGCATCGACGGACGCCTGTTCATCGTTCGTTGCCGCCAGGAAGTCACCGGTCGAAAAAAGAACTTTTGAAAACACCCGCCGCCCTCTTCGCCCTCGCCCTCGCGAGCGTCGCCACCCTTACGGCCGCCGACCCGCTCAAGGAGCTGAGTGCCGCCTCCAAGGCAATCCCAACCACGCCATCACCCCGAATCAAGCGCGTCGGGATCCAACCGGCACCATCCGTTTCTCCAGCGCCAAAACCCGTGGCCACCCCGGCACCTTACCGGCCAGCCGTGCGGAGGGATGGACGGCGCGTCGTCGCCTTGGACATCGGGCACACGGCCGCGCAGCAAGGCGCCTACAGCGCGCGCGGACGCGGTGAGTTCCTTTTCAATAAAGACATAGTCGAAGCTCTGTCCGCGCGGCTCAGAGATCACCCGCAAATCGCGCCCTTCATCATCAATCCGGAGGGCATCCCTATTTCGCTGCCGATGCGCACGGCGCTCGCCGCGAAAAATGGCGCCGAACTCTTCCTTGCCATCCACCACGATTCAGCGCAGGACAAATACTTCTCGGCTTGGGAGTTCGAAGGAAAGCCGCAGCGCTTCTCCGATGACTTTCATGGCTACGGAGTATTCGTCTCGGACAAAAACAGGCAGCCCGCGCGCAGCCTTGTTTTCGGCAAGCTGCTCGGCGCTGAGATGGCCAAAGCTGGTTTCGAGTTTTCGCCGCACCATGCGGAGCCGGTGCGGGGCGAGAACCGCGCGATCATCGACAATGACCGCGGCGTTTACCGCTACAACGACCTCATCGTCCTAAAGACGGCACCCATGCCGGCTGCGCTGCTCGAGTGCGGAGTCATCGCCAACCGTGAAGAGGAAGCGCGGCTGCGTGACCCCGCAACCCACGCCCGGATCGTCGAGTCGATCGTTGCTGCGATCGAACGCTTCTTCGCCAGCGAACCAGCCGCACCGCGCTGAGCGGCGACGGATTGGCAATCCGCGCTCCCTCTTGCACCGCGCTCGCCATGCGTCGCCGCGCGCAGTACCAATCCCGGCGGCATGAGCGAGAGCATCCGCTTTCAAAACTACGAGCTGCTGCGGCGCGAGGACGGCTCGATCTTCGAGCTCGGGCGCGGGGCGATGGGCGTCACCTACAAGGCGCTCGACACCGATCTCCACTGCCACGTCGCGCTGAAAGTGATCGGACCCGGCGTGCTCGGCAGCGAGGAGGCGCGCGAGCGTTTCATCCGCGAAGCCCGCGCCGCGGCGAAGCTGCATCACCCGAACATCGCCACGGTCTTCCGCCTCGGGCGCAGCGACGACGACACGCATTTCTACGCGATGGAATTCTGCGACGGCCCGACGCTCGAGCAGGCGCTCGCCGCGCGCGGTCCGTTCGCCGCCGGCGAAGCGCTCGGCATTGCGCGGCAGGTCTGCAAGGCGCTCATGCAGGCCGAGCAGCACCACTTGCTGCACCGCGATCTCAAGCCGTCAAATCTCATCCTCACGACGCGGCCGGACGAAGGCACGGTCGTGAAGGTGATCGACTTCGGCCTCGCGAAAAGCCTCGCGGATGGACAGCAGTCGCTCGCCTCGCGCGGAGTGGGCGGCTTTGTCGGCACCGCGCATTTCGCCAGCCCCGAGCAGCTTGAAGAGCACGATCTCGACATCCGCTCGGACATTTATTCCCTCGGCGTCTGCCTTTGGTTCATGTTGGAAGGCCGGCCGCCATTCGCGGGCTCGCTCGCCCGCGTGATGAGCCAGGCGCTCGCCGTCGAACCACCATGGGAACGGCTCGCCGGCCACCCGGCAGCGGTGATCGCGCTGCTCCGGCGCTTGCTGGCGAAAGATCGGGAGGCGCGCCCGCGCGCCGCCCTCGCGCTGCGTCAGGAACTGGATGAATGCCTGCACGCCATCGACTCCGCCGGCCCGGCGACCGACACGCCGACCGTCGCCGCTCCGCCACGCGCCCCTGCTTCGGCCAGCCCGTTCGCCACGCGCTTTCAGATTTCCGAACGCCTCGGGCGTGACGCGCTCGGCCGCATCTTCCGCGCGACAGATCGGGAAAGCAGCGGCGCACTGGTGGCCTACCACGTCATTGATCCCGCGCTCCTCTCCGTCCCCGCCACCCGCCGCGGGCTCGAAGCGCAACTCACCGCCGCGCGCGGCCACCCGCACCCGCACCTCGCCAACGTCCTCGCCTTCAGCAGCACGCCCCCAAGCCTCGCCTTCGCGACCGAATGGATCAACGGCTTCTCCCTGCTCGACCTTCTCAAAGAACGCGGCGCGCTGCTGCCCTTCGAAGTCGTCCGACTCCTCACTCCGCTCGCCGCCGCCGCCGATCACGCGAGCCGGCACGGCATCCACGGAGTGCCCCTCTCGAAACAGCAGGTGCATCTTCATTTCCCGCGCGGGCTCTCCAAAAACGAGCGTCCCACCGTGCTCGCCGCGCCATTCGAAGGATGGCCGCCACACGCCGTGAAGGCCGAGGTGCTTGCGCTAAGTGACGGCGCCGCAGCCGTGGCTGGCGGGATGCAGTCGATGATGACTTTCGTTCCCGCCAGAAGCGGCAACCGAGCTGGCACCCCCACCGCCGTCCCCGCCTTGGCGAGTCTCGCCTGCGAACTCCTCGGCGCCCACATCGGCACCACCTTCGCGCCGATCGCCCGCCTCAGCGAAGCGGGCAACGCCGTCCTGCGCCGCGCCCTCACCGAAGACCAAGCGTTCCCAAACGCCAGCGCCTTCACCCAAGCCCTCGCCGCCGCAATCGGCAAGACCGGACCTACCTCACCTCCCAAAAAGCGCGCACCGCATTCATCTTCGCCGCCTGCCAAGCCGTCCCGGTTCGGTCAGTCAGTCGGCGCCACGCTGCTTGTGCTCGCGCTAACCGCCGCAGCCTTCGGCTACTACCACGGCATCCACCAACCCCGCCAACGGGACCGTGAGAAGCGCCTGGCAGATGCCGAAGCTCCCGAGAGAAAAATGCGCGAGCCGGAGGAGTTGCGCTCCGCGACGGTTCCGGAACAAACCGAAGCGCCTACGCACATCGCAGACCCTAGTCCTGCCCCCGTTTCACCTTCCCCAGCCCAGCCAGCGGCTGCTCCCTCATCGCTGCCAGCCAAAGTAGCAAAGCCGCGTTTCGTCTTGCGCCACAAATTTCCGGCAGTGGCCGGGAGTGGAAGCGGCGAATACGGTAAACAGTTCGGCGACGATTTTGTATTTTCACCAAATGGTCGCTGGATAGCTGTACGAGACCGCGAGAAGGATCAACAAACGATCCGCGCTTGGGACCTCGAGACCGGAACATCTCCTTGGATGATTAATCGGCGGCAACGTCCGATGCTGCATTTCGGGTTTTCGCCCGATTCGCGGTGGTTCGTCGTCGCGGGTGGGGATTATGGTGACCTGCTGGTTTTTCGCGGGGAAGTCCTGTTTGCCCATGCTGCCACGGGGCGCGTCTTTGCACATCACCATGGAGAAGCAGACTTATTCTCTTCCTCGGGCTTTCTCTTTTCCCCCAACAGCGAATCGCTAATCACATGGAGCGGG
>JAQGOK010000187.1 GCA_028293645.1 Chthoniobacter sp.
CTATCCGTACGACATTCCAAATTCATGGCAGTGGGGCCGCATCGGTCATCTCGCGCTCGTGATCGATTATGGAACGTCACAGAAGGCTGACTGCAATTCATCCAAGGTGCCGGTGTATCGAATGGGCAATATCTTTGGTGGGCGGCTCGTCGATGAGAACATGAAGTATGTCGATGCAAGTATCGACGATCTGCCTGGGCTTTACCTCAGGACCGACGACCTCCTGTTTAACCGCACTAACAGTTACGAACTAGTCGGCAAGGTTGGCATCTTCACCGGTCAAGACGACACGGCCACGTTCGCCTCTTATCTCATCCGCATTCGGCTTCCATCCACGATTCTGCATCCGCCCTTTTACAGCATCGCAATGAACGCGCCGTATTTCCGGCAGACCCAGATTTAACCGGAAGTCATTCAGCAATGCGGACAGGCCAATTTCAACGGAACGAAGCTCGCCGCCACAGTCGTCCCCGTCCCACCCCTCGCCGAACAACGCCGGATCGTGGCCAAAGTGGGGCAACTGATGGCCTTGGTGGACGCGTTGGAAACGCAGCTCGCCGCCTCCCGCGCCACCGCCGCGAACCTCCTCTCCGCCCTCGTCGCCGAACTCACCGCCGCAAAGTCTGACGCTGGAGGAAGTCGGACTCTCCGAACCGCGCTCGCGCGAACCGGTCCAATCGAAGTGGCACGGCCTGGACCGCTTTTGACGGCGGCTTCGCCCCAAGTGGGACCGGAGCTCGCCACGCCATCTCCTGGTCTGGCGCGCCGAGCCAGTGGTTGAAGCGCCTTCCATCAAAGCTGAAACCCTGAACCCAGCCAGAAAGCCTCCAGAGCTCCGACGCTTTTTGTTTGGCGCTTCCCGGGGCATGACGAACATTCCGGCGCAATGACCTACGACGTGGTGATCATCGGCGGTTCACTTTCCGGCGCCGCCGCGGCGACGCTGCTCCGTCGCGAACGTCCGGAGTTGCGGATCCTGATCGTGGAGCGCGCGCCGCAATTCACAAGGCGCGTGGGCGAGGCAACCGTCGAGGTCAGCGGCTATTTTCTGGGTCGCGTGCTCGGGTTGATGCAGCACCTGAACGATCAGCATCTCGTCAAACAAGGGATGCGGTTCTTCTTCGCGAACGAAGCAACTACCTCGCTCGCGGACTCGAGTGAGATCGGCCCGAAGTTCAACGTGCGCCTGCCCGCGTGGCAGATCGATCGATCCGTGGTGGATGAAGAACTGCTGCGCCGCGCTGCCGTCGGCGAAACCCATTTGCGCCGGCCAGCGCAGGTCACGGGCGTGAAGCTGACTCCTGGCGGAGAGCAAGTCGTGACGATCCGCGAGAATGGTGCCACCGAGGACATTCGCTGCCGCTGGGTGGTGGATGCGTCGGGAGTTGCCGCGCTGGTTTCACGTCAGGAAGGTTGGTGGCAACCGAACACCGAGCATCCGACTGCCGCCGCCTGGGGCCGTTTGCGGGGAGTGAAAGATTGGGATGGGCGGGAATTGGCGGAACGGCATCCGGAGTGGGCGGCACGCTGTTTCGGCGCGCGTAACACGGCGACGAATCACCTGGTCGGTGACGGTTGGTGGAGCTGGTGGATTCCGTTGAAGGGCGGAGACGTGAGCGTCGGCGTGGTCTTCGATCAGCGGCTCGTGCAGTTCCCAAAAGGGGACGCGCCACTCAGCGCTCGCATCACCGAGTTCCTCTCGCGTCATCCGGTCGCTCGCGAGCTCCTTGCCGATGCCGAGTGGGTGGAGGGCGACACGCATTGGCGCAAGAACCTGGCCTATTCCAGCTCGCAATACGCGGGCGACGGCTGCGTGCTCGTCGGCGACGCCGCGGCATTCCTCGATCCGCTCTACAGTCCCGGGATGGACTGGCTTTCGTTCACCGTCAGCTCCGCAGTGAAGCTTATTGTTGCGCAGCAGTCGGGCGAAGAACTCCCTCCGCTTCTCGCCGCGCACAATGCGACCTTTTCCCGCAGCTATCGCCGCTGGTTCGAGGCGATCTATCAGGACAAGTACGAATACCTTGGCGAATACGATCTGATGCGGACGGCTTTCCGCATGGATCTCGGCCTCTACTACCTCGGGATCGTCTCGCAGCCGCTGAAGATGGGGCCGAAAGCCTTGCTCATTCCGCCGTTTGCACCGGCCGTCTCCGCGCCGGTCTTTTATTTCATCCGCACCTACAATCGCCGGATCGCCGCGATCGCGCGGTCCCGCCGGGCTCGCGGTGTCTTGGGTCGCCAGAACTCACACCACCACTTCCTTTTCCCCAGCTTCTCGACCAGCCCGCAGGACATCCCCAGCATCCTGACCACCGCCTGCCGCTGGCTCGGTTTGGAGCTGCGCGAAGGGTGGCGCAGCTGGTTTATCCGCAGCAAAAAGGCCCCTGAACCCACCCGGCCTCTGCCCGCGACCATCCCGGTTCCGGAGGTTTCACGAGTGGGCTAGGCGCAGCGCAACGCGCTACTCCTCCTTCGGTTGCCCCCGGCCAGTCTGCTTTTGCAGTTCGTCGATCCGCTTTGAGGCTTCCGCTTTCGTCAGCTTCTCGTCGAACTCGACCTTCGCTTCGGTGCTCAAGGTTTTCAGGTAAGACATTTGCGGCCCCGTCATCGGCTCTTCACCGGTGACCCACTCGTCGGGATCTTTCTCCGGATTCGGCTGAACCGTTTCTTCCGCACTCATCACCTCGGACCAGTAGCAGCACCTGTCGCATTCACTGGTGCTTCGACCAACCGCCCGTCAAGAGTCAGCAGTTGATTCGCCCGGAGCGTGATCTTGGTTTTGTCCTTCATCGTTACGGTCCCGTTCGGCTGCACGCGCACGCCGCCATCGAGCACCACTTCCTTCGCGAGTTTCTCCGTCACTCCGTTTCGAGTGATGAAGGCGTCCGCTCCCGACATCGTGATCCCGTCACGCGCGGAGAGACCCACATCGCCAACCGCAGGGTCGGCAGCCGGGGAAGTCGTGGTCGGCTGAGTCGGTGTCGCGGTGGTTTGCGCGAGCGAAACCGCACTGAAGGACAGCAGTCCCACTGCGGCCAACGCCGTGAAATTCAGGCAAGTCGTTTTCATACGGCAGACTTCGCGCCTGCTCCTGGAGACGGTCTTGCCGGGGCCAGTTCCTTACCTGTCGCTCAGACCTTTCCCGCCAGTAACCGATCCACTCGCTCCTTCACCGCCGGGTCCATCTTCAACATCTCCGGCCAGGGCCGCGTGTAGCCTTCGCTGGGCAGCTTCCGGGTTGCGTCGAAGCCCATGTGCGTGCCGAGACACGGGATCGTCGGCGCGTGATCGAGGGCGTCAGCGGGATTCTTGATGAAGGTCGAGTCGCGCTGCGGATCGGTGTTCGCGCAGAGGCGAAAGAGCACGGCGCTGGTGTCGTGCACGTCGCAGTCGTCGTCCACGATCACGATGTATTTGCTGAACATCATCTGCCCCATGCCCCAAAGGCCGTGCATGATTTTGTAAGCCTGCCACGCGTATTGTTTGCGGATGCTGACGAAAACGAGGTTGTGGAAAACGCCTTCCGCCGGGAGCGCAAGATCCACGATTTCGGGGAAGTTCATCCGAAAAACCGGCAGGAATACGGCAACGCTGGCGCTCCCCATGTAGAAGTCTTCCATCGGCGGCAGACCGACGATCGTGCAGGGATAAACCGCGTCCTTTCGGTGCGTGATCGCGGTGAGATGGAAGACGGGGTAATCCTCGACCGGTGTGTAAAAACCGGTGTGATCGCCGAACGGTCCCTCCGGCCGCACCTCGCCCGGTTGCACGTAGCCTTCGAGGACGAAATCCACGTCGGCTGGTACTTCGAGATCGATCGTTTCGCATTTTACCAGCTCGACCGATTTCTTCCGGATGAAGCCGGCGAACAGAATTTCATCGAGGCCATCCGGGAGCGGCGCGGTCGCGGCGAACGTGTAAGCCGGATCGCCGCCGATCGTCACCGCGACGGGCATGCGTTCGCCGCGCTCGTAGTACCGCTTTCCGTGGCGGGCGCCGACTTTGTGCACCTGCCAGTGCATG
>JAQGOK010000192.1 GCA_028293645.1 Chthoniobacter sp.
GGCGCACCTGTGCTTCCGTCGTCCGGTGATCAGCAGCGGACTGGTATTCATCCGCAAGTTTTTGAGCGAGTTTCCTGTTGGTGGTCTTCGTGCTGCGCTGGGCTCGCTGCCCATTCGGTAAGCTAAAGCAGGCGATCCAGTATTTGGAGTTCGGTTTCCGCCGTAACGAGGCCATAGGTGACAACGTGCATGACAACGTCACTGGTGTCAATCGTGTCACTGGTGTTGCAAACGCCTCTGTAAACGCAGCTGTGCTAGGTATCCGAAACTTACCGTGGGTTCAAATCCCACCCCTTCCGCTCCTTTCCCTCGGAAGTCGGCTTAGAATCTGGATCGGCGGCTTCCGCTGATTATGGGCGCCACTTCTTTCGCACTGATTAGGATCGTTCGGGATCGTTTGCATGGACCGGTCGGAGCGTCCGACGCACTCCGGGCCATCGAGCGTTACTAAAGGCAGGACGCCCGGTTTTATCCCGAGGATCAGTTATCGTCTTCCATTGCACCGCCGCGGAAGAGCGCCCCGAAATCCCGCGGGAGCGCTGGCCAAGTGGGGCGAGCGGTTTCGTTATCCAGCTTTGAATGAACTGGTGCGGGCGGTTGCAGGAGCCCCAGGCTTGCTGCACCCCGGTAATCACAAAGTACAGACCTTTCCACGCCAAAAGTGCATGACAGGCTTGGGGCTGAAGCCCGACGAGATCGCCTTCTACGACGCCCTGGCGGATAAGCCCGAGGTGTTGCAGACCATGGGTGACGCGACGCTGAAGAGGCTGGCAACGGAGCTGACCGAAAAGCTGCGATCACCGTGGACTGGCAGGTGCGAGATGCGGTTCGGGCAAAGATGCGCATCCTCATCCGGCAGCTCCTGCGCAAATACAAATACCCACCTGAAGGTCAGGAAACGGCGATCGCCATGGTGCTAAAGCAGGCCGAAGGGCTGGCCGACTCATGGACCGCGATGCCAACCGGGTGGTCGTGCTTCCAGTCGCGTCGTGCGCAGGTTCGCACTTGCTTCAACAAAGAGGCTCTTTACCCTCCGCCGATGCACGACACGTTGACGATTCTGCCTCCTGCGAATCCCTCACCGGCTGAGCTTTTGCCAGCGGCGGATTCGTTTGCGCGGCGGCATTTGGGGTCCACGGCGGAGGAAATCGCCGCCCTGCTCGGGGCGCTGGAGCAGCCGTCGATGGAGGCGCTGATCGACTCGACGGTGCCGCCGCAGATTCGGCTGCCCAAGCCGCTGTCGTTGCCACCCGGTCGCGGTGAACACGAGACGATCGCTGAGCTGCGGGCGATGGCCGGCCGGAACAAGGTTTTCCGCAATTATCTCGGGCAGGGTTACAGCGATTGCATCACGCCGCCGGTGGTGCAGCGGAACATCCTGGAGAATCCCGGCTGGTACACGGCCTACACGCCCTATCAGGCCGAGATTTCGCAGGGGCGGATGGAGGCGCTGGTAAATTTCCAGCAGATGGTGATCGATCTGACCGGGCTCGATATCGCGAACGCTTCGCTCCTGGATGAAGCGACCGCCGCCGCAGAAGCGATGCACATCGCGCACGCGGTGAACAAGAATGCCGACGCGCGGACGATCTTCGTTTCGGCGGGTTGCCATCCGCAGACGATCGCGGTGGTGCAGACGCGTTGCGAAGCGCTGGGGCTGACGGTGGTGGTCGGGGAAGAGAAGGACTTCGAAGTATTGCCGACCGTCTTTGCGGTGCTGCTCCAATATCCGGACACGACCGGCGTGGTGCGCGACTTCGCGAGCTTCATCGCAGCGGCGCACCGGGCAGGCGCGGTGGCGATTGTCGCGGCGGATATCCTGGCGTTGACGTTGCTGCGCCCGCCCGGCGAGTTCGGCGCGGACATCGCGATCGGCTCGACGCAGCGGTTCGGAGTGCCGCTGGGATTTGGCGGACCGCACGCCGCTTACATGGCGGTGAAGGATGCGTTCAAACGGCTGATGCCGGGACGGCTGGTCGGCGTTTCGCGCGATGCACATGGCAAGCCGGCCTATCGCCTTTCGCTGCAAACCCGCGAGCAACACATCCGGCGCGACAAGGCGACGAGCAACATTTGCACAGCGCAGGTGCTGCTCGCAGTGATGGCTTCGATGTATGCGGTCTATCATGGGCCGGACGGATTGCGGCGGATCGCGCGGCGCGTCCATCTCTATGCGACGATGCTGGCGACTGGCTTGCGGCAACTCGGGTTCCACGTCGGCGATGGGCCAATCTTCGATACAGTGCGCATCGATCTGGAGCCGGCGCGGCGGGACGAGATTCTGCGGGCGGCGTATGCGGAAGGGGTCAATCTGCGGGCTTTCGGCGCGGCTTCGCTGCTGGTGGCGCTGGATGAAACGATCGATCGGCATCAGTTGCGCACGCTCTTCAGCGTTTTCCATGGCGGCGCGGATCCGGGGCTCAGCCCGGAGACGCTCGCAGCTACGGCGGAGCTGAGCTTCGGCGAGTTGAACCGGACCAGCCCGTTCCTGGAGCACCCGGTATTCAACAGGTATCACACCGAGCACGAGATGCTGCGCTACATCCGGCGGCTGGAAGCGAAGGATCTGTCGCTGACGACGTCGATGATCCCGCTCGGCTCGTGCACGATGAAGCTGAACGCGACCAGCGAGATGCTGCCGGTGACGTGGCCGGAATTCGGCCGCATCCATCCGTTCGCTCCGGCGGAGCAGACAGAAGGTTACCGCGAGCTTTGCCGGCAACTGGAAGGCTGGCTCGCGGAGATCACCGGCTTTGCGGGCATCTGGCTCGAGCCAAACGCCGGTTCGCAGGGGGAATACGCGGGGCTTTTGGTCATCCGGCAGTTCCACCGTTCGCGCGGTGAGGCGCATCGCGACATCTGCCTGATCCCGACCTCCGCGCACGGCACCAACCCGGCGAGCGCCGTGATGGCGGGCATGAAGGTGATCACAGTCGGCTGTCGCGCCAACGGAGACATCGATGTCGAAGACTTGCGAACGAAGGTCGCGAAGCACGCCGGCAACCTCGCCGCGCTGATGGTCACCTACCCGAGCACGCACGGCGTTTTCGAAGAGACGATCGTCGAGATCTGCGAGCTGATTCACGCGAACGGCGGGCAGGTTTACATGGACGGGGCGAACATGAACGCGCAGGTCGGACTCACCTCGCCGGGACGGATCGGTGCCGATGTCTGCCACCTGAATCTGCACAAAACCTTCTGCATTCCGCACGGCGGCGGCGGTCCCGGCATGGGCCCGATCGGCGTGGCCGCGCATCTGTTGCCGTTCATTCCCGGGCGTAACGAAGGCGGCCCGAATGTCGGCTCGGTCAGCGCGGCGCCGTACGGCAGCGCGAGCATTCTGACCATCCCTTGGGTTTACATCCGGATGATGGGCGGCGAAGGCCTGACCGACGCGAGCAAGCTGGCGATCCTCAATGCGAATTACATCGCCCGCCGACTCGATCTGTACTTCCCGGTGCTCTACAAAGGCCGCCACGGGCTGGTCGCCCATGAGTGCATTCTCGATCTGCGCGGCTTCCAGAAAACAACTGCGGAGGACGTGGCGAAGCGACTGATGGATTTCAGCTTTCATGCACCCACCCTGAGTTGGCCGGTGGCGAACACGTTGATGGTGGAGCCCACGGAGAGCGAATCGAAGGACGAGCTCGACCGGTTTTGCGAAGCGATGATCGTGATTCACGGCGAAATGACCGCGATCGAAAAGGGTGAGGTCTCCGCTGAGGACAACCTGCTCAAGAACGCGCCACACACCGCGCCGGCCGTGATCGGCGATTGGACGCATCCATATTCCCGCGAGCAGGCCGCCTATCCAGCGCCATGGTTGCGTGAGCACAAGTTTTGGCCATCGGTCGGCCGCATCGACAACGTCTGGGGCGATCGGAATTTGTTCTGCGCCTGCGTGCCGATGGCATCGGAGGACGACGCATGATCTCCCTCCCCGCCGGGATCGAAGCGGCGCTGGCGATGCGTGATCCAGCGCGCGTGCTGGCCGCTGCGCTTGAACATTTCGGCTGTCAGGCCGGTACGGTGCATCGAGTCAGTGACGGAGCATTGAGACTGGCCGCACATCACGGGATCCCGGCGCCGGTCGTGCAGCTTGTGGAGACGGTGCCGATCGGGAAAGGGATCGCCGGGCTGGCTGCGGAGCGCCGCGAGCCGATCACGATTTGTAACCTGCAAACCGATAGCTCTGGCCAGGCGAGACCAGGCGCAAAAGCGACTGGCATGGAAGGCTCGCTGGCTGTCCCGATCCTTGTCGAGGACGACCTGCGCGGTGTGCTCGGAGTCGCAAAAGCGACGGCTTACGACTGGCCAGAGGAGGAGAAAGAGTTACTGCTAGCCGTCGGCTCGGCAATGGGCACCTGGCTCTGACCCGTCTGGCTATGGCGCATGACTGATTCAGTTCGTGAGCCCGGATCGATGAGACCGATTCGACATCCCCGTCACCGGGTCGTTTGGGTGCTTGCATTAGTAGCCGCAGGCCTCCAGCTCCAGGCGCACGAGCCCGAAACGCTGTCGGAGATTCGCTCGAGTGAATCCACTGACGTCACTCCATCGTTGCCTGGCGCTTCGACTCCCCAACTCGACGGCATTACCCTGTTTCCCGACGGGCTGGACCTTGAGCGGTCGTTGCTCGAGTTCCACGATCGGCGACTCTGGAAACTGTTTTTCCACGGCTATGCACGGGCCACTTACAGCGACAACATCTTCATCCAGCACGAAAACGCGGAGGAGGATCTTATCTTCAAGATCGCTCCAGGCATCACCGTGGGCTACGGGGATTTGCACAGAGGAGCTTTCGATTTAAAAACCTTTCGGGAAGGTTCTGAAACGAGCCGTTCTGAAATCCCGGAGGAGATGAACTTCCTCTTCGTGCGTTACGTTCCCAGCTATACGGCGTTCCTCGATCACACTTCAGAAAACACCCTCGATCATGACGCTGCCCTCGAGGGCAGCTATCAACGGCAGAAGCTCAAAGCTGGCGTGAAGCTCCACTTTCAAACGCTGAATCTCCCCGAGATCGATCTCGGCGAAAGGATCAAACAGAAGCGCTTCACCGGTCAGGTGACCACGGAATACGACTACAGCGATAAGAGCACCCTGGAGTTAAATGGCCACGCCTTCACCCGCGATTACGATGAGCAGGTCCACATCAACGAATACCGGGCGCAAACCTGGTTGAACCACCTGGTGCATCCGAAAACCAACGTGAGCGCCGGGCTGACTTACGGGCGCGTGGATGTAAGCTCAGGGCCAGGCGAGAACTACGAGCAATTACTCCTGCGAACCCGCTACCGCCCATCGCAAAACTTACAACTGAACGCCACCACCGGCGTCGAGTATCGGCAGATCGAAGGAGTTGCAGACCAGACAAACGCCGTCTTCAGCGCAGGTGGCTCTTACCAGCCGGTCGAGGGCACTTTGCTCCACATCCAGACTTATCGCCGCAGTCAGACTTCCCCGGCCCGCGGGGGCTGGAGTTACATGGCAACCGGGCTTGATCTGCGCTGGCACCAACGGTTCCTTCAACGGTATCACTTTGGCTTGTCCGGCGGATATCAATGGGCAGATTACAATGTTGACGCAACTACCGGATCGGAGCGAGAAGACGACATTCTCTATCTCCGCCCAAGCTTGGGCTTCGACCTGACGAAGTCGTTGAGCGCTGAACTCGGCGCCGAGTATCGCGAAAACAGTTCCAGCGCCGAGTCGCACAGCTTTGCAGAAGCTTCGGCTTACCTACAGGTTAACGTCCTATTCTAAAACGCCGCAGGAGTTGTGAGTTCACGAGTGAGGTAAGCTCGAGTACTCACGTCGGGAAAGCCTCTGGCCGAACGCTCGATACGAAACCGGCGCGGCCCGATTGTTCGTGAGATTTCCGCGACGATCACCGGCGACGCCTTCACGCTCGACTCGCCACGATCTGAACCGATCAGAACCGGAAAAAAAAATGCTTGCGGGGCTAAAAGCGCTCCCCTACTTTCCCGCCTCTTAACGCGGGTGTAGCTCAGTTGGTAGAGCACTTCCTTGCCAAGGAAGATGTCGACGGTTCGAGTCCGTTCACCCGCTCTCCCCCTGTAAAGCAACAGGGGCGCTCGAAGAATGGTTGCTCCCAACCAGGCGTTGGCCACGTTCAATTGAGCACACTTCGCTGCGCTGCGAATGTGAAGCTCCCCCGCCTTCCCGCGTCTGCAGTGGTTTTTGTTTGGCTGAACACCCTCACGCTCGGAACGGTTCGTGCCGAGGACGTCGCGACTCTGCTGACATTCGATAATCTGTCAGCCACCTCGCGCGATGCGGGTTACTGACTGATCGAGAGCTATGGGGCTGCAATGGGCGAATCCCGGAGTGATCGAGGGCACGGCTCAAAGTGTGAACGAAGGTTACTATCGTGGAACGGTCTCGCCCAGGAATGTTGCGTTCGATTCACGTGGCGACCCGGCATCGATCAGCAAGGCGACTCCGTTCACTTTGGAATCGGCTTTTGTGACGGCATGTTTCACCGGCGTAATGCAACTCAGCGTCCAAGGGTTCTTGGGGATGAATCTTTACGATCGAACCTGCAGCGTGAACCAGACTGCACCTACTGCGATCGACTTTGATTATGCTGGATTGATCGGTTCACTTTCACACCTTGGCCAAGCAGCGAGTTTGCCGTTGATAAGTTACTTGGGGGCTGACACGGGGTCACCAGAGATCGCGCCTGTTGCAGGTCGGTACAGTGGCGTCCTTCGGGTAACTAAAAGGGTGGACGGCGTAATCACCTTCAGCAGTGTCCGCGCGAATGCAATTGTGTCTGCAGGCGGGCTTCTAACTCTTGTGCTAGCCGACTCTGCAAAGCCAGACACCTCAGGATTTGCTGCCAGACTCTACCGACCCAAGCCTCGAAAAGGGTCCGACTGACGTCTTACGCGCATAGTGCATGACAGGCTCTAGGTCGTAAGACCATGGATGGCATCGGCAAGAGTTTCGTATGTGGTCACCTTCACGTCCGGGCCGTAATGCAGGTGAGAAAGAATAGTAAATCCGATGTCTTTCTGCGGGTCTGGAATGACTCGGATGATGCCTTTGACGCCTTTTTTGGAGCAAAGATCCATCATCGCGCCGAGGTCCAGCGCGCACTCGGGGTCCATCGAATCCAAACTGCTCAGATCTGTCATCAAGCGGAAGCCAGACTGCATATCGCTTAGGAGATGCGTCACCCGCTCCAAACAGAGGTTCATCTGCCTGGCATCTACGTGTTGAGCAAAGCTCATGGTGAGAACTCCGCCCGTCTTGTTTGCTTCAGCGTTAAACATGTCTGTGCGGACTATCGCGCCGATTGGCATTTCCTACGCATCGAATCGAAGAAGATCGTGGGGACGCTGAAATGCCCGCGGGCGTCTCGCGATCGCAGCCACAAAGCGTTCGCGACCGTGAGTCGATGAATCTTCATGGCGGACTCTCCTGAAGTTCGGCACGGACTGAGCACGAGGCGTCGCCTGATGAGTCGGCGATGCGCACCTTTGGCAGAACGGCAAATCCCCAGACGCCCGCAGCCAGCATCCATGAATAGCTTGCGGCGCTGAGCCAATGCGGTCGCTCGACGGAAAAATCGCCGACTACGCGGAGCAGAGCGCCGGCAAGAAGAAGGAGGGTCGCGATCTGCAGCGAGGGCAGTCGTGTCTCGAAAAGCGCCTCGTTTCCGGAATGGCCGAGCACGACGCGCGTGGCAACGGTGAAGGTGATGAGGCTGAACCCACCGAGGAATACGATGTGCAATCCGGCCACGCGTTGCCCCGGCCAGAAGAGCGGGAAGATCAAGCCGGCGACGAGCGCGAGCAGCGCTGTTTGCGCGGCGAGCGACGCGGTGCGCGGCGGCAGAGCCTGGCGGTGAAAGGGAATCATCGCAGCCAGGTAGGCGCTCGCGGCGATGGCGCGCAGCCAAGCGGCGGCGGGCGTCGCCGGGTCGCTGGCTTCCAGCCAAAAGCTGCCGAGGAGAGCGAGGCCCGTGGCACATGAGAACGCGGCGCGCAGCCACCATCCAGGCGACGCTTTGCGTTCCTCGGTCATCGTGCGCAAGTCTCGCAAGCGGAGAAAGCGCGGCAGCAGAAACGTTCCGATCCCGAGTAGGGGAAAGAGCACGAAACCCTGGTTGAGCAGCATCGCGCCGAACATCATGACGTTGCCAGAGACCCAGCCTTGCACGCCGCACAGCCACAGCACCGGCCCGAGCAGTCCGCTGAGATAGCCAAAGGCGACGAGCGCAAAGCCGGGCGGCGGCAGTTCCGCGCGGTGGCGCACGCGAGCGATCATGCAGCCACCGAAGCAGAGCATCAGCGCAATGAACGAGAGATCGCCGGCGCGCGATTGGTGGCCGATGTGCAGCCCGGCAGTCAGCAGATACAGCGTGAGCAGCGTCCACAGTTCTGCACGCCGCAGCGGTGGGGCGGAGAGCAGGCGCGGCATTGCGGTGCCGAGGAAGCCAATGACAAACCCCGCGAGAAAGCCCTCGATCATCAGCCGCGCGTGCATCGGGCCGGGATAGAATGGGTGCACTCCGGAGAAGAACAGCGGCCAGAGCGACACGCCGGAGATGCCGAGCAGCGTGGCGAGCGGAAAGAAAATCCGAAACGGCTCGGCGGGACAGAGGCTGAGAAACTTCGAGCGCTGCGAGGTCATGGTCCCGTGCTTAGCGCTGCGCGCCGCTGGTGGCTTTTTCGATCGCGGCCACGAGCAATGCCGGGTCTTGTTTCAGGCCTGCGTGCTGGAACGCGATTTCGCCATCGGCATTCAGAAGCGTGATGAGATTCGTGTGCGCGAATTGCCCGCGTGAATCCTCCGCGTAGTTCACGCCGAGAAGCGCGGCGAGTTCGCGCACGTCGTCGGCACCGCCGCGCAGAAGTGTCCAGCGATCGCGAAGCAACTCACGCTTTTCGCGGAAGACCGCGAGTTCTGCGGGCGTGTCGCGTTTTGAGTCGATGCTCACGAGCAGGAAATCCACGTTGCGAAGCACTCCGGCCGGCAGCTTCGTCTCGATGGCCTTGAGTTCGCCGACCAGGATCGGGCAGGCGTATTCGCAGTGGGTGAAAAACAGCGCCACGATCTGCGGCCGGCCCCGCAACGCGCCGAGTTTGATCTGCCGTCCGACATCGGACGTCCAAATCG
This sequence comes from Chthoniobacter sp., assembly GCA_028293645.1. Lineage (GTDB taxonomy): Bacteria > Verrucomicrobiota > Verrucomicrobiia > Chthoniobacterales > Chthoniobacteraceae > Chthoniobacter. The sequence goes on from JAQGOK010000192.1 coordinate 9,151, forward strand.
AGTCGAGCAGATAGAGCGATTGATCCGTCGGCTTCCCGAGGTCAAGCGCGACGCGGCAGCACGGTGGCTTGTTGTCTTTCGCCACCGGTTTAACCGGCTCCGTGGCGAAGGCGGCGGCACTGAGGAGAAGGATGCTGATCGGGGTTCTCATGGCATGTCTTTCGCGCAGCGGAAGCCGAGATTGTGGACGGTGTAGCCCGCGCGCAGGCTGCTGCGAAAACCGAAGCGCATGAAGGCGGCGAAATTCCCGGTATCCTTCGCGCCGACCGAACCGGCTCCGCAGAAAAGCTGGCGGTCCAGTCCAGTGTCGCCGCGCGCATCTCCGGTGACCATTGCGCTATTGAAATCACTCGTCCATTCCCACACGAGTCCGTGCAGATCGCGGACTCCGAAGACGTTCGCGCGTCCGCCCGCATCCGGGAGCACGGAGGGCGACGGCGTGGCATACCAACGTGCCAGCTCGGCCTGAAAGTCCCTGTCCTTCGCGCCATCGCGCACGGTGAAACCCGCGCTGGCGGCGAGTTCCCATTCCGCAGTCGTCGGCAGGCGCTTCCCTTTCGACGCAGCGAAGGTTTTCGCCGCGAACCACGAAACATTGGTAACTGGCTGCTCCACACGGGCATCGCCGAGATCGAGATCGCTGGCCCAGTGTGCGAGGTAGCGTTCATCGGCAAAGAGCCGCTTCACCTGCGAGCGTTGCCACTTTGGACTCTCGCGCACGAAGGCGAGGAATTCGCCATTCGTCACCGGCCGCTCATCGAGTCGAAAGGCGGCGACGCGCACTTCCTGCGCGTCCTTTTCACCGCGAAAAAGCGGGCGGTAAGTGGCCTCGGGAATCAACGCCAGGCCCGGCTCCGCGCCGCGCACGGCGCAGAGCGCAATCAACGCCGCGACCCATTGCAAAACGAGCCGCATGCTCATTGGTTCACCGATTCGGCGTGGACTTTCTGCACTTCCTCCACGGTCACAATGTCGCCGGTGTTGCCCCACGCGTTGCGGACGAAGGTGAGGACGTGTGCGATCTGCTCGTCGCTCAGCAGCACCGGCGGCATCACGCCGTTGTATTTCTGTCCGTTCACGATGATCTCGCCGGACTGGCCATTGATCACGCCGCGGATGGCGCGCGCTTTGTCCGCCATGAGATAGTCGGATTTGGCCAGTGGCGGAAACACACCCGAGATGCCCTGACCTTCAGCCTGGTGGCAGGCAAAGCACGTCTGGGCGTAAATGCGTTTGCCTTTCTCGATGAAGAGGTCCTTCCCGATTGCCGCGATCTTCGGGTCGGCAGCGATGACTCTCTTCAGGTCGGACTGGAGCGCCGCCACGCGCGAATCAGCACTGCCAGGCAGCGCGTAATCACCGAGATAGGTCGCGTCCACTTCCTTGCCGGAATAGACGAGCAGGTTCTGCGGCCCCTCGACATTCAACATCCCGAGCGCGCCCTTGTTAAATGCGCGGAAAAGCGCGTGATCCACGAGGATGAACGTGCCGGGAACATCCAGCTTGAAATCCACAATGGCGGAGCCGCCCGCGGGCACGATCGTCGTCTGCACATTCTCCTGCAAAAGCTTCATGCCGCCCTCCTGATAGACGTGGTCGAAAATCTCGCCGATGACGTGGAAGGAGGACGTGAGATTCGGCCCGCCATTCCCGACGAAGAGCCGCACGCGCTCGCCGACGTTCGCTTTCAGCGCTTTGTCACCAACGAGCGATCCGACCGCGCCATTGAAAAGCACATAGCTCGGCTTTTCATCTTCGGCCTTTTGCTGATCGAACGGCTGCAAGCCCTCCTCGCCGAATTTGCCCTTCGTATAAAAGTCGCCCTGCATGACGTAGAACTCCTTGTCCACCGGCGGCAGCCCTTCCTTCGGCTCGACCAGGATCAGCCCATACATCCCATTGGCGACGTGCATCCCGACCGGCGCCGTCGCGCAGTGATAGACAAAGAGGCCGGGGTTGAGCGCCTTGAACGAGAACTGCGAGCTGTGTCCCGGCGCGGTGAACGACGAAGTCGCGCCGCCGCCCGGACCGGTAACCGCGTGCAGGTCGATGTTGTGCGGCATCTTCGAGGTCGGGTGATTGCCGAGATGAAACTCGACCAGGTCGCCCTCGCGCACCCGGATGAACAGCCCCGGCACGTCGCCGCCGAACGTCCAGAATAGATAGTCCACGCCGTCCGCCATGCGCTTTACCACCTCGATAACTTCAAGCTTCACCACGACTTTGGTGGCGTGCTTGCGCCGGATCGGCGGCGGCACATTTGGAGCCGGCGTGAGCACGGCCTTTTCCTCGCCGACGATCTCGGGATCGGTGCCCTTCGCGGCCGTCCCGGGCAGCGGCCCTGTTGTCGTGGGCGGTGGCTCCGCCCCATGAGTCGTTGCAGGGAGGGCGGTGAACAGGAACGCAAGAAGCGCGGCGGAAAGTGGTTTCATCACAGCCCAACTTGGGGCAGCCGCGCACAGGCAGCTACGCATCCGCCCCGAAAGACTGCGCATTTCTCGCGATGCGAATTGTTCGCTGCCGGTTGCGCGCTAGCAGCTGGAGTCATCTGCTGCGGCTCTTACGCAGCCCGTAAGCTCCATAGGCAAGAGCGGTAAGGGCCGTCATTCCGCCGGGGATGAAGAGTGCGGAATAACCAAGGCTGCGGAAAGCGAACGCGCCGGCGACTCCGCCGCAGAAGAAGCCCGAGATGATGAGCACGCAAAGGCGCAGCCGTATCCATTCGACCGGAAGACCTCGAATGCTGTGGCCCAGGAAAATACCGAGATCGGTAAACATCCCCGAAAGGTGGGTGGTTCGGACGACGGCACCGCTATAAGTGCTGACCATCGCGTTTTGCAGTCCGCAGGCACATGACGCGGAATAGACGCCCCAAACGTTCGCGCGATAAAGGAGCGGAACGGCAGCGCACAAGAGCAACGACTCCGCAAAGAGCGCGACGCCGTAACGCCGGCCGAGCTGAAGTGTGCTGTCCTGGATGATGAATCCGCTCAACACGGCACCCGCCACGAAAGAGCCAATCGTCGCGGCGAAGTGTAAGATCGCTGCGCCATTGAAGGCCGCCAACGCCGCGGCCAGCATGGACGTGGTGCCGGTGAGATGAGTGACGACTTGGTGCTCGAAGCCGAGCAGTCCCACGACGTTGACGATGCCCGCGACGAACGCGAGTGCCCACGCGCCGGCCCAGACCCATCGGGAGAGTTTCGAGATCATATTCGCGCGCCCGGAACGTTCCTTGGCGGCGTGGCCGCCCCGGGAGGCGCGACCGGGATGGGGTCGCCCCTGTTAGTCTGCGGGATCTGCTCGTTTCCCGGACATAGAGATAGACTCACCCATCGTGCAGAGCACTTCGTAAAGCTCCTTAGCGCGTCTTCACGATGGACATGGAATCAGGTTGGAGGGGGGGCGGTGATGTGCCTTCGGCCGGGCTGGCAGTGGAGGCGTTTGCGTAAAAGTCCCGCGCCTTTGCGAGGAGTTGGCCGGGAGTGAGATGGCTCTCATCTACAGTAACTGAGCCAATGATGCGCGCGGCCACCTCAGGGTGATGCGTCTTACTCCATGCAACGAACTGCTCCATTGCGCTGCTCATGCCTTTCCCGGCGCCGAAGACCAGGATCTGACCGTTGCCCTTCAACGCCTTGGCGACCGGCTCGAAGAAACTGTTCGGATCCGGCTTGTCCTTCCCCCTTGAGAAATCCTTCGAGTTATAGGCATGACGAAAGTAGTCCTCTGGCTCCGGCGGCAGAATGCGTTGCGGAATCGCGCCTTGGATTTCGGAACGAAAGATCCGGGCTTCGTGGTGATCGATCACGAGCAGCCAATGTGCTGCTGCGTCGTCGGTCTCTGGCGCGATCGTTTCCGATCTCTCAAGAAAGTGACGCAGGGACATTACTTCGTCCTTTTCGGCGACGTCCTTCGTGCGTGGTGGATGCAAGACGAGTGTCTGGCCGTTCCGGGTGACCTTTAGTTTGCCGTTTGCTACCTCTTCAACGGTGCCTAACTGGCGAAACAGGGCATGGACATCGTGCCACCCGAGATTGCGCGAGATAGGATGTTGGAAGATCGCGTCGTAAGTGCGTCGATGCGAGCCGGTGAGCGGCGTGGGTGCTGTCTCCGTTGTTGGGGTATTCATAGTTCAGCTTTGGTATGTTCAGTTCCGGTGGCCATCTCGGGAGCGCTCGATGCCTCGCCTTTGGCCTGTTCCCAGTCGGAGTTTGCCGCCTCTCGCGCGGGTCGGCCGTCCTCGACGACAAGCTCCACCGCGCGTTCGCGCAACTCCCTGCGTGTCACGGTCCCAACGTCCAGGCACAAAGCGCCACTCGCATCCTTCGTGCCTCCCAAGGATGCAGTCCGGGCGCTCCTTACACGCGCGGTGGAAACGCTGCGCAGGTATTGCGCCCGCTCGAAGGCAGCCGGGTCGGGACAGTTTTCCTGGCTCATGCAGCCCTTGAATTGCTCGATCGAATGATACTTGTGCTGCTCCATCCATTCGCGCATCTCGCGCTCGATCGTGGCGATGTGCCCAATCCCGCGGGCGAGCAGTGCCGAGCAGAGCATCGTCACGTCCGCGCCGACCATGAGCATCTTTAGCGCGTCAGTTGCGCGATGAATGCCGCCGGTGCCGGCAAGGCTCCCCCTGATGCGCCCGCGCAGGATCGCGATCCAACGCAGCGGGAGCCGCATCGCCGTCGGCGTGCTGAGAATCACGTTGGGAAAGACTTCCCGGGTCTCGAGATCGATGTCTGGCTGGTAGAAGCGATTGAAGAGCACGAGACCGTCCGCTCCGCTTTCGGTAAGCCGCCGGGCAAACTGTGAAAGGTTCGTAAAGTAAGGGCTGAGCTTTACCGCGACTGGAATGGCTAACTGCGCTTTGACGGATGCGAGAATGGTCAGGTAGCCGATTTCGATCTCGTCAGCGGTCACATTCGGATCCGTCGGCACCGAGTAGATGTTCAGCTCCAGCGCGTCGGCTCCGGCTTGCTCGATTTGCTTCGCATAGGTTATCCAACTGCCGAAGGTCGAGCCATTGATGCTCCCAATGATCGGGATCTTTAAAGCCGCCTTCGCGTGCGCAATGTGAGCGAGGTAATCCTCCAGGGTGACTTCAAATTCTGCCGGCTCCGGGAAATAGGTGAGCGCTTTGGGATACGGCTCGCGAGAGCGTGGCCGCCCCTCGTGGGGCTGGTATCCGTGGGCGCGGATGTGCTCTTCGAAAAGGGAATGGAAGACGATCGCGGAAGCGCCCGCGTCCTCCATGCGCTTCAGGTTATCGAGGTCTTCGGACAACGGGGAAGCTGACGGCACCAAGGGCGTCCGCAGCTTTAATCCGAGATAAGTGGTGCGGAGGTCCATAGAGGGTGTTTGGCGATTGGAGCGATGTCCTGGCGCTCATGAAGCGGGCTCATCGACGGCCTCCGGTTCGATGCGGCGGATGCGCTCAGCGAGAACGGTGAAGGTGCGCCCTTTCAGCCCGGCGACCGCATTCTCCAGCATGAAGACACAGGGGCCTTGCTCGGTCTGAAGCGTGATCTCGGTCGCCTGAATCAGGTTGAGATAGCTCTCTTCGCGAGGGGTGATGTGGACGCTGCCATCCTCGGTGCGCACGTCGATCGACGAAGCTATCGCGGTGAAAACGCGGCGGCTCGGCGTGCTCAGTTCGACGTTCAGATCATTCATTCTTCGCAAGCTCACGAGACCAGCTTCGCATCCCGCTGATGTGCCGCTACGCATCCGCCCCGAAAGACTGCGCATTTCTTGGGATGGCATTGCGCGCGTCAGTCGCGCGCAAGCGTCGCCGAGTCTGCCGTGATGAAGCTCTGCGTCCCTCGGTTTAGCCGGCGTTTGATGCTTTCCCAGGCTGCAACGTCGGGCGGCTCGTGCCCTCTGGCCGATGAGTCACACCTTGGGACCGGCGGCTTTGACCTCGGCCGTGGCGCCGGATTCGAACTTCTCGAAGTTCTCGGTGAACAGCCGGGCGAGCTTGGCGGCGGTCGCGGCGAAGGCTTTTTTGTCTGCCCAGGTTTGCTCCGGGATGAGGATTTCCGCGGGCACGTTTGGCACTTGCGTGACGATCTGGATGCCGAAGATCGGATCGGGCTGGGTCGAGGCGCGGGCCAGCGTGCCGTCATGGATCGCGTCGATGATCGCGCGCGTGAATTTCAGTTTGATCCGCGAGCCAACGCCGTGGCTGCCGCCGCTCCAACCGGTATTGATCAGCCAGACGTTGACGTGGTGCTTCGCGAGTTTCTCGGCGAGCAACTCGGCGTATTTGGCGGGATGCCAGACGAGGAACGGCGCGCCGAAGCACGCGCTGAAAGTCGCCGACGGTTCGGTCACGCCCATCTCAGTGCCAGCGACCTTCGCGGTGTAGCCGGAGATGAAGTGATACATCGCCTGCTCGGTCGTGAGTTTTGAGACGGGTGGCAGGACGCCGAAGGCATCGCACGTCAGGAAGATGATGTCGGTCGGATGACCCGCGACGCAGGGGACCTTGGCGTTCTGGATGAACTCGATGGGATAAGCGCCGCGCGTGTTCTGCGTGATGCTGGTGTCGTGGTAATCGACGTGATGACCTTCGTCGTCGAACACCACGTTTTCCAACACACTGCCGAAGCGGAGCGCCTGGAAAATATCGGGCTCGTTTTCCGGCGTGAGGTCGATCGCCTTTGCGTAGCAGCCACCTTCGATGTTGAAGATGCCGTCATCGCCCCAGACGTGTTCGTCGTCGCCGATCAGCCGGCGTTTCGGATCGGCCGACAGCGTGGTCTTGCCGGTGCCGGAAAGGCCGAAGAGCACAGAAGACTTTTCGCTCTGCGAATCCGCCGTCGCCGAGCAATGCATGGAGAGCAAGCCCCGCTTCGGCATGAGATAGTGCATGAGTGTGAAGACACCCTTCTTCATCTCGCCCGCGTATTCGGTGCCCAGGATGACCATCTGCTTTTCCTCGAACGAAAGGTCGATCGAGGTCTTGGAAGTCATGCCTTCGGTCAGGCGATTCGCGGGGAAACGACCCGCGTTGAAGATGACGAAGTCAGGCTCACCAAACGTCGCGAGTTCCTCGACTGTCGGGCGGATCAGCATGGTGCGCATGAAGAGCGCGTGATACGGCCGCGCGCAGACGACGCGGATCTTCAACCGATGCTGCGGATGCCAACCGGCAAAGGCGTCGATGACGTAGAGCCGCTCGCGCGTGTTGAGGTAGTCGATGGCGCGTTCGCGATTGAGCTGAAAGCCGCGCTTGTCCATCGGCACATTGACCGATCCCCACCATACGTCTTTCTCGGAATCGGGGTGCCTGACCACGCGTTTATCCTGCGGCGAGCGACCGGTTTTTGCGCCGGAGTAGGCGATCAGCGCGCCGGAATCGGCGATGGAAGAACCGGCCTCGTAGCGAATGGAGTGCTCGTAAAGTTTGGCCGGCGAGAGGTTGCGGTGGACGGTTCCCACCGTGATGCCGTAAGGCGCGAGGTCGAGTGGCGAAGGGTGGGTGGTGCTCATGGTTTGGTAGGTCGGTGCTTGCTGGTTGCCTGAAACCGCGGCATCGACCGGGAGTTACCCCCAATCAGCGTGCCGCCGTTGCTGTGCTTCGGAGCCGGGGGGTTCTCCACTCACACGCCCTAACGTCCGGGATCCTGGAAAGCCCGGCTACGCATCCGCCCGGAAAGACTCCGCATTTCTTCGGGTCGCGATCCTTTTGCGCGGACTCCCTCCAAGTCCTCGATTGCCTCAGCCGCTCTCGATCAAGCCTCGGCCAACGGCAGCTTCGCGCGATAATCCCGCGGCGATTGCCCGGCGATTCGTCGGAACGCGCGATTGAACTGGGAGAGCGATTGGAAACCGACATCGAACGCCACTTCACTCACGCGCCGTTTCGGATCGAGCAGGAGATTGCGGGCCTTCTCGACGCGCGTGCGCGCCACGTAATCGACGAAGTTGATCCCCGCCACTTCCTTGAACTTCGCGCTGAAATACGTCGCGCTCATGTTCACCGTTTTCGCCACCGCGCCTAGCGACAGCTCATCGTCGGAATGATCGCGGATGAAGCTCCGCGCTTGTTCCATGGCCGGTGTCTCACCTCCCGTGCCGTGCAACGCGAGCGCATTGCCGCACTCCGCGAGATGTTGCGCGAAGATGACGAGGAGCCGGATGAGCGCCTCGTATTGGTTCGCCGTGAGCACGCGTGTGTTGAAGAAGTGTTCCTCGAGTTTCTTCAAATCGACCTCCGAACCCCACTTGAGAAGAGTCGCAGCGATTCGCTTGAATTGCACTTTGTCGGGCCGCTGCAGGAGGACCTGCCCGGTGTGCAGAAACGCGATCACGTTCTTGCCGACGCGCACCGGCACGGCTGTCTCGCACAGCCCCGCGAAGCACTTGAGCGTCTTCGGTTCAAGCTGCGCCGCCGCTTCCACCTCGCACTGCAACTTGTAGCACTGCGCGCAGCCCTCGTCGCTTTTCGCCATGATGGCGCAGAAGGGGTTCTCCTGCTTCTTCGCGTAGGTGACGGTGTTCAGAAGCATTGGCGCCTGCAGCCGCAACGGCAGTCCCGTGCCTTCCGTGAAGGCGTGCTCGTAGTCGCGATACATCTGCGATTCGGAAAGGACTTCGAGGACGCGCTGCCCCGGTTTTGCGGGGTCGGTCACAGGCTGATGGTAGGCGGCACGGCGGAGTCTCGTTCACATAATCCCAAACACTAGGGGAAAGGCCCTGGTGGGTATGGTAAAGGGCGCGCTCCACATAGTGGCGTTTCCCGCCGAAATTGTGCATTGCTGGAACGGGCGCACTGTTGGGCACGAGGCGACTATGAGGTGCTCCCCCCGGATTTAACTCACCCCCAGTGACAAGGGTTTCAGCTCGTCAGCCAGAAGACGGATGCGGCGGTAAGTGGCCTGCAAGCAGCGCATCGCCGCTGTTGATGAGGTTTAGGATCGTGCCGACAAGGAGCGACACTTTGAGGGCGCGGAGACGCATCAGTTCAGCCGAAGCGGAGAGCGGCCATGCTATCGAAACATGAGCACCGGGACGAGGCAGGTGCGGACCATGGTTGTGGTGGTGCTGCCGAGGATGAGATGGCGGATCGGTGAGTGGCCGTAGGCGCCCATGACGAGGAGGCGGATGCCTTCGCGTTTGATGGTGTCGGCGATCACCGTTTCCGGCTCGCCGGCGACCGCGTGCGCGGTGGTCTCGTAGCCGGCCGCGCGCAGCTTGGTGGCGGCTTCCTCCAGATACCACTTCGCTTTGTCATCCACGCGGCCGGCGCGCAGGATGTGGCACTCCGCGCCGCGGAGTAGCGGGCTGATGAGAGCGAACTCGATCGCCTTGAGCACGCTCGGGCCGCCGTCGTAGGCGATGAGAAACCGCTCGATCGGCGCGAAGGCACGCGCGGCGACGAGCACGGGCCGGACGGCGGTGCGGATGACACGCTGGAGGTTGCCACCGAGATGGCCGGTGGCGAAGTCGGCGTGCTCGCCGCGCTTGCCGATGACGACGAGATCACAGCGCGGCTCGAGTTCCTCCAGCGTCTCCACGAGCGCGCCGTGGCGCTGCGTCGTGTTGATGTCGGCCACGCCCGCGGCCGCGAGCTGCTGGCGGGCGTCGTCGAGGATTGCTTTGCCTCGGAGGAGTTGCACGCGGCCTTGCGCTTCTTCGAGTTTCGTCAGCTCTTCGGTAAGATGCGCCGTGGCGTCGGGACCGATGCTGCCGCTCAAGTCCACGCCCGGCGCGCGCTCGCGGTGATGGTCGAGAACGTGGAGGACTTCGACGCTGCCGGAGATGCGCGCGGCCGCCCAGGCGGCGTGTTGGTAAACGCTCGGCGCGTAGGTCGAGCCGTCGGTGCAGGCGAGGATGGTGGGCATGAGTTTTGGGAGAAAAGGTCAGTGCTCGAGCATCCGGTCGAGGGCACCGGGTTTGTCGTGGATGGCAAGTCGATCGACCATCGTGGCGCTGGCTTCGTTGAGACCGATGATTTCGACCTCGGCGCCTTCACGCCGGAACTTCAGCACGACCTTGTCGAGCGCACCGACCGAGGTGAGATCCCAAAAGTGCGCGTGGCTCACGTCGATCCGCACTTTCGCCACCGCCTCCTTGAAGTCGAAGGCGGCGAGAAACTCCGGCGACGAGGCGAAGAAGACCTGGCCTTGCACCGTGTAAGTGCGCGTGTCGCCCGCGGCGTCGAGTTCGCTGCGCACGCGGATGATCTGCGCGACTTTGCGGGCGAAGGAGAGCGCGCTGAGGAGCACGCCGACGCCGACGCCGAGCGCCAGGTTGTGCGTCCAGACGACGACCACGACGGTTGCGATCATGACGACGCTCGTGCTCTTCGGATGGACGCGGAGGTTCTTGAACGACGCCCATGAAAACGTGCCGATCGAAACCATGATCATCACCGCCACGAGCGCGGGCATGGGGATTTGTTTCACCCAAGGATTGAAGACCACGAGCAGCAGGAGCAGCACGACGCCCGCGGTGAAGCTGGAGAGCCGGCCGCGTCCGCCTGATTTCACATTGATCACGGATTGCCCAATCATCGCGCAGCCGGCCATTCCGCCGAAAAGTCCCGAGACGCAGTTCGCAATGCCTTGCCCGGTGGACTCGCGGTTCTTGTCGCTCGGCGTGTCGGTCATGTCGTCCACGATCTGGGCCGTCATGAGCGATTCCAGGAGGCCGACCGCAGCGATGGCCAGCGAGTAGGGAAGGATGATCCAGAGCGTCGCGAACGTGAGCGGCACCTGTGGCCAGAGGAAGACCGGCAACGTGGAAGGCAGCTCGCCGAGATCCCCGACGTGCCGCACGTCGAGCTTCCAGATCATCGAAGCGGCGGTCAGCACGATGATGGCGACGAGCGGCGAAGGCACGGCCTTTGTCACTCGCGGCAGCAGGTAAATGATCGCGAGCCCTGCAGCGACCATCGCAAAGACGAGCACGCCCGCGCCTTTGAACTCCGGCAACTGCGCCATGAAAATGAGGATCGCGAGCGCGTTCACGAACCCTGTCATCACGGATCGCGAGACGAAGCGCATCACCGTCCCGACGCGCAACGCACCGGCGATGACTTGCAAAACGCCGGTCAGCACCGTGGCCGCGAGCAGGTATTGCAACCCGTGCTCCTTCACGAGCGTCACCATGAGCAGCGCGGTGGCCGCTGTGGCCGCGGAGATCATGCCGGGCCGCCCGCCGAAGATGGCCGTGAGCACCGCGATGCAGAACGACGCGTAAAGGCCGACCTTCGGATCAACCCCCGCGATGATCGAAAACGCAATCGCCTCCGGGATCAGTGCCAGCGCCACGACGATGCCCGCGAGCAAGTCGCCGCGGACGTTTGAAAACCACTCTTTCTGAATGTCTTTAGTGAACATGAATTTGGAAAAGCGCGGGAAACGATGAGGGACTTCCCCGCGCCCGTTCGCGGAAGAAAACCAGCGTGTGGGCCTTCACAGGCGATAGGCCGCGGAAGTGCCAAATGAGGCTCCGCGCGCGGGCTCGCCAGCCCGCAGTCATCAGCAGCTCAGACCTACCGGACTATGGTGGAGTGAGCCGCGGGAAGTGCGGCAGAGACTCCGAAGAGTGGACAGAAATGGACTTTGGACGGCGCAAGACTAAGCGCTCAGAGTGCCGACACCCGTGCCACCTGGCAACGCGCCATTTCTCGCGCGCGGCGAGCGCCGCGTCTCCTCGTCGCGAGCGCCGGGGCCAGCGAACGATGCGTGACGCGCGATGCGACTTAATGAGGCTCAACGTTCAGCAGCAGCCGGTCGCAAGATGGAAGCGGCGCAACCGGGACGGCCGAGTGAGGCTGCGCACAGTTGTAGGTTGAAGTGTCCGCCGGGCGGCGGGTGGTCCGGGAATGCAGCGATCGCGTATCGGGGGCGACCCACTCCGTCTGCAGATGCAGTCCTCGCGGTAGTCGTTGAACGCAGAGCAGGACGGTCTGCGGTTCTGTGAAGGAATAGACATTGAGCGTTCGCCGGTATCCCGACCGCTCAATTGTGGTACGCTCCAAAGTGCGAAGGGCTCCGCCGCACGAGGTCCACGCCCCGGCTCGTCGAGGGCACCCACTGAAGTGCAGGCTTTGCGCCGCCTGCTTGATTGCGCATGATTCCAAACCTGCACGTCGAGCCGTTCACGTGCAGCTCCCCCGATTCCATCATCACATGAAGCCTGCCCTCTTTCCCGCTCTCCTTGTCCTCCTCGCCACCTCGCTGCCGGGCCGCGCGTTCTACGATGTCATCGGCGTTTATCTTACCTGGCAGCGCGATCCGGCGACGACGATGACGGTGAACTGGGTGAACCTTTATGCCGAAGGCGCGGCGACCATCTGGTATCGGCCGGCGGGAGAAAAGGAGTGGTTGAGCGCGACCGGCAAGCAGCACGTTGCTGCTCCGTCCGTGTTGCAAGTGCGGCGTGTGGAACTGACCGGGTTGCTGCCGGACACGATATATCAGTTTGTTCCTGGCGAACAGCCGCCGAAGCCGCCGGCGCCCGCCGTCGCGCCAGCCTCCACGCCTGTCGCAAAGAAGGTGGACGAGGAGGAGGTGGAGAAGGAATGGAAGCCGCCGGTCGTTCCGGACACCCGGAGCACCTATCACTTCCGCACCATGCCCGCGGAGCTGACGCGCCCGGTGCGTTTTGTAGCAGGTGGGGACATGATGCACACCCGGGAGATGGTGGACGCGATGAACAAGCGCGCCGCGGCTCTCGACCCGGATTTCGCTCTGCTGGGGGGCGATCTCGCTTACGCGAACGGCGCCGATGCCGCGCGGTGGATTGACTGGATGCAATCATGGATGAAGAACGCACGAGGCAAGGGCGGGCGGCTCATTCCGATGGTCGTCGGCATCGGCAATCACGAAGTCCGCGGGGGGTACAAGGGGCGCATTCCGGAGGACGCGCCGTATTTCTACGGCTTCTTCGCCTTGCCGGAAAACCGCTCCTACTACGCGCTCGATTTCGGCCGCTATCTCTCGTTCCTCGTGCTCGATACCGGCCACACACAACCGATCAGCGGGCCGCAAGCCGAGTGGCTCGGTGGAGCGCTCACGGCACGTGCGGAACAACACTTTCTCTTCCCCGTTTATCACTGGCCTGCCTACGGAACCTCGAAGGAGCCCAATGGCAAGCTGCCATCCGAGAGCAAACGATCCATCGAGATCCGCAATCAATGGATACCGCATTTCGAGCGCCACGGCGTGACGGCCGTCTTTGAGAACGATCATCACAACTACAAGCGCACCTATCCGATTCGCGGGCATCAGCGTGATGACAAAACGGGGCTCGTTTATCTCGGAGACGGCGCCTGGGGCGTCAACACGCGCACGGTGCCGAAGGATGCCTGGTATCTCGCAAAAACGGAGCCGCGGCGGCATCTCTACCACGTCACGCTTCCGTTGAAGGGTCCGGTAACGGTTGAAGCGATCGACGCGAAAGGCGTCGTCTTCGACAAGACGAGCTTCGTCCTACCGCGCACGGTGCCGGTGGCACCTGCCAACTGACTTACCAGCCGCTGACGCTTTGCCGGTCAGGCTACCAGCGCCATTCCAGCCCGCCGTAAAAGCCGCGGCCGTCACCGGGTAAGAACAACGCCTGTCCCGAGAACGTGCCCACGACACTCGTTGTCGCGGCGTATGTCTCGTTGGTCAGATTCTTTGCTTCCACAAAGACCGAGAAGCCGCGCCACGCACGATATCCGAGCTTGAACCCAAGCAGCGCATAAGTGTCCGCAAACTCCGTCCCGGCGGAATCGACGTTATACCTCTTCGGCACCCACTCGGCATTCGGTCCGCCGTAGATACCGCTCGGATGCTCGTAGAGCAGTTCCGCGCGGTAATAATGCTCGGGCAGGCCAGGGAGCTGATTGTCGCCAAATGTGGCGTCGTCATCGAAGTGGAAGTTATTCCAAAGGTAGAGCTGGCGAAGAACAAGCCGGTCCTGCTTCCGCTCGCGGGGAACTCTCTGTTTGCCGTTGGCGTCGCCGATTGCAATGGCTTCGCCACCGCGCGTGAACATGCCCGACAGCACGTCCACATCCAGCGCGGCTTCGACGCCTTGGTGAATCGTGCGATCGGCATTCACCGTCTGCGAGAGGCCGGGTTGGACTTGCAACTCGAGCAACTCGCGGTCGAGCCAGGCGTAGTAGTAAGCAAGATCCCAAGCCACGCTTCCGTGGCGTCCGCGTGTGCCAAATTCCAGCGTGGTCGCCGCCTGCGCAGCCAGTTGCACGAGTCCCTTGCCCCCGTTCACGGCGTTGCTGAGTTCGCCAAAGGACGGCGGCTCAAAACTGCGGCTTACGTTCGCGAACGCCTGCGCCTCGGGTGTGATTTCCCAAAGCACTCCCAGCTTTGGCGAGTAACCCCAGTAGTCCTGCGTATCGCTGTTATCGACGCGGTCGAGGCCGGCGGAATGATCATCGTTCTCGCGGTTCGCGTAGCTGATCTGTCCACCCGCCACCAGCGACACGGAAGGGGTAAGGTGGAACCGCTCCTGCAAGTAAGCGTCCCAGTTCGCGGCCTTTTGCTGCTGGCCGCTGAGGCGAGCGCCACGAGAGCCAAAGTCGTTCGCGAAGCGATTGTCTGCAGTCACCCCATAAGTGGGCGCAAGGCCAATGGTGAGCCGGTTCTTGTGCCCGAAAAGGTCCGACGAGTTGTCGTATCGGAGATCCATTCCGAGGTCATTGCTGACTTGGTCGATGACGAAAAGAATCGGGTGATCGAGATCCTTGTGCGCCCAAAATGCGTTCATGGAGAAACGGTGGACCCCGCTCTGCCACGTCGTTCGGTTGGCAATGCGCCACAGCTCGAAGTCGCGCTTCCAGTTGCTGGTCACCTTGTCGAAACGCGCCACCGGCTGGAAACTGCGCAGCGCTGCCGGCACGCGGCTGGCCTGCCGCGGGTCGTCCCGTAGTTGCTGCTTCGTCAGCTCACCGGGTAGCTCCGAGGCAGTCATGACGGCGGTGATGAAGAACCGGGTTTCCAGCTCGGGCGAGATGCGGTAGCCGAAGTTCGCAAACAGCCGTTGATGGTTCTGCTGGCTATGTTCGCGAAAGCCGTCGCTCGAGGAATGCGACAAGCTAAGGTAGTGATCGAACGGGCCGAAAACGCCGCCGCTGCTGAGTTGCGCGTGATACGATTCGAAGCTGCCGTATTCAAACCGAGCCTGCAGCGGCGAAGCTTGGTGGCCGCTTAGCGAAACGAAGTTGATGGCGCCGCCGAGCGTGGTCGCGCCGAACTGCAACGCATTCGCGCCGCGATAGACCTCGATGGAGCGCGTTGCAAGCGGTTCAACGGCTTGGAAATCGAAGCTCCCATCGGCCAGGTTCAATGGAACGCCATCCTGAAGCAGCTTGATCCCGCGTCCGTGGAAGGTGCGCTGAATGCCCGAGCCACGGATCGAGATGCGCGCCTCCTCGGCGCCAAATCGGGGCTGGATGAAAACGCCCGGCGCGAAGTCGAGCGCGTCTTTGAGCGTCGTCGCGCGACCCCGTTTGAACTGCTCGGCATCCACAACGGCGGTTCCGCCGGGCTGGGTGTTTAGTTCCGCGCGTACCATTTCGATGGAGGGCATGGTGAGCGCACGTTCGGAGTGGGCGGTAACGACGACCTCCGGGAGGAGGCGTGAGGTGTCGGGGCGGCGCTCTTGCGCCGGAAGTCGTGGGGCGCCGAGAACGATGGCCGCGGCGGCGGTGAGAAAGGTCTTTTTCAATGGGAGAAAGCTGGAAGGAAGAGAGCCGTGGCAGAACAAGAGGGCTGCAGAGCAGCCCGAGGCGTGATGGTCCGGAGCGATCGTTCCGGAGCATGCGCGAACGAAGTCCGCGCCTTTAATGGAAGCCCAGCCGCAGAGGCCGCGGCGGGTTGGTGAGGGAGCCGTCAGCGGACGGCGACGGCTTGCACGCTAGTGAGTAGCGTTGCCGTGAAAAAACTACGCGATCGGCGGCGGCGAAGGCGGCGCGTGAGCACGCGCGCTAAGCTGCCGAACAACCTGGACGTAGTTCCACTCCGCAGCCTGCGGCAACGGTGTCCCCGATTCCGGGCCGAGCACCGCATCGAACTTTTTCACCGCCTGGGTGGCCTGCTGCTTCTGCTCTTCGCTCTGACCCTTCTGCACGAAGATGCAAAGTGTGCATGGGCGCTCGCCACTGAAGGTCTCTTCGACTGCGGTGGCCAGTGGTTCGCTCTGCGAATAGCGCACCAGCATGCCCATCCACGCGACGGATTGCAGTGCGAGCCAGTGCCCGCCAGCGACTTGAAGCGCAGCGAAAATCAGGATGATTCTGGCGGCATGGGCGAGCACGGGCGGGAGGTGATCGCGGCCAGCGACCGCTGGCAAGGTGAAAGGGCGGCTCGCATGTGCATTGCTCGCGAGGGGCTGCCACAATATCGCCGCGGGACGTGTGTTGTTTTGCGCACGACGTTCCGATTGCTGCCAACGACGGGTTTGCGGGAAAAGGCAACGGACGCTCACGACGCGGAAGTCTTCGAAGGTGGTTCAGGAAAGCTGCTGAGAATCAGCACTCAAGGCACAGACGCTGCTAAAGGCGGCGCTTCATCGATTCGTCGCCGTATTCCTCCTGCCGGTGGCACTGGATCGAAATCGTCCGCCGCTCCCGCGCGTGGGCATCGCTACCTCTCCTCAACGCCAAACATGCTGCCCATTTCGTCGCTCCGCTCACTGCTCACCGCCCTCTGTTTGCTCGCCTGCTCCGGATCCGCCTTCGCTCATCTTAGTTATTCCGGGCGAAACTTCGGCACCTTCACCGGCCTCGAGCTTCAATCCAACACCATCGCCGGGCAGACGGTACCGACCAATTGGGGCTGGGCTGATGGAACAGACGGTGACTTCGGGCACAGTCATCGGGTGCGTTTCTTCCGCTTCACGCTGGAGAATACGGCAACGGTCACTCTCACGTTCACGTCGCTCGACCCGACGGCAATGCTGCCCGCCTTTTCGCTCTATTCCGGCCTGGCTCACTCTTCCCCACCCGATTACGAAAACGCGATCACGTATCAGTATCTGTCCACGTTGCCGGGAGCGGCGAAGGAAGGGGCATTCAATGCACTCGCGACCTGGAAAATGGGCAATGACGCCAGTCAGACTTACGACGACTTCAGCACTTTCTCGTATGTGGGCAACGGCGCCGACGGCGGTTCCGGCAACTACGGCAATACCGCAGGGATCAATGGTGATGGGGTGGCGGACGGGACGGTGACCGGAACATTTGTGTTGCCCGCGGGCAGCTACACGGTGGGAGTCGGGGGAGCGAATTACTCCGGCCAGGGAGCTGGCGCGCCGACGACGGAAGGCGCAAATGAAGGCGCAGATGGCACCGCGGACGCACTCACCAGCAGCATCGCAGTCGTGCCGGAACCAACGGCCACTCTGCTCGGCCTAAGTGGCGTGATTCTGATGGCCCTGCGCCGGCGGCGGCGGCGGGCTTGATCCGCACCGGGAAGTCAAAACTTCGCCGTGACGCTCAGTCGGAACTGACGCGGTTCCGCAGGATGAAAGTGGATGTCATCGACGCCTTCCTCCGGCTCGCCGCGGAGCCGCGAGGTGTAGAAGTAATCGATATCGCTCACCTCCGAGTCGAAGACGTTGAAGACATCGAGCGCGGCGCTCCACGTCTCGTTGAAGCGGTATCCGATCTGCGCATTGACCAGCGTCGTTGCGTCGGACTGCACGCTGCCGTCTTCGATCAAATCGCGTGGGCCGAAGTAGCGCACCCGCGCGCTGGCGGACCAATCCCGCAGCATGCCCGGCAGATCATGCAGGCTCACGCCGGCGGCGATCACCGTCTCGATGGAACCGGGTATGCGCTGCCCTTCCGGCGCGCTCTCGCTGAACCGCGCCTGGCTCCAGGCGAAATCGGCGTCGATCGTCATCCACGGAGTCGGGTTGTAATAGTTTGTCCACTCGATCCCGAAGCGTCGGCTCGGCCGGCTCGGCTCCGTCGTGCCAGCGTCACCGACGAAGAGCAGCTCCGAGTCGATGTCGAGCACCCAAAGTGCGACCGAGCTCTGCAGGCCGGGCAGCGCCGTGGTGCGGAGGCCGATCTCTGCGCCTCTGGTGCGCACGAGCGGATCGGCGGGTGTGACGCGTTCACCACTGCCGGGGTCGGTCCGCGTGATGACGCCGCGCGCGTCATTCGAGTGGAAACCAAAGCCTCCATTTAGATAGAACTCCGTCTTCGCCCATGGGCCAAAGATGAGGCTCAGCTTTGGACTGGCGATGGAGTCGTTCTCCTGCCCGTCATTCACGCTCAATCCACTGTTTACGTCGAAGTGGTAGTAGTCCGCGCGCAGCCCCGCTTCCGTACGAAACCACTGCGTCCAGCGCGTCTCGTTTTTCACGAAGACGCCGGCGCTGGACTCGATCGTGTGATCGGAGCGCGTCGTTTCGAGGCGTTTGCGCAGCTCGGTGTGAAAGAGCCCGTTGCGGATGTTGTCCTGCCGGAACTGGATTCCCACGGTGGTGTCGGACTTGAGCCCAAAGATCTCGCCGAAGAGCGTGTGCGCGACCTGCGCACCCCAATGGATGCGGCGGTCTTTCTGCTCGAACTGATCGCCCCGCTCGGGATCGTCGAGCAGGTAGGTGAAGTTCGAAAACAGATCGAGGTCATAGTAGAGCCCGTAGAGCAGGATCTTCGTCGCCGAATGCTCATCGGCGCGATGCCACTCGCCGGAGAGGCTGTAACGCGAACTGTCGCCGCCGGTGGATTCATCCAGCGAGCCGAAGCGATCCACCAAGCCGCGATCCACGGCACGTTTGGCCAGTTGATCTGAAGCCGTCCAGTCGCCGTGATACGCCATGGCGGTGAGGCTCCAGCCGAGCGCGCGATCGCCGCCGCTGAGCCGCACGAGGCCGTTGATCTTCTGGTAATCGTCCGGATTCTGCCACGGTCCATCGTGGTGGTACAGCTCGAAGCCGTAGAGCAAAGTTGTGGACGGCTCTTCACGGTCGCGGACGCCCTTCCAGCGATCGTCTTTGGGAGAAAACGGGGGCGACTTCCCCAGCTCTACGGAATGTCCGAAGACGAGCCGGGCGTAGCCATCCGTGCCGCCTTCCAGCGTGAGGAAGCCGCGCTCCAGTTGATCGAAGTGCTCGATGTGGAAGGCGCCGGCCGATGCAAAGTCGCCCTCCTCCGCGTAGTACGGCCCTTTCTTGTATCCCACTTCCCGGACGAATTCGGGGATCAGGAAATTGAGATCCGTGTAGCCCTGCCCATGTGCGTGGGTGCGCATGTTCACCGGCACGCCGTCCACGCTCGTGGCCAGGTCGGTGCCGTGATCGAGATTGAAGCCGCGCAGATAAAACTGGTTCGCTTTGCCCGCGCCAGAGTGCTGCGAAACAATCACGCCCGGCACCGTCTCGACGATTTCGGCCGGACGCAGCAACGGTCGCCGCGCGAGTTGTTCCGCGCCGACCACGCCTGCGTTTGCGGAGCTCGCGATCCCGACCAGACTGTCCGAACGTTCCGTGACGACGACTTCTTCCAGCTGGACCGGCGCAGCATCCTGACTCCACGCAACGGGAACGCAGAGACTCGCGGCGGCGAAAAGGGTGCAAGCTGGTCTGATGGAGATTCTCATTGAAAGGGGGAAAGGGGGGATGCGCGTGGGGTTTGGGATAGAGAAAACGGCGGGCTCGAAGCAACGACCTTTCGCCCGCCACGGTTTCGCACCGCACTTGAGGCGCCGCGATACGGGTTTATAAGGAGGCGTTCGCTTTCCCCGACGCGAGCTCCCCCAAATCCCCCCCATCATGTCTCTTCGCGCGGTCGTTTCCTTCGCGGTCTTGCTGTTGCTCGGTTCCCGTTCCGTTTCCCAGACCACCCTGGTCCCAGCCGGGGCGACGTGGAGTTATTTGCGAGGCACGGCCGAGGCGTCGAATCCGACGACGGCGTGGCGGCTCGGGAATTTCGTAGAAAGCGGCTGGTCCAGCGGGGCGATGCCGTTCTGGTATGGCGATGTGCTGCCTGGGGGGACGGAGCTGACCGGGATGCTGAATGTGCATGCGACGCTTTTCCTGCGGCAGAGCTTCAACGTGGCAGACCCGGCGTCCGTGGGCGGTCTGATCCTGAGCGCGAAAAGCGACGACGGATTCATCGCGTGGATCAATGGCGTGGAGGTCCTGCGCTACAACGTGGCGGTCACCAATCCGATCTTTACGACCACGGCGAGCACCTCGGTCGCCGAGCCGCCGCCGGTGATCGGCCATGCGCTGCCGGACCCAAGCACTTACCTGCTCGCGGGCACAAACAGCCTGGCGGTGATGGCATTTAATCAGGCCTCCAACAGCAGCGACTTCGGGATCGACGTGTCGCTCGCGACGACCGCGGCCGACGCAAATACGCCGGTGATCGTCAGCGTTACGCCCGCACCCGGAAGCACGGTCGGATCGCTGGATCAAATCACCGTGGTCTTCTCCGAAGCGGTGCGCGGGGTGACGACGGACGATCTTTTCGTCGGCCAAAATGCGGCGGCGAGCGTGACGGGTGGGGGAACAAGCTGGAGCTTCATCCCTGCGCCGACTCCGAACGGGCCGGTGAACGTAACGTTCAATCCGGCCCACGGGATCAGCGACTCCGCGACGCCGGCCCACGCTTTCGATCACGCGGCGGCAAACGCGACGTGGTCGTACACGTTGCTCGACACCCAGGCGCCGGTCGTCGCGCAGCTCAATCCACCCGCAGGCGCGACGGTGGTGAGCCTGACGCAAATCGAAGTCACCTTCACCGAGGCGGTGACGGGAGTCAGCGCCGGCGATTTGCTGGTGAATGGAACTCCGGCAGCCGGGATGACGAACCCGGCCCCAGGTAAATATCTGTTCACCTTTCCTGCGCGATCGGCGGGCGCGGTGGACTTCCAATGGGCGGCAGTGCATGGGATCGCCGACCTGGCATTGAATGCGTTCGCGGGTGGCGGCGCGTGGACCTACACGGTCGATCCTTCCGCGCTGGCGAGCGGCGTGCGGATTAATGAAATCATGTCGGGCAATCAGAACGGGTTGCGGGACGAAGACAACGAGACGCAGGACTGGATCGAGCTCCACAATCCCACCGCCACCGCAGTGAACCTGACCGGTTGGTCGCTCTCGGACGACGAGAGCAATCCCGATCAATGGATCTTCCCCAGCCGCACTCTCGGAGCGGGCCAATACCTGGTGATCTTTTGCTCGGGGAAAGATCGTCGCGGCACGACGGGCAATCTGCACACGAACTTCGGACTGAGCAGCCCGACCGGCGAGTTCCTCGCGCTCTACGACAACCAGTCGCCGCGGGTGGCCGTTTCGGTTTTCTCGCCTGCGTTTCCGGAGCAGCGCAATGACACCAGCTACGGCGTCGATGCGCAGGCGGTCTGGCGCTATTACCTCGTGCCGACGCCCGCCGCGGCCAACGGCGCGAGCACGATTTCGGGGGTGACCGGTGAGGTCGATTTCAGCGTGAAGCGCGGTTTTTTCAACGCGCCGTTTTCACTCTACCTTTCCTGCCCGACGGCCGGAGCGAGCATCCGCTACACGACGGACGGCAGCGTGCCGACCTCGACCACCGGACTCCTCTACAGCAGTCCGATCGCCATCAATACGACGAGCTGCATCCGTGCGGCCGCTTTCACCACCGGCAGCATTTCCTCGCGGGTCCGGACAAGCACCTACCTTTTCCCCGCTTCGGTCCGAACTCAGCCCAGTGCGCCCGCCGGCTACCCGACGACGTGGGGCACGGGTGGAAATCAGGTGATCGCCGACTACGAGGTGGATCCGAACGTCACCGGCAACCCGCTCTACAGCGCGACCTTCGAGAGCGATCTGATGGCCGTGCCGACGATGTCGGTCGTCATGAAGCGGGACGACATGTTCGGGCCCAGCGGGATCAATTCGAATCCGCAAAGCAGCGGTCTTGCCTGGGAGCGTGCGGCTTCGCTGGAGCTGCTTTATCCCGATGGAAGTGATGGCTTTCAGCAGGACTGTGGGCTGCGCATCCAGGGCGGGTACGGACGCACTCCTGCGATTTTGAAGCACAGCTTTCGTCCGCTTTTCAAAGGCGACTACGGCGAATCGAAACTGGAGTTTCCGCTTTTCCCGGACTCCCCGGTGAAGGAGTTCGACACCTTCACGCTGCGCGCCGGGATGAATAACTCCTACGTGCTGAGCACGGGTGAAGCGACGCGCGCGACCTTCACGGAAGACGAGTGGATGCGCCAAACGCAGCGCGCGATGGGCCAGCCGAGCGGCTACGGCGCGTTCTTTCACCTCTACATCAACGGGCTCTACTGGGGTCTCTACAACGCGACCGAGCGGCCGAGTGCGCCCTTCATGGCGGACCATCTCGGGGGAGAAAAAAGTGAATGGGATGCGCTGAACTCGAGCGAGGCGGTGGACGGCGTGAAGACCGCGTGGACCAGCCTGCAGACCTTGTGCAGCACAGGCGTGAACGTCCGATACATCACCGATCAGGCCGATTGGAACGCGGTGATGCAGTATCTCGATGTGGACAACTTGATCGACTACATGCTGCTCAATTTCTACGGCGGCAATGTCGATTGGGATGATCACAATTGGTACTCCGCGCGCCGCCGGGCGCCGGGCGCGGGCTACAAGTTTTTCGCCTGGGACGGCGAGCGCACCCTCGAGGCGGGTAATGCCGACAAAACCAGCGTGAACCAGGCCGACAAGCCGTCGCGCATCTATGCCGCACTCCGCGGTTCGACCGCTCCGGCCACCGCGCCACTGAATGCCGCGAACGTTGAATTCCGTATCCGCTTTGCGGACCACATTCAGAAGCATCTCTTCAATAACGGGCCGCTTTCTCCCGCCGGTGGATTGAATCGTTGGAACGCGATCGAGGCGCTGGTCGATCGCGCGGTGGTCGGCGAGTCGGCGCGTTGGGGCGACAAGCTGAAGGAGCCGCCTTACACGCGGAACAACGAGTTTCTCGCCGAGGTGAATAGAAAGCGGACGACGCAGTTTCCGAACCGCACCGCGAGCGCGCTGACTCAGCTCCGCAACGCAAAGCTTTACCCACCGACCTCACTCGTCGCGCCAGCCTTCAGCCAGTTCGGCGGCAAGGCAGCACCGGGCTTCGCCTTGGCAATCACGAGCACCACTCCCGGCACCATCTACTACACCTTGAACGGCACCGATCCGCGGCAGCCGTGGACTTCCACCACGGGCGGCGACGGCAGTGCCGTGGATTGGTCGGGCACTGTCGCGGCGGGCGCGCAGACTTATGCCGCTGCGGTGCCGCTGACGGGCAGCGTGGTGGTAAAAGCGCGGCTCCGTGATGCGAGTGGCCTTTGGAGCGCATTGACGGAGGCGACCTTCCAGATCGGTGAGGCCGGGATCCCACTGCGGATCACGGAGGTGATGTACAACCCAATCGGCGGGGACGCGTACGAGTTTTTGGAAATCCAGAACATGGGCGCGACGACTGTGGACCTCTCGCTGATGACGCTCGACGGGGTCGATTTCACATTCATTCGCGGCACGACGCTAGCCGCCGGGGCCCGGCTGGCCTTGGGTTCCGATCTGTCGCCGAGCCTGTGGGCGACACGCTATCCCGGCGTGACTCCGATCGGGTATTTTGGCGGCAAGCTCGCGAATGGCGGCGAAACCGTTGCGCTGAAAGATGCGAGCGGGAATGTGATCACGTCCTTCTTCTTCGGGGCGAATGATACCTGGCCGGGGCTGGCGAACGGCGGCGGACGCTCGCTGGAACTGGTGGACCTCGCGGCCAACCCGAGCCTGCCCACTGCCTGGCGGGCAAGCACCGCGGCGAACGGCACGCCCGGTGTGGCGAATCAACCGCTCGTCCCGGCGCCCGTTCGCTTCAACGAAGCACTTTCACGCAATGCCGGCGCGGTGAACAACGGCGGGGTGGTGGCCGGTTACGTGGAGCTCTTTAATCCCGGCGGCAGCGACGTGAATATCAGTAACTGGACCGTGCGCGGGCAGGGTTATCTCACGGGAGCGTGCCGGTTCCCGCCGGACACGATCGTCCCAGCGGGCGGTTATCTTGTCGTCTGGGCTGGACTGGTGCCGACTGGATTTCAGATGGCGTTCGTGCTCCCGGAGGACAACGGATATGTCACCCTCCACGACTCCGCCGGTGCGGTCGTGGATGCGATCGCATACGGCGCCCAGATCGTGAACAAGTCGGTCGGTCGCGTCGGTGCCGCCTGGGTGCTCACTCAGCCCTCGCCCGGCAGCGTGAACGTGGCTGCACCCGTCGCCGCGGCGTCGCAGTTGGCCATCAACGAGATCTACCCGCACGCGGGTTTTATCTATCGCTTTATCGAATTGATGAACCGCGACGCCTCGCTGCCGGTGGCGCTGAACGGGCTGTACCTGCAGGCCGGCAACGCGGTGCAGCGCATCCGCTCGCTGAGCTTCGTCGCTCCCGCGAGCCAGCTGGCACTTCACGCAGATGAAATCGGCTTCAACCTCACGCTGCCGGTTTCCAACAGCGCGATCTCGCTGCTCGATACAAATGGCGTGGCGATCAATTCGCTCGCCTATGGAGCGACGGTCTCGGGGGCGTCGGTCGGCCGCCTCCCCAACGGCACGGGAGCGCTCACCACCTTCACCAACAATCCCACGCCGAACGCTCCGAATGCGCAAATCAGCTATGGCGGACCGCTGCTGAACGAAGTCATGGCGCGCAATGAGGGAGCAGTCCTGGACGCGAACGGCAACTGGCCGGATTGGATCGAGTTCTTCAACCCTGGCGCGGCTTCCTTCGACATGAGCGGAATGAGGATCGCGCTCGACTCCGTCTCGTTTGGTTGGACTTTCCCGGCGGGCTCTGTGGTTCCGGCAGGCGGATACCGGCGCATCTGGTGCGATCGGTCGCGTCCCACCGATGCCACCAACATGCGCGTCGCGCTCAGCGATCGTGGCGGTGGAGTCTGGCTCTTCAACGCCGTCGGGCAGCAGGTCGATGCGATCGAATACGGTCCGCAAGCGGCGAACCTTTCTTTTGGGAAAAGCGGAACGCAGTGGCAGTTGCTCACGGCCCCGACGCCCGGCGCGGCGAACTCGGGGACCGCGACTTTCGGCAGCCCGACGAGCTTGCGGATCAACGAGTGGATGGCTTCTCCGGATGCCGGCGAGGATTGGGTGGAACTCTTTAACCCGACACCGTTCCCGGTGGATCTCGGCGGGCTTTACCTCACCGACGATCCGACGGTGGCGGGCCGCACCGACACCATGATTCGCTCGCGCAGTTTCGTCGCGCCGTTTGGCACCGTGCTCTTTGATGCGAGAGGAGACGCGGCCGCTGCGCCGAACGCGACCAACTTCCGCCTGGCGGCCGAGGGTGAATCGCTGCGGCTCTATTCGCCGGCGTTGACGTTGCTCGACGCGGTGGATTTCGGCCCCGCGACGCTGGGAACTTCACGCGGCCGGTACCCGGACGGCGCAGCGGCGTTGATGAACTTTTCCACTACCGCTTCGCCCGACGCGCCAAACTATCTGGACCGGGACGCGGACACTTTGCCCGATGCGTGGGAACAGGCGA
>JAQGOK010000198.1 GCA_028293645.1 Chthoniobacter sp.
GGCATGCCGTCGATCTTCTCGACAGCCACATCGTGAGCCCAAGCCTCCGGCGGCTCCGCGAGCGACTCCACACGCACACCGTCCGCCCGCGCAAAACCCGGCGGCACAAAGAACCGCGCCTGCGGAAACGCCGCGGTTCCCTCTGCCGCAAACGTGTCGTGATAACACGATGCATCGAGCATCCACGCCACCGGTCCCAGCGCCGAGATCGCCGCCACATCGTCGGCCTCGAAAGGTGCCGTCGAATGCACCAGCACCTGGCCATTCCCCAACCGCATCACCGTCGAACGCCGCCCGATCGCCGTTCCCATCAGCTTCGCCGGGAACTCCAGCACCCAAAGGTTCTCGGTTAATGGCTGGAGCCCGGAAGAGCGCATGCGAACGACCTTAAAAATGCCGCAGGATTTCTTCCTTCTCGATGCCTCTGGTCGCAGGACGCCGCTGATCGAAGTGCTTGCCCGCGCCGCTCAGATCCCGCGGCAGCTTCACGCCATTGCCAGCAACTCGTCACGCACGAGATGCAGACGAATGGTGGACGGCTTCGGCTGAACAAAAAAAGAACGCGTTCACCGCCTCTTTTACGTTGGTCCGCAGTCGGTCCCACGTGTCGCCTTGAGTGAAGATGTCATGGGAAAGGCACTCCCCAACAAACCCGCCATCCGCTTCCTGGGTGATGCTGAAGACGAATTCCATGCCGGAACGTGGCAGCGGGACAAGATCGGGGACAAGTCGCCTTTCGTCATTCATCCGCCCGAGCGTAAGTAGCGTCCAATCACGCGAGCTCATTCAGCGTCACGTGCGCCGTGTAGGCGTGACGAAAATCGGCTCGTCGGTGCCGGAGGTCAGCAGCGCCGCGTCCGGTCGCATTCCAGGCGCCGAGGGCCGGCAGTGTTCTGCCAGTCACGGGAGGTGACACTGCCGAACGGGACGGAAGCTCGCCCTCGGCGCTCTTTGCGTCATCTTCGCGCCTCTTCCCCATGCATAGCCTCGCTCTCCTCACCGCTGCGCTCCTCGTTTTGCCGTGCGCCTCGACCGCGCAAGCTCCGCCGAAAGCCTCGGGCACCGTCTCGGTGCGGAGCATCGCGGAGTTGCGCGTCGCGGTGAAAGCGGCGCAGCCGGGTACGCGGATCGAGATCGCGCCGGGTGACTACGCGGGCGGCCTCTACTTCGGCGAACTCCGCGGCGAAGCGGGACGGCCCATTGTCCTCGCCGGCGCCGATCCCGCGAATCCGCCGCGCTTCACCGGTGGCCGCAATGGCCTCCACCTCGTCAATCCCTTCCACGTCCAGCTGCATGACCTGCATTTCACCGGCGCCACCGCCAATGGCGTGAGCATCGACAACGGCGCCCGCTACGTCGCCACGCCGCGGGGTATCGTCCTGCGCCGCTTGCGCATCACTGATGTCGGCCCGCGCGGGAACCATGATGCCATCAAGCTTTCCGGGCTGACCGGGTTCCGCGTCGAGGATTGCACCCTCGAACGTTGGGGCACCGGCGGCGGCAGCGGCGTCGATATGGTCGGCTGCCACCAGGGCCTCTTGCGCGGCAACACCCTCCGCCACAGCGCCGACCCGCAGGCCACCGGCGGCTCCGGCATTCAGGCCAAAGGCGGATGCCGCGACATCGTCATCCGTGGCAATCGCTTCGAGCACGCCGGCGAGCGCGCTGTCAATCTGGGCGGCAGCACCGGCCTGCCATACTTCCGCCCGCCGCTCGACCAGTGGCCCGGCACCGAGCGTTACGAAGCCGCCGAGCTGCTCGTGGAAGGCAACACCTTCCTCGGCAGTCGCGCCCCCATCTGCTTTGTCGGCGTCGATGGCGCCACCGTTCGCTTCAACACCATCGTCGATCCAGACCGCTGGGCGCTGCGCATTTTGCAGGAAACCAAAGAGCCCGGCTTCATCCCCGCGCGCCGCGGCAAGTTCACCGACAACATCATCGTCTTCCGCTCCGACGCCTGGGTTACCGGCGGCATGAATATCGGCGACGGCACCGCGCCCGAGACCTTCGAATTCGCACGCAACGTCTGGTTCTGCCGCGACCGTCCCGACCGCAGCAAACCGACGCTCCCGACGCCCGAACGCGACGGCCTCCACGGCACCGACCCGCAACTCCGCGAGGACCTCCATCTCGCACCAACCAGCCCCGTGCGTGACCGCGGCGCCGATGCGGCCGCAGCGGGTGAACAGCGATCGTGACTGGTGAGCGGTGATGAAGAGCGGGCGCAGATTTCTCCATTCACTATTTACCAACCACTCTTCGCCGATCCCCGCCGCCATGTTCCGCCGCATCCCGCACCAGCGTTACTTCGCCATCCTCGGCGGCCTCTTCGCTGTCGTCTTCACGCTGAGTGCGATCCATCCGCATCATCCGGCGGATTGGTTCCTCGAAAACGCGCTCGTCGTTTTCGCCGTCGCTGCCCTGCTCGCCGTCCGGCGCCGGCTGCCCTTCTCGCGCATCTCCTACACGCTCATCTTTCTCTTCCTCTGCCTGCACGAACTCGGCGCGCACTACACCTACGCCGAGGTCCCGTATGACGATTGGTTCCGCGCCCTCAGCGGACGCTCCTTCAACAGCCTCTTTGGCTGGGAGCGCAACCACTTCGACCGCCTCGTCCACTTCAGCTACGGCCTGCTCCTCGCCTACCCGATTCGCGAAGTCTTCCTGCGCGTGGCGAACGCGCGGGGTTTCTGGGGATACTTCCTTCCGCTCGATCTCACCATGTCCAGCTCGATGCTCTTCGAACTGATCGAATGGGGCGCGGCGGAATTCTTCGGCGGCGAGCTCGGTCAGGCTTATCTCGGCACGCAAGGCGACATCTGGGACGCGCACAAAGACATGGCCCTCGCCAGCGTCGGCGCGCTCGTCGCCATGCTCATCACCGCCGCCCTCAACCACCGCCTCCAGCACGACTTCGCCCGCGAGTGGATCGAAAGCCTCCGCGTCAAACACGCCGCCCCGCTCGGCGAAGACGAAATCGCACGCCTGCGGAGCATCCCGCGCTGAGAGGAGACGCCAGCACGCGAAGGGTGGCGGTCCGTTGCTGAAGTCCGGGGAAGGTGTGCGGGATTGGGTTCAGTTGGTTTTGCTCAGGCGGCAGCAAGTAAAGGCAACGAACTCGTCGGCTTCCTGAAATTCACCGACCCAGCGCAATATTTGGAATCGCGGCGCAATCGGCCTGGCACCCGGGAAAGCCTCCGGCACGCACGGTGTTCGCAGTCCCAGGTCCGCGGAGTCGCCTCAGCTCAACGCCGCAGGTCGGGCGGACGAAGACCCAGCCGCTGAGGGGCGACTGCGGACGCTTTCGGTGATGATCCTACAGCCCGACGAGTTGCGGGATGCGAAGCGGTGGTATGCTCATCGAAGTTAGTACAGACAATCACATTCAAAGCCGCGCGGACGTGGCGGCATCGGTGCAATCGATGGTGGACGGCGCTCTGGACCATTTTCGGGAACGCCTTTCGCGAGTGGAGGTGCACCTGGCCGATGAGAATAGCCACAAGGGTGGGGACTCAGATATCCGCTGCTCGCTGGAGGCGCGGATCGAGGGAATGAAGCCGGTGGGAGTTTCCCATTACGCAGGGTCGGTCGAGGAGGCGGTGAACGGAGCGACTGAAAAGTTGGAGCACCTGCTGCAGCACACTTTCGGCCGGTTGGAGACGAAGCGGCCAAAGCTCGACGGAAGTGCCGCGGAAGTCGCGGACCTGACCGGCGGGTAACCGGCCGCCTCTCGAGGGGCGGAGGTGGGGAAATTCGCACGCCAGCGAACGCGCGCGCGCCTTAACGCTACTTCGCGGCGGGCGGTGCTTCGCGACGCTTTATACTGGCAGCAACTCGGCTGAGGGGTTGCCCCCACAGTGAGACCGAACGTGAGGCGCGCATTCCCCATTCGCATTGCGAAGAACCTTCATGAACGCTTTTTCCATCTTCTTCATGCCAGATCACGGCGGCAACAGCATCAAAGGCGGCGGGCACCCGGCCGATGAGAGCGTAGCCGCGGACGAGGAGATCAGTGACGCGTCGGGCAACCTCGTTCCCCAGCGTGCAGGCATCCCCGGCACGAATGATCCCGGCACCCCCGGCAGCCGCACCTTTACCGGGCAGGACAAGCCGATGGACGACGAGAGCGCCCGCGCACATCCGCATTCCGGCCCCGACACCGGCGAGGGCAGCGGCAGCGGCGGGAACGATCGAGGCGGCGAGCGCGAAGCCGCCCGCTAGGGAGTTATCCCGGTAACGGGGAAGGGTTGCTCGTTCCATTTTAGCGAATGCCAAAAGAAGTCCCCGGCTCGCGAACGGGTGTCATCCTGAGCACAGCGAAGGACCCCTCGGACTTACACGGGCGTGAAACGGCGAGGTTCTTCGCTTCGCTCAGAAATACACGCGAAGAGAAACTTGAAGCGGTAACTACTTCCGGAAACCGGTCTCGTTCCGAGCCGCCAAGCGAGGTTCAGCCGCCGCTACGCATGCCGCAGCGGCGGGGTAAGGCGAGAAGCCCGTCGTAGCTGATCGGCCACAGACGCTTTCCGCCTCCCCGGACCGCGCGCACGGCTCCGCGCGTGGTGACCTTCACAACTCCGTCGCGGGCTCGGGCGGCGCGGCGTCCATCTTCCGCTGGAGGAGCATCTGTTTCGCTTCTTCGACGTTCATCTTTTTCACGGGGAGCGGCCAGCCGAGGAGGTCGCCGTTCGGGGTGAAACCGTGGCCGTCCACGTCCACGAAGATGGGATTGTGGTAGGCGAACGGACGGATCTTCGCTTGCGAACTGCTGCCGTAGCCGATGCGGAGGTCGCTCGTCTCCGCGCAGGCGACGACGATGATGTGGGCGTCTTCGCTCAGCGGCACGGTGAGCGTTTCCTCGAACTTCATCACGCCGTCCTTGAATTTGGCGGCGTCTTTGGCGCGCGTGAAATTGAGCGCGGGCACGGCGCGGCTGTTCACGAGCACTTGCACGCGGTCGATGTCGAGCCAGTCGGTGCATTGCACACGGACGCGGAGCTTCACGGTGCCGTTGAGCGTGCGTGCCTGGCCGCCGGGGCCGGTGCCGTCGTCGGTGGTGACCTGCAGGAAGGGACCCGTCGTGAGGTAGCTGTGACCGGCTTTGGCGGCGCGGGAGTTTTCGCGCCAGTCGATCTTCGCCGGTTCGTCGCTCGCGCTGGGCATATACATGCGCCATCCGCCGACGCCGTTGCCGAAGACACTGTGGGCGTCGCACACCGCCATGGCCGCGTAACGGTGGCCGCGGTTGAGCAGCTGGAGCCAGATGTACTCGCGGAGGTAGCCGACCGTTTCCTTGAGCGTTTTGGTGTCGCGGGTAATGCGGTAGGGGCGGTCGCCGAGCAGTTCGCTGGTCTGATAGTTTTGCGTTTCGATGCCGTCGATGAGCGTGGCCAGGCCATGGAAGCCGCCGTCGGCGCGGCCATCGGCGTCGGCGTCGGTGAAGTTCGCGACCATGTCCGGGTGGTTGATTTGGATCCAGCGGTCGGGTTCGGCAGCCTGCCAGTCGCGTAACGTGATGGCCGTGATGCGCGGGTCTTTGTTCCAGACCGGTGCGCCGCCGTCCTGCGTGAGCGGCACGGGCTTGAAGGGAAAGGCATTGAAGTGCGCGGCGCCGCCGGTGAGCTCCAGGCCGGGGACGGTCTGGATGAATGGGGAAAGGCCGAGCCGCGCGATGTGCGGAGCCCAGTCGTAGAGACGGTTGTGCTCGGTGGTTGGCGCGAATTCGATGTGCTCGGCGGCGAGATTGATGATGCGGTCGTCGGTGCCGCAGGTGTTGTCACCGCTGGGCGTGGAGTGGTTGTGGTAGTCCCCGCTCACCCAGCCGCGCGTGTCCACGAGACGCTTGAGCGTGCCGGTGAAATCAAACGTCTCGCCCCCTTTCAGCACCACGTCTTTGGCCAGATGCGAATACTCGATGCCGCGCGTGACGACGACGCGGTATTTGCCCGGCGGAATGGCCACGCGGAAGTCGCCGCGTTCGCTGTGATACTGGTCGCGGCAGCCATGCGCGCGCTGGTCGGGGCCGAGGTTCGGGCGCTCGGTGCCTTCGATGGCGTTGAACTGCACCTTGCACGGCAGGGAAATGCCGGCCTCGTCACGGATGTTGAATTTCACCGCGGCAGCAGCGGCCATCTCGACGTTCAGGCCGTCGGCATCCGTGCGGGTGGTGAAAGTCTTCGTCACATCGGCGCGACCGGCGTCGGAAAAGGTCACGTCGAAATCACCCGGCGGGAGCCGCAGGGTGAACCGCCCCTGCGCATCCGTGTAGCCGATGCCAATGGCGCGACTGGTCCGCACGGCGAGCCTGGCCGCGGCGGTCGTGGGCGGCGGAGTTTCGCCGGTCGCTGGTGCAGGCACGGCAGCGGTGGGTCGAATGATGAGCGAGGCGCCCGCGACGGTTGCGCCCGCGGTATCCTTCACGATTCCACTCACCTGCCCGACCTTCCCCTGCTTTTCCGCCACCAATCCGACCGCTTCCGCAGGCGACTCACCCACCGCCACGAACCGCGAAAGCGTGACGCTTTCGCCGGGCTTCAACTCGCGAAACTTCACGGTGGCAATGTCCGCAGGCGCCTCGGTGTAACCCGCGGCATAGCCCGCGCGATCCGCCGGGTCCACCGCTTCCGCCCACATGATTCCCGCGCCGAGCGGCGCGAGGCCCGTGCGCCAGAACGTCGTCCACTTGTCGCCGACGAAGATCTTCTTCGGCAGCGCGCTTTCATTGGTGATCGTCGAGGTGACGAGCACGCCCTGCCAGCCGTCGCGGATCGCATAGACATGGCGCCTCGCCACGCCGTCGCGATTCGCTGCGGTCGCCACGCACTCGATCGCCGCCTCGCCGTCCCCGCCATCCTTCGCCACCCGCACCCATGAAACCGGCCCCTGCTGCTCAGTCGGCGCGAAGATGGTGAGCTGGTCGTTCGCGCCGCTCAGCGCGAGGTCGTAGAGACAGCCCGGCGTGATTCCCGTCTCGCCGTAAAACGTGCTCATATTCGCGCGCCGCAGCGGAAGATTGCCGGAGATGACGGCCGTGACCTTGTCGTTGCGCAGGATGAAATCGCCAACGATCCCGTCGGCCTCCTTCCCTCGCGGAAGTTGTTCCTTTTCCCCCGGTCCGATCTCCAGCGCCGTGGGTGCGCAGAGGCCAGTGGCGGTCAGGAAAAGTAGAGGAAGCAGGGGGAACGTCTTCATGGGACGAGGGGACCGCACAGGAGGGACGTGGGCAAGCCCGCATTGCCGACGTGGCCGCGGCCTCCCGCGCTAACCACGTTTTCGAGGTTCGGGAGGTTTGGAAATCCTCATCACAAAGATCAGCGGACGCATTCCGAGAAGGTTACGATTTGCGGAAGACGGTCGCGCGATGCTGCGAAAGAAATGCCAACTCCGGCGGCGCGGCATCATCGGGAAAGTGCAACGTCTCTCCGGCATACGCGCCGAAGTTCTCGGCGAGACTGCGCTGTGGTAACTCGGCTTTGAGTCGTGGTGAAAGCAGCAGTCGGAACTTGTCGTCGAAAGCAATGAGACCGCGGTCGAAAGCGACATCGTGAAGGCGAGAGAGACATAGTCCGTTGCGGACGTTCAGCCGCTCCTCGATGTGCGTGCCCCACGGGAGGATGTGCGACGCAATCAACAACTCGCGCATGGCCAAGTCCGTGACGCCGCAGCGTCCGCCGAAGTTATTTAGAACGGCATCGCGGAAATACTCCTGACCACGCCGGAGCTTCACGTTTGCAGTCGTCTCCGTGGGCCCACGCGGCGGACTTTTCC
>JAQGOK010000205.1 GCA_028293645.1 Chthoniobacter sp.
ACCGCCTCTGAGAGATATAACAACTGCACTAGCACAGAAGAGCTCAGACGAGGGCTCCGGAATGCCGGGGACTCGCCAAGCGCTTCATCTCCGCTGGAGGTACTTCCAACCTACAATCAATTCGCTACCCCTAGAGACTCCAAACTCCGTGCGCGTTGCTGGCGAACCGAGCTAGGTCGCGAACATCCGATGAAGGAACAAATACCGTAGTGCCTGAACACCGAGGATGTTCGTGCGGGATGTTCCCGTTACTGTTCCCGTTGGCAACATTAGGAACACCTTGAATGGCTGCGAACC
This sequence comes from Chthoniobacter sp., assembly GCA_028293645.1. Classification (GTDB taxonomy): domain Bacteria; phylum Verrucomicrobiota; class Verrucomicrobiia; order Chthoniobacterales; family Chthoniobacteraceae; genus Chthoniobacter. Next base: position 298 of record JAQGOK010000205.1, read on the forward strand.
CTGATACTTACAAGGCTGGAGCGGGTGAAGGGAATCGAACCCTCGTATGCAGCTTGGGAAGCTGCCGTTCTACCATTGAACTACACCCGCGATATCAGCGCCGCAGTCGCGCTTCCTATTGCCCTATTGCCAGGAAATCACGTCGTCGGAAACCGTCGAGCCTTTCTTGAACTGCTTGTTGCCGTTGTCGCCCATGGTGTTGTCTTTACCCATGCTGAATGAACCACAGCCCACGCGCGGTTGCTGCGGTGCGCGGAAGTCCTCGTACTGCTCATCCAAAGTGATGACGTTGTCGTAGTCCGAATCAATCACGACGCCGTACTCCTTGCCCCAAGGATCGAAAAAACGGCCCTTTTCGGCGGACCCGGTTTGGTCCACAAAACCCGCCCGTGGCGTCGCGGGATTGCTCACGCTCTTGCCATCAAAGAAGACGATCTTGCGAGGGTTATACTTATTGTTGCCGTTCACCCCTTCCGGAATCGCGCGCAGGGTGTTGAAGAGCACATCGTTATGCACTTTAGCGCCCGTCAGCGGATCACCGACGACTTCGTCCTTTGTAGCGGGTGCTGGTGGATCGGAGAGAGGAGGGTATTTTCCGTACTCCGTGAAGTACTGCTTCACCGAAGCGACAATGTTGACAGTGTCATTCTTGGCCTGCGTCTTCCGCGCCGCTTCTTTAACGACGGTGATCGCGGGGAAAAGCAATCCCATCAAGATGGCGATGATCGCGATAACGGTGAGGAGTTCGACGAGCGTAAAGCCGAACGTTGTGATGCGAAACTGGGAGGTGGTTTTCATAGGGAGCGGTCGGTGCTCGCAAGTTACCGGGGAGACACCCGAACACAATCGAAAACCTTGCGCGTCCCCACGATCCTGAAGAGTTTGGCGCCGAAATTCCGGGCAAAAACGGCGGGAAAAAGGCGTTGCCTTCGTGGCCGCCGCCGCTAGAGTGCCCGCCCTTTTCAGCCCTACGTCCTATGTCGCAACATCGCAGTCTCAAAGGTCAAAGCACCATCGCCGCCAAACGCAATGTCCTCAAACGATTCGAGCGAGTCGAGTTGCTGAAGAAGCGCGGGCTCTTCAAGGCGGGTGACAAAGTGATGGGGCTGCGCAAGACGAAGCCGGACGCTTAGTCGGCGGTTCCTCCTGTTTAACCCAGCGCGCGGGCTGCCCAGCAGCCAGCGCGCTGTTTCGTTTTTTCCCGGCTCGGGTGAGTCGGGTCCTTACCGTCCGTAGAGGCACTGCGCGAGGTAGCCGCTCAGCGCCGTGAGCCGATTGGCGGCGCGGAACTCCGCAATCTTTGCCCGATCGACGGCCAGCGCCCGCTCCCAGAGCCAGACCAGGTTGTTCGCGGAAACAGTGAGCACATCGGTGATATCCGCTGGGTCGTCCACGCGCGGCGCCTTGACGTCGAAGCAGATCGGGCCGGCATACTTCGCGTCCTGCAAAACGACGAGTAGCGCCAGGTCTTTGAGCGGTTCCGTATAGCCGAACGGCAGATCCTGATCGTAGCGCTGGCCGTCCTGCGCATTGAGATGGATGTGGAAAAGCTTCCCGGCCTCGAGGCAAAGCTCCACGTCCCAAAGATAATCGAGACCGGCGATGCGGGAGTGCGCGGTTTCGGGATTGGCACCGAACAGCGGCTGCAGTTCGGGCTGCAGGCGGGAGATCAGGTAGAGGACTTCGCCGACGTTCGCGAGATACATGTTCGCGCGGGGCTCATTCGGTTTCGGTTCAAGGGCGAATTTGATCTTCGAGCCATATTGCTCCTTCGCATACGCGCCGACCTTGTTGAAGCCTTCGACCAATCGCTTGAAGGCGTCGCGGCCGTTTTTCCCGAGGACGAAATCGAACCCTTCGCGACCGTTCCAAAACACCATGGTCTTCGCGCCGAGCTGCATGGTGGTGTCCACCGCTTTGATGGCGTTCTGTAGGGCGAGCTTGCGGACAGCAGCATCGTTCGAGGTCATCCCACCGTCTTTGAAGATGGGCGCGGCGAAAAACGACGGCGTATACATCGCGCATTTCAGGCCGCACTTTTTTGCCACTTTGACTGCATCCGCCGCCATCTCGGCGGTGATTTCCACATCATGCGCTTCGTAGTAGGTCATTCCTGCTTCCGCCAGCATCGGCAGACGATCGAGCATCGGGATGGCCTCTCGCGTTGGACCGCCAAACGGATCGTTTCCCGGGCCAAGGTTCCAGACTCCGGCACCGAGACCGTTAAGACCGACTTTGTTGTTGAGAGTGATTGGGGCAGTCATGGAGCGGGAGATGGAGGGTGAAATGCGCTTGGGCAGCGAGCGCGGGAGATTGAGAAAAGGAGCGCCGCTTGTCAGCACCGAATCGCGCCACGATCGGACCGTCGGAGGAACGCTGCCCAGCTTGCGTCGGAATAAATCCGGGAGGGTTCAACGCCTTTGAATGGCGTGCGGCGGAGTTTTGAGCGACGAGGGAGCGATGAAAGCTGCTCTTTCCGCCTGGTCGCTTCTCGCGCTGGGCCTGGCGCCCCTCGCACCGCAATCGGTCCGCGCCGAGACGCCTCTGCACGCCGTGCTGATTGGCGGCGGACCGGACCTTGAGAACAACGGGGCCCAGATCGAAAGCCATGTGCGCTTTGTCCTGACCATCCTACCGGGAGCTGCGAATCGGTTCGTCCACTTCGCCGATGGCAAAGCACGCGCGAAGACGGTTTCATTCACCGACACCGCGAAGCTCAGTCTCGGCCGACGAGCAATGCACGTGCTTCTGCCGAATGATGATTTTGGAGCGCCCACCGAATCCCGAGTGCCGCAGCTCGGCGTGAAAAGCGACGGTGCCGCGTTGCGGCCCGACCTCCGGCGCTCGTTTGGCCAGGTCGCGAAAGCGGTAACCAAGAGTGCACCGGTGCTGCTGTATTTCGCGGGGCACGGCTCCGCAAATACCAGCAACGAGGAGAACAACTCCTACAATCTGTGGAATGGCGCTGATCTGCGGGTCAGCCATCTGGCCTCGGAGATTGAGCGCCTGCCGGTGAAAGCGCCGATCGCACTGGTGATGGTGCAGTGTTACAGCGGCGCGTTTGCGAATGTGATCTTCCGACAGGGGGATCCGGCGAATGACCTCGACGATCATGACATCGCGGGGTTTTTCGCCGCCACCAAAGACCGCATGGCCGCTGGTTGCGGCTCGGAAATTCACGAACCGGATTACCAGGATTTCTCATCCTATTTTTTTGGTGCGCTGTGCGGCCGAAGCCGTTTGGGCGAGCCGATCACAGTCGCTGATTACGATCAGGACGGGAGCGTGAACATGCATGAGGCGTTCTGTTTCGCGCTGATCCACGATCCGTCCAGCGACACACCGACCTGCACATCCGATGCATTCTTGCGGCGGTTCTCGGCAGTGCCGGACGCGGAACTCTACGCGACTCCATTTGAGCAGATTCGCCAGGCCGCGACCTTAGCTCAACGCGCGGCGCTGGACGCGCTCTCCGAAAAGCTGGAACTCACGGGCGAAGAGCGGCTGATTGCCGCTTTCGATCGGCTCACCTTTCGCGATCCAGTCGCCCGAACGGCGTTGCTCCAACGGGCACTTCAGGATGGTCTCCAGCTGAACGAACTCCGGCAAAAGACGCTCGCCTCCCTTTTCGCCAAGTGGCCGGTTCTGCGCTGGAGCGATGCTGACGCTTATGGCGAAGCTTCGGATGAAGCGATCCGGGAATTGGACGGCACACCGGCACTCTGTCAGGAGATTCTCGCGACGAGCAAAGCGTCCGCTGAAGCAAACGCAGCGATGGAAAACGAAGACGCATTCCTCCTGCGATTCACTGGACTCTGCACGAGCATCATCCGTGGTGAACATCTGCGCATGACCGGCCCGGAACCGGTCAAGGAACGATTTGAAAAGCTCTGTCGGTCGGAGCAGCGAACCCTTCCACTTCGCGCGCGCTGACCGGAGTTCAGTTCGTCGCCTGCGCGGATTCGTCGAGCACCTCGCGAACCTTGCGGCAGAGCACTTCCGGCGTGAACGGCTTCTCCAGAAAGCGTAGCTCCGGCGCGAGAATACCGTGGTCGCCGATGTCGTTGTCCGAATAGCCGGAAACGAAAAGCACCCGCACGTGAGGGCGCTCGAGCCGCAGCGTGCGCGCGACTTCGGGACCATTCATTTGCGGCATGATGATATCGGTGACCAACAGGTCGATCTTGCCCGCGTAGTTGTGGGCCATCCGCAAGCCTTCCGCACCGCTCGGAGCACAAAGCACCTCATACCCTTGTTCGCTCAAAACCGCGCAGACGAGTTGTCGGACGATCTCTTCGTCTTCGACGACCATCACTGTCTCCGCCCGGCAGCGCTTCGCCGACAGCTGGGGACGCTCCGGTAATGCTTCGACGGGCGCATCCTCCTGCGGCAGATAGATCGTGAAGCGGGTCCCCTCACCCTTCCGGCTGTCCACGACGATCGCGCCGCCACTTTGCTGAACAATCCCGTAAACCGTAGCGAGGCCAAGGCCGGTCCCTTTGCCCGGGTTTTTGGTGGTGAAAAATGGTTCGAAGATCCGCTGCTTGGTTTGTTCGTCCATCCCGCAGCCGGTGTCCTGCAAAGTGAGCGTCACGTAATTCCCGGCCGGCACGGGGCCGGCGCTATCGTGGAATGTCTGGGAGACCGAAGTGTTCGCCGTCCGCATGGTCAGCACGCCACCGCTGGGCATCGCGTCGCGCGCGTTCACGCCGAGGTTGATGATCACCTGCTCGAGTTGGGTCGGGTCCGCCCGGACACGCGCTTCGACGGCCTCCGTTTCGACGCAGAGCTCAATGTGCTCACCGATCACGCGATGAAGGAGCTTCTCCATATTCAGGACCAGCGCATTGAAATCGAGGACGCGCGGCTGCAGGAGCTGCTTGCGGCTGAAGGCGAGGAGTTGGCGCGTCAGGTCGGCCGCCTGTTCTCCTGCTTTGCGGATCAACTCCGCCTCGGTCTGAATGGCCTCGTCCGAAGTGGCGAGCGCGATCAATTCCGCGTAGCCGATAATCGCGGTCAGCAGGTTATTGAAGTCGTGCGCTATGCCGCCGGCCAGCCGGCCGACCGCTTCCATCTTCTGTGAATGCCGGAGGCGATCTTCGCTTTCCTGCAGCGCCTCCTCGGTCTGCCGGCGCTCGGCCATTTCGCGCAGCAGGTTTTCCCGCTGTTCGTAGAACGCGCTCATCATGCGTGCAAAGTCGCCGAACTCGCCGGACTGCGTCTGCAGATCCTCCAGTCCGTCGGTGTTCTGTTCTCGGAGAGCCCGCCCGAGCTTTTCGAGCGGGCGGCTGACCAGCGAACTGAGCGAGACGAACAGCACCAGAGACAACAACAACGCAAATGCGAGCAGCGCCCAAAACAGCAATTGGCTCGACCGATTCAGACGTTCCACCAGCGGCGAATGGTCGCTTACGATTATCGTCGCCGCAGGCCGTCCATCCAGGCCGGGAAGCGGTCGAGCGAAGCTGACCTCCGGGCTGCGATCGCTGCCATCACGCTCCTCGAACTGCTCGCCCGGCTCGAGGAATCTTACCTCGTTCCCGGTGAAAACGCCCACCTCCTTTAACTCTGCAGCGGTCCATCGGCGGGCCGCGAAAAAGTAACCACGTGGCGGCTTGCTCCCTCCGGCATCGGAGGAGGGATGAACCGTGGCTCCGCGCACCTCGAGCAAGCCAAGATCGGTCTGCACAAAGAAGTGACAGGTGCGCCGGTTCGCAAAGATCTCCCGCACTCCGCCCGACGGCAACGGCACTTCGGGCAGCGGTACTGACGTAGTGCGGGTAAAGACGATCGCTCCCGCCGCATTGTAAGCCCACGCGAACTGCGCCCGGTAGCTGGCAAGCGTGTGATCGTGGAGGTTCTCTTCCACCCAAGTGCGGTTTGGACGCTCGATCGCGTCCACCATCGCACTCCAGACGCTGAAGTACTCCACAAAGGTCCCCAGCGGCTGTGTCCACTCCTGGATGAATTTGTCGAACGAAGCCTGCCGCTCCCGGTTCTGCTCCGCGGCAACCGCTCCGAAACGCTTCTTCTCGTACTCTTTGATGGCGCTCAGCCCCGCGCCGAAGATCGCGATGACCCCAAGCAGAAGCAGCCCGATTTTCTTCTGAACGGTCATGGATCGGAGTGCCGCACCGCGCCATTGCGCGCTGCCGGATGGCCCTATTCTCGGAGGCGCTGCTCCCGCAGCGACACGAATCGCATTTCACCATCCTTTCGGTGGATCTTGAAGGTGTTTGCGGTACGACCCGGCACGGTGTGTTCCGCGTTCGCTACGCGAAAAGAAATGCGGAACTTCACTTCGAGTTCGTCGCCTGCGGCCTTGGAGAGCTTGAAGTCGAGGAGCTTGAAGTCCCGCCTGGGCCAGCGTCGATAATAGTGACCGACATCCTTCGCGATAAAGTCGCGATTCACCACGCCGTGGTCGAAGTAATCGACGCGGTCGGCATAGAAGGCCATTTCGGCAGACAGCTGATTCGTCTCACACGCTGCAAGGTATTCCCGGACAAAGCTCTCCGCCTCTTGGGCCAGCGGCTTTGCGTTCGGACCGAGGGCAACGGGCGGCACTTCCGGCTCCGGTCGATCCAACTCTTGAGAGGGCTGCACCGTTGTCTTGGCCGGCGGTGGCTGCACTGCTTCGGGCTTGGAAGCAGCAGGTTCAGGAATGTTCTCCAGTTTTTCCAAAAGCAGGCGATCGCTCTCCGCGAGCTGGCGTGCCGCATCGCTCTTGAGCACCGCGGTATCCGGCCAGGCCGCAGCCACGATGATCGGGGCCGAAAGTCCCAAGGACCGCAGCAGATCGCCGTCCACCTCGCCCGTTTGGGGAAACCCAATCCGCTCCTGATACCGACGAATCGCACTCGCCAGTTCATCCGTTTTCCGCCCGTCAATCTCACCGGTGTAAACGAGGCGCCGTCGTAACTCTTCCTGGACTCGACGTACCTCCTCATCTGCGCCGCACCGAGCGCAGCTCATTACCAATGCCAAGCACGACATCAGCCAGAGTCTCATGAAGGGAAGCGTTGGAAAAGGTATCCACTTTCAAATCGTGGGATTCGCCTCGATGGCCGTCCCAGCGCCTGGCGATTTCGCTTTAGCAGCAGCGCAGCCGCGGAGTTTGGCGGCAAGTTGCGCGATCACCGCCGGGTAGAGTTCGTGCTCTTGCGCCTGAATGCGCGCATGCACAGTGGCCGCCGTATCGCCGGGCAGGATGGGAACGCGTCGCTGGGCAATGACCCGGCCGGTGTCCATTCCGTGATCCACATAATGCACCGTGCAACCCGTCTCCGTTGCTCCGGCAGCCAGCGCTTGCGCCCAGCTTTCCAGACCGGGAAACGCGGGCAGCAGGGACGGATGGATATTGATGATCCGCTCCGGAAAAGCGTCGAGCAGCGGGGCTTTGATCATCCGCATGTATCCGGCAAGCACGACCAACTCGACCTCGGCTGCCTGGAGTGCAGCCACGACGCTCGCTTCCACTTCCGGCTCGAGCTTCGTCTTGAATCGGCCGCTCGGGATCACCTCTGTGCGAATTCCCCTTGTCCTTGCCAGCGCGAGGATTCCGGCGTCTTCGACATCTGAAAGAACGATCCTCACCTCTGCGGTGAGTTGACCAGCAGCGATCGCGTCGGCGATGGCGCGAAAATTCGATCCTTTTCCAGATCCAAGGATCCCCAATCGGAGAGGGGGTGAAATGGCGCCAGTCATACGGAGTTCGGATCAGCAGCGGCAGTGATTGGAAAGTGGAAAACGCCGAGCGGGAGTAAATCCGTCGTCACCATCCATCCCGGAACGGGCGAAGGCTTGCCCTCGGTCGCGTATTCCTCATACCGTGCGCGCCTCATGGATACTTCGTCTTCCCTTCCCCCGAAAAGAGGTCTCGGTCCCGTCGCCTGGATCGGCATCGGCTGCGGCGGCATCATTGCCCTGATCGTCATCGGGATTGCGATTTTCACGATGATGTACGGCGGGAAGATCAAACAGTTTGCTCAAGAGGCGCAGGCCAATCCCACCCGCGCGGCGGCGAGTGCGGCGGTGACCTTCGGCGGCGGTCAGATGGAAATGATCGCGCAAGATGACACCAACAAGCGCTACACCCTCCGCGAGAAGCAGAACGGCAAGCTGATCACGATCTACTGGAACGAGAAGAAGCAGGCGCCCGAGACGATCGAAGGCGATTTCTCGGCGATCCCCAAAGACCCCAGCACTCCTCCGGATCAATCCGCGCCCGACCAGCCGGCGCCCGACCAGCCGGCGCCCGACCAGCCGGCGCCCGACCAGCCAGCGCCAGACGCGCCCGTGCCCGCGCCCGTGCCCGCTCCCGAGCCAGCACCCGCAGCCAAGGCGGAGTAGCTCCGCTCCTCAACGCTTCCGTTGAGGAGCTTGGCAGACTCGCACGCGGCGCCTACGCGCCCATGCCTTCCTCGAAGCTCCCCGCGGCGGGCGTGATCAGCAGGTGATCGCGGACGTAGGCGATTCCATTCGCGCTGGTCGGATCCAGGTCGCGGTGCGCGCTTTCGGCTTCCACTACGAGCGGCGCGGTTTTGGTCCCCTGCAACTGGCAGTAGCGGCTCGGATAACCGACCATCAGGAGCAGCTCGACGTAGCGTGACATGTTCAAGTCGCCGCTTGGCAGGTCCGTGAACTGCATCGCGCGTTTCGGCCAGAGCGGCTCCATCGTCCGCAGCGGGAACCCGGACCGAATCGTGAAATTCTTCACGTGCGCCGCGTAGATGTACTCGCCGACTTTCAAGAAGCGCGTCTCCCATGATTCACCGTCCCAGCAATGCGAAGGATCGGCGTTCACCGCGATCGATGGATCGTTGTCGGTGATTTTGACGAGCGACAGGAACTCATCGGCAGTGGCAGCTCCCGTTCCGGGGTGGATTTCGTGGCAAAGCTTGATCCCGAGCTGATTGGCACGGTCGCGGATCTTTTGCGTCTTCTTCACGAACCGCTCCTGTCCTTCCTTGATCAGATCGTAACCAGGCCCGGCCCAGAATCCCCAGGGATAGCCGGTCGCGGCTTCCCAGCCGTAAGCAACTCCCCAGAACATCGGGACCACTTTGACCCCGAGTTCCGCAGCAAGATCGAGCAACTCCAGCAGGTAATTCTCCGCCCACTTCTCGATCTCCTCGGTTGATTTCTGTGCAACCTCCGCGGGGATGAACGGCCGCACGGTGGGTGATCCGGTCCACGCCGTGGTGTGGACCCACACCGGACAGTGCGCGCTGATGCCGTCGAGCAGCATGCCCGCTTTCTCGAAGGTGTCCTTGATCTCTTTCGCAGGCTTAAAACCGTCAGCGCTTTGCAGCATGTAATTGCTCGGCTGCGCCCCGCTGGCGCCGCTGCGCTTCGCGTAGGTCAGGAAGTCAGCCAGAGATTTTCCGCCGTGTTGGGCGCCTTCGATCGAGGGGTGATAGCAGGACATGGGAAGAGGGGTTGTTGTGGGTTGAAGAGAGCGCTCCGGATTTATCGGCCCCGCGCACAGCCTGCAACGCTCCTTTTCCCCCGACGGCCGCAGAGAAGCAGCGTCCACTGCATTGCCTGGCCGCGGCGTGCGGAACTCCGCGACGCAATAGAAGTGCAGTTGAGAAATCACGGCGATAAAAGGCAGTGATGCGGGACGACATCGAGACCATCCTTTTTCACGAGCAAACCATCCTGCGCCGCCTCGACGAACTCGCGGCCGAGATCACCAACGAGTATGCGGATAAGGAGCTGACCGTGGTCGCGGTACTGAACGGTTCCCTCATGTTCATGGCCGATCTGTTGCGCCGCGTCCCGTTGCCGCTCCGGCTCGATTGTCTGAGCGTGTCGAGCTACCACGGCGGCACCGAAAGTTCCGGTGTGGTGACCTTTGATCAGCTGCGCATGCCCGACATCAATGGGCGCCACGTCTTGATCCTCGACGACATCCTCGACAGCGGCCGCACCTTGCACGCGATCAGCTCAAAGCTTCGCGCGGAAACCGAACCGAAGAGCGTTCGCAGTTGTGTGCTGCTGCGCAAAATGATCGCTCGCACCACCGAGACCGAGGCGGATTACGTCGGCTTCGACATTGGCAATGAGTTCGTGGTCGGCTACGGACTGGACTACGACGAACGGTACCGCAACCTGCCGTTTGTGGGCGTGCTCAAGCCGGATCGCATTGGCTGAAAGCGCCGCACTCAACTGACACTCAGCGAACGAATCTCACACCATGTTTGCCCCACCGAACGATCACTCTCCAGTTTCGCGCAGAGCCGATGGCCCGAGCCGCAGTGGCGAGGCCGCAGTCGCTGAATTGCAGCACGAAGTCGAACGGCTGCGCATGGTCACCGAGGCGCTCTGGCGGATTCTTCGCGAAAAGCACGGACTCGATGAGCAGGAACTGGTTCGCCAGATCACCGCGATCGATCTGGAGGATGGGAAGTTCGACGGACGCGTGGCGACGCAGCCGCCGAAACCTTGCCCGAAGTGCGGCCGCACACTCTCGAAAAGTCGTCCGCGCTGTCTCTTCTGCGGCGAACCGATCGCGCAGGATCCGTTTCAGCGCTGAACCGCGGCCGCGAGCGCCAGGCGCTCCTCGACCCGGCGCGTGAGATCCTCGAAGTAGTGTGCCGCTTCGGCGAGCCCTGCTGCCTTGGCGTAGCGGATGAGTGGCTCCAGCAGCCACGCTTCGGTCGGGCTCAAGCGCGCTTCGAGTGTGCCGCGGCGGAGTTGCTGCGCGATCCATTGCAGGCTGGAAGGAACGTGCTCCAGATGTTCGTGCGCGCTGCCGAGCATCTTTTCGTAGAGCGCCGCGAAGTTATCGGCCGGTCCGTAAGCGCGCACCGCCCGGCCCACTTCCACCACCTGCTCCGCGAGTTGCCGCACCTCCGGATCGTCGTCGCGTTGGATGATCTCGCGGATGGTCAGCAGGCTGAACGAACCATCGTCGCCAATTGCGCGCAATTGCCCGAGCAGATTGACCGCCAGATTCACCAGGGCCTTGTCGAACTCCACGCGCGTCGGTGATGCGGCGACGGCTTCAAACCAGCCGCCGCGCTCGCTGAGTAACGCGGCTGCGCGCTCCCGGTTCGCCGTGTTGCCGCCGGCGAGTCGGGTGCGGCCACTCGCTCCCGGGCGATAAATCGCGGCCGTGCCGGACCCTTCGCGCTGGCCGGTCTGGATGGTCACACCGCGCAGCAGTTTGCCGACGATATGCGGCATCCGATCCGGCCACAGATCCGGCAGCCGGCCGAAGAGTGTCGCTTCCTCCAGCTTCTCGATGAGGAACTGGCGCACGCGCTGGAAATAAATGCCATTGCTGCTCAGGATGAACATCGGCAACTGCGAGGCCTCGGCATCGAGGTGGCCATTTTCGGAGAGTTGCTCGAGCAGCCGCACTGCGTCCCCGATGACGCTCAACAGTTGATCCGGCTGTGTGCAGACGAGCACGAGTTCCGGCAGGAACCCGCTCTCGGCGCAGGTGAGCAAATCCGGCGTCCACAAGGCCGGATGCGCCACCTCATTGATTTGCCCGCCTCGCGCGATTTGCAGCCGACCATATTCTCGCAAAACCGCCGCGCTCGATGAGCCCTCGCGCGCCATAAAGCAGACACGCTCATCGACCCTCCGCAGCTCATGCGTGAGGTGAAAGTAAAATGCTACGCCGAGTGCGCCTGCCGGGAGGATGCCGACTGTTCCTCGATGCAGCAAAGCCATGCCTCAACGATCGTTCAAAGCGGCGAGGACTTCCTGCGCCTGCCGCGGACGGCTCGTTTTCACAATGAGTCGCGTGCGTGCTCCGGCGTGATCCACGGTGGCATAAGCGTACTCGATGTTGATGCTCGCGGCGGCGAGCGCTTCGCTGATCATCGCCAGCTTTCCGAGCTGGTCGGTAAGCTCCAGCGTGAGCACTTCCGCTTCGACCACGTGGCAACTCGCGCCTTCCAGAATCGTCCGCGCGGCGACGGGATCGTCCGTCATCAGTCGGACCACTCCCTGCTCCACGTTGTCGATCACGCAAACTGCCTCGATGTAGATCCCGCCGTCGGCCAGCAGGCGACTGATCGCTGCGAGGCGGCCGGGTTGATTTTCAAGCGCAACGGAAAGCTGGCGCTGAAGGTGGACGGTCATGGTGTGACGGTGGTGAAGGGTTGGCTGGGCGTTGGCAGCGGCGCGCATCTTGTCCTGCCCCTTCGCGCAAGGTATAGGAGGGAATGCTGAAGCTGATCCGCGAATACTTGCTGAGGGTGCCGTTCACCCCTTTTGAGGTTCACGCTACCAATGGCAATGTCTTCCGCATTGAACACCCGGAGAACGCAGCCGTGGTCGGAAGCGTGGCGGTGATTGCCTTGCCTGACGGTGAGAGCGTTACGAACCTCAGCGCACTGCACATCGGGCGGGTGACTGGATTGCAAGAGGCGGAAGTCTAAAGGCGCGGCGGCGTCCGCGACCATGAACTCCGGTTTCCTCGACAAGCTCATCGAACGTATCGGGCGGGTGCGCCCCGAGGAGGTGCAGAGCTATCTCCTCCGGCTGGCAGACGAGAAGGGTTTTCTCGAGACGATCTTCAACGCGATTCACGAAGGCGTGATCGTCACGGACGTGCAGGGCCGCATCAATTATCTCAACCGCGCGGCTTGCGAGATCTTCGGGCTCGAACGCGAGAATTGCATGGCCCAGCCCTTGCAGGATCGGCTGCGGGGACTCGAATGGAGCAAGCTGGTCGAGGCCGAGAAAGTGGTGAGCCGCGACATGGAGGTCTTCTACCCGCAGCACCGGTTTCTGAATTTCTACGTCGTGCCGCTGAGCCTCGACGCACCGGGAACCAAACGCTCCAAAACCGTGGTGCAGGAGATGGTCGGATACGCGGTCATCCTGCGCGACATCACCGAAACGCGCCGCTCCACCGAGGAGACGATTCAATCCGAAAAACTCACCGCGCTCACCCTCCTCGCGGCTGGCGTGGCGCATGAAATCGGCAACCCTCTGAACTCGCTGCACATCCATCTGCAACTTATGGATCGCAAGCTCCGAAAGCTGCCGCAGGCGCAGCGCGCTGACCTCGAAACAACGCTCGCGGTCGCGCGGGATGAAATCACCCGCCTCGATTCCATCGTGCAGCAATTCCTCGGCGCCATCCGTCCCGCACGGATCGAGGCGCGCCTGGAGAATGTGAACGATCTGGTCTCCGAATCGGTGGCGTTTCTGAAGCCGGAAATCGACGACCGCAGCATCCTCGTCGAACAGGAACTCCGGAACGATCTGCCGTTGCTCGACGTGGACCGCAACCAGCTCAAGCAGGCGTTTTACAACGTGATCAAAAACGCGTTCCAGGCGATGCGGACCGGCGGCATTTTGCGCGTGCGGACCGATGTGGACGACCAGTGGGTTTCGATCGAGTTCGCGGATTCCGGAGGCGGGATCACGACTGAAGATATGAGCAAAATCTTCGAGCCGTATTTCACAACCAAGGCGAGCGGCTCCGGGCTCGGTTTGCTGATCGTGCGCCGGATCGTGCGCGAACACGGCGGCGAAATCGACCTGGCCAGCGACCTCGGCAAAGGGCTGACGCTCACCATTCGTCTGCCGTTGCGGAATCAGCGGGCCCGCATGTTGGAAGCAGGCCCGCGGTGAACACTCCGAGGCACTCGCCGCCCGTGCTGTTCGGATTGATCCTGCAATCGCGTGCGCTTTGTGCCGCACTCGCCGGCGCGTCCGTTTTGCACGTCGGGTTGCAGTTAGCCGGGCTTGAAGGTTGGCGGTGTCCAGCCATGCAGACGTTCAGCCTTCCCTGCCCCGGCTGCGGACTGAGTCGCGCTTGTGCAGCACTCGTGCGGGGAGATTGGCTGGAGAGCTTCCAGCTGCACGCTTTTGCTCCGGTGGTCCTGTTCGGCATGACGCTGATCACCCTCGGCGCCGTTCTCCCAACGGATGCGCACCGCGGGTTCGTGCGACTGGTCAGCGAATGGGAGCGCCGCACCGCGATCACTCCGCTTTTGCTCGGCGCGTTCTGTCTGTACTGGTTGCTCCGATTCGCCTCGGGAGCTGCGGCGGCTTGACAGCGCAGCCGATCGGGCCGAAACCGCGGCGGTTCGCCGCCCATGCTCAGCTCTTCGTCCGCCCCCCCGCTTAGCCGTCGAGGTTTCCTCCTCAGCGCTGCCGGCATCTTGACCGCTGCCTTTGCGCTGGCGCTGGCCCGCCGCGATGCAAACAAGTCCGCACAGCGCGTCGCGAATTCCGTCCTTTCCGCAAAGCGCGTCGCTCCGAGCATGTGGGTCGGCGGCGTGACCAACAGCTCCGCGGTGATCAAGGCTTACCTCGGCGTGGGCATGCGCGGCCAATTGGTCGTGCGCGAAGTGGGGAACGTCGCACCGGCGCTCCGGTTCGATATAGCCTCCGCGGCAAAAGGAAGCGCCATCGGATCGGCGCACCTCACGGGCCTGCAATCCTCGGTCCAATACGAGTACTCACTCGAGGTCGAAGGCCGCCGCGTCTCCCTGCCCAGAGGGCGTTTCAAAACCTTCCCGAGCGGAGTCGCGTCGTTTCAATTCGCCTTCGCTTCGTGCGCGCGCACGGGTTCGGCGCATCAGGTCTTCACCACGATCCGCAACAAGGAGCCGCTCTTCTTTCTGCATCTGGGCGACCTCCACTACAGCAACATCGCGAAGGATAAACCGGCGCTGTTCCGTGCCGCTTTTGATTCGGTGTTTACCTCGGCAACCCAGAGCCAGCTCTATCGCGAAGTGCCCCTGGCGTACGTGTGGGATGATCACGACTTCGGCCCCAACAACAGCGACTCGCTCGCGCCTGGCCGCCGTTCGGCACGTGTGACTTATCAGGAATACATCCCGCATTATCCTCTCGGAGCCGGTGCAGGCGATGTTCCCATTTATCAGGCTTTCAGCGTCGGCCGGGTGCGTTTCCTCCTCCTCGACGTGCGCTCGGAACGATCACCGGCAGATGTGACGGATGGCCCGAGAAAGACGCTGCTCGGGTCCGTGCAAAAGGCCTGGCTCAAACAAGAACTGCTCGCCACCCGGGATGGCGCAAAGCTGACTTTTATCGGCAGCCCAATCCCTTGGATCGGGGCTGGACGCGCGAACGATGGCTGGGCCGGCTATGCCTTTGAACGCCGGGAGTTGGCGCAATTCATTGCGGCGCACCAACTGAAAAACGTCTGCTTCCTTTGCGGCGATGCGCACATGCTCGCAGCGGACGATGGCAGGGAAAGCGGATACGCCGGCACCGCTGCGGCGCCGATTCCGGTGCTGCACGGCTCCGCGCTCGATCGCGGCGCCTCGTTCAAGGGTGGCCCATACAGCCACGGTTACTACCTGCCAAAGCAAAATGAAGGGTGCTTCGGCTGGGTGGAAGTGCGCGATGAAGGCGCCCGCATTGCAGTCGATTTCAGCGGCCGGACTCATCGCGACGAACCGAAGATTCGGCTCAGCTTTGACTGCACGATCTAACCGGCTGAAGCCAACCGGCTAAGGAAGCTTCTCGTCCCGGTGAGGACGCGTCTCCCGCCAGCTCCGGTTCGCAGTCGCTGCGGCGGGGAACTCGAGCTGATACATCCAGAGCGGCTTGTTCGTGCGCCAGCGCACGATGTTCGGGCCCGTCACATTGGTCCTTCGCCCTTCCGGATAGCGCGAAACGAGCATGTGAGGTGGGCCGCTGATCCGCTCGATCGCGTTGATTCGATATCCACCCGAGACTGGGTAGTAGAAGCCGCGCGCCGTCCATTCCGCGGTCAGTTCGCCGCGATAATTGGTCGTGCGAAACTTTGTGTAGCCCGCGCAACCCGGCAGAACCGCGAGAGCAGCGAAGAGGAGGAGCAACGGTGAGAGCTTCACGTGCGGACCTTTGCAGAGCGGGCGAAGCAGCTCAAGCGCGACGCGGAGCGGAATGCATACATTTATCAGCCAATGAAAACGCCTCTCCAGCGAAACTGGAGAGGCGCTTTCGGCTCTGGGGAAAAGTGAACTGGGCAAAGAGTAGCCCACGTCGCAGTTTGAACAAGGGGAAAGTTATGGCACACACAACTTTTATCAACGCTTCGCCGCAATGACGACCGTGGAGAGTCCGGTGGTCGGCAGCA
>JAQGOK010000082.1 GCA_028293645.1 Chthoniobacter sp.
ATGTCGCGAACGGTGCGGCTTACAAATCCACACCGTGCATTCTGCGCGAACTCGGCGCGGAAGTAATCATCGCGCACAACACCCCGAACGGCCGAAATATCAACCGCGACTGCGGCAGCACGCACCCCGAGGAGATTCAGCGCATTGTCCGCGAGACAAGGGCGGACGTTGGCATCAGTCACGACGGCGACGCGGATCGCGTGCTGCTTTGCGACGAAAATGGCGAGATCGTCGATGGCGACGAGATCATGGCCATCGCGGCGCTGGACTTCATGCGGCAGGGACGCCTCGCGCAGAACACCCTCGTCGCGACGATCATGAGCAACTTCGGCTTGAACGAGGCGCTCGAGACGAAGGGCGGCCGGGTCGTGCGGACGAAAGTCGGGGATCGTTACGTCATCGAGGAGATGATGAAGAACGACCTGAACGTCGGCGGCGAACAAAGCGGGCACATGATCTTCCGCGACTTCACCACGACCGGCGACGGCATCGTGAGCGCGTTGCAGATTCTGCGCATCATGATCGAGACCGGGAAGCCGCTGAGCGAATTGAAACGTTGCCTGACCAAGTATCCGCAAGCGCAACGGAACCTGAAGGTGCGCGAAAAGAAGGCGCTGTCCGAGCTGCCGCATCTGCTTTCGCTTGTCGCCGAAACGGAGCGCGATCTCTCCGGAGCCGGTCGGGTGCTGCTCCGCTACAGCGGCACGGAACCGAAAATCCGGCTGCTGATCGAAGGCCGCGACGGTGACAAGATCAACCTCCAGGCAGACCGGATCGCGAGCGCCATTCAGGAAGCCATCGGCATCGAAAACTAAGCGCCACCAGCGCCTGTGAACGTCTTCCTCACAGGCACCGACACGGGCGTCGGCAAAACCTTTGTCGCGTCGCTGCTCGTTCGCGCTGGACGCCGCGCAGGCTTTGGAACGGTCGGGTTCAAACCGATCTGCTGCGGCGATCGCGACGACGCTGAAGCGCTGCATGCCGCTGCCGAAGGCGCGCTCGAATTGAACCTGATCAATCCCGTCTGGCTGCGTACTCCGGCCGCACCTTATGTCGCCTCGATGATTGAGAATCGGGCGATCGATCTGACGTTGATCCGGGAAAGCTTCCGTCGGATCCGCGCTCTGCACGGCTCGGTGATCGTCGAGGGCGTGGGCGGCTGGCGCGTGCCGATTGAGCGGGATTACTTCGCCAGCGATCTCGCGGCGGAGTTCGCGCTGCCGATTGCGGTCGTCGTGCCGAATCGTTTGGGCGCGATCAACCACACACTGCTGACGGTCGAAACGATCCGCGCGCAAGGCCTGCAATGCGCGGGGCTGATTTTGAACGAGAGCGCTCCGCCCGATGAAGCGCAGGCGATTGCGGCCGCGACCAACGCGGGGATCCTCGAAGAGCTGACCCACCTGCCCGTGCTCTTCCGCGTCGATCACGAGCAGCGCGGATTGCAACTTTCCGAAGCCGCTCTGACGCGTTTGATGGGCGGGCCCACCCCGGCGAACAACGGAACATGAGCCCGTTCCTCGCGGCTGGCCTGGTCTTCGATCCGATCCTGCCGATTGGCGCGGTGGTGATGCTCGGAGTGGTGCTTGCGGCGGCAACGGTTGCGATCTACTTGCGCATCAGCTCGCGGCTGAGCCGAACGCGAAGCAACACGCTGCTGGCTTTTCGCCTGCTCGGCGCCGCCGCTGTTTTACTGCTGTTGCTGCAGCCTTCACGGCTGGAACAGATCCCGCCAACCGTCACCAATCGTGTGACGCTGGTCGGCGTCGATGATTCGCGCAGCATGGCCCAGAACGATGTCGCGCAGGGCACGCGTTCCCAGGCTGCGCGCTCCATTCTCGCGGACGCCGAATTGACCGAACCGAGCGGCGAGCTGAGCGATGCGCGGCTCCGGATGTTCCAGTTCGGCGAAGACGCCACCCCGATCACCAGCGCTTCGTCACTAAACGCCAGCGGGGCCAGTACGCGTGTGCATCGCTCCATCGCAACGATGCTCGATTCGCTCGGCGCGCATGAAAAAGCGCGGGCGTTGATTCTCCTAACGGACGGACACGACTTCGAACTCGTGAACCCCGCCAAGACCGGCTTCCTCGCTCGTCAACGGCAGAGCCCAATCTATGCGGTGGCGCTCGGCAAGCAGGGCAAAGTGCGCGACGTGTCGGTCCGGATCACCAGCTATCAGCCTTACTGTTACGTGAAACAGAAGGCGCGGATCACGGGCGCGCTGCGCCTGATCGGGGTCGAGCTGGAAACGTTGCAGGTGGAGCTTTTGCGGGCGGACAAAGTGGTGCAAACGCAACGCGTTCAGCCGAGGGAAGAGCCCGAGGCGCAGGTTCATTTCGACGTTATCGAGCAGGAGGTCGGGCAGTTCGAATACGAGCTGCGCGTCACGCCAGTGGAGAACGAAATCGATCGCGAGAACAACCACGCACTGACTTACCTCAACGTCATCGACCAGCAGATCCAGGTGCTGTTTCTCGAAGGCCAGCCGTATTGGGACACCACGTTTTTGCAGCGATCGCTGATGCGCAACGAGAAGATGAACGTCGATTCGATCGTGCAATACGCGCCGGGCAAAGCGCGCGTGGTCCGCAAGAAGGAAAACGAAAGGGAACTCCAAACGCCGGTCAGCGCGGAGGATTGGCGCCGATACGATGTGATCGTGCTCGGGCGATCGGTCGAAAAGTTGATCAGCCCCGAAGCGCTCACGCAGCTCGAGGGCTACGTTCAGGATCATGGAGGCGCGGTGATCTTCAGCCGCGGGCCCGCCTTCGAGGGCGAGCTGGCGAAGAATCAGCTTCAGCCGGTGATCTGGTCGGATGCGCCAAGCGAACATGTGCGCCTGCAAACAGCGCGGGAAGGTCAGGCGCTCGCGCCTTTCCGCACGCTCACCGAGCCCGGCGCCGACGCCGTGCCGGAGCTGATCGCCGGTCGGAGCATTCTCGAAAGGCAGCCGCTCACCGCGACTCTCGCCAATGCGCAAGCGGCGGGCGGCGGCGAACCGACACCCGGCATGGTTCATCGGCGGTTCGGCCAGGGCCAGGTGCTGAGCATCGGCGTCGATGGACTTTGGCGCTGGGCCTTCAATGCGAAAGTCGAAGGCGTGAACACGGTCTTCGATCGCTTTTGGGATCAGATGATCCTCTGGCTGATGGCCGGCCGTGATTTCCTGCCCGCGCAGCAATTCTCGCTGCGCGCCAGCTCCGCAAACATTCCGTTCGGCGAGAAGATCTACTTTCGCGCGGTGCAGCGGGACGCGTCGAAATCCAAGCTGAGCTCGTTGCCGCTCACGATCACACAGGCCGGACAGGAGGTCGGCCGCACCACACTCGCCGCTTCGGATCCGAACGCACCGGACAAACTCGCCGCCGAATTCCTGCCGGCGAAACCGGGTAAATTCGAAGCAACCGCGCAGTTCCCCGATGGCAGCAAACAAACCGCACGATTCATCGTATTTGAGGAGAATCTCGAGCAAACCGAGGTCGCGACCGATGCGGGTTACTTGCGCAAGCTTTGCGAGAGCAGCGGCGGCCGGCTCTTGAAGCCGGAGGAGCTTCCCAAACTGCTGGCGGAGTTGAACGACGCGCCCGCGGCCGGCATTCCGCAGACCAGGCTGACCAGCGCCTGGGACCGCGTTTGGGTCTTCTGGCTGATTGGGCTGCTCTTTGGCGGTGACTGGTATTTGCGCCGACGCTGGGGGCTGACGTAAGCGCACCGCGCCGTTGACCTCCTGAACGGCGCCGCTAGGTTCGGCTTCGGCCACCAACGGTATCATTACCCGCGACCCACTCGTCGGAGATCCATGAGCATGCTCGTTGAAAGTCCCGCGGTCGAACAGCGTCCACGCGCCACGGATGCGCTCGCTCCGCTCACCCGTCAGCTGACGCAGGCCGATCGCGTGCTGCAGGGCGAGAAAGGTGCGAGGGTCGTGCTCGCTGCGTGGCCTTGGGTGATCGGCTATCTAGTCGCGGCGTTGCTGCTCGACGTGTCCCTGCATCTCGCCGCGGGACCGCGTGTGGCGATCGGAGTGGGGCTAATGCTGCTCGGCGTCGGGATCCTTGTGACAGGTGCAGTGATCGCCTGGTTTCGACGCAATTCGCTCGAACACACCGCGCGCATTCTCGAAAGCCGCGACGCGCGACTCGGCTCGAAGCTGATCAACGTGCTGCAACTCCAGGCGCAGGCGACGGACCCGAAGCTGGCGCCGTTAACTCGTGAACTCGCCAGTATGGCGATTGGCGGTTACGCGACGGAGCTAGCCACGGAGCGGCTCGCGGAGCGCGCGAAGACCGACCGGGTGAAGCGTGAGGCCAAGCGGATGGGCTACGGCCTCGTTGGATTTGCGGCAGTGCTCGCGATCTTCTTCCCGATCACCCGCACCGAGCTGCCGCGGTTCTTCGACCCGTTTGGCGATCATCCTCCCTACTCTTTCACCCGGCTCGAAATCAGCGATCCCGGCGATGACACGACCTCGGTTGTTTACGGGGAAGGGCTGCTCATTTCGGTGAAAGTGCGCGGGCACCGACCCGGCGAACTCTTCCTCACTTTCTTCCCTGCCGACGCACCCGCGGCGAAGACGACGATGCCAATGTTCGACAAAGGCGAACGTGGCTTCACGCAGCAGATCGACAGCATCAAAGCGAACCTCGTGATCTTCGCGCACACGCGAAACGAGCACAGCCGAAGCAAGCACCGGCGCGTCGGCGTGATTCTGACTCCGAAGCTGGAGAAGGCTTTCGTGAAGATCGCGCCGCCGGCTTACACCGGGCTGCCGGCGGACGAACGGCCGCTGCAGTTCAAGAGTTTGAAGGCGCTCGCGGGCAGCGCGCTCACCTTCCGGCTGCAATCCAACCGGCCACTTTCGCATGGCACCATCATGGTCACGCTGGAGTCAGGGGCCGTGCAGCCGATCAAGATGACGCCAACCGTAGAGAACGAAGTCGCTGGCACCTGGCTGGTGACGGAATCCGCACAGCTCCAGTTTTCCCTTAGCGATCGCGATGGCTTTGAATCGCAGCAGAAATGGGAAGTCGCATTCACCGCGACGCACGATCTGCCGCCCGAAGTGCAGGTGACCAATCCGAACAGCGACACGTTCGTCGCGATGGACTTCAAGGTGGAGCCGGTGATCGAAGCGAGCGACGACTACGGGTTGAAAACCATCCGCATTCACCAGGCGCACAACGGCGTTTATGGCGAGCCGCGTGTGATCGCTCACGAGAAGCCGCCACTGCATGCACGCGAAGTTTTGCCGCTCAAATTACAGGAGCTGGGGCTGGTCTCGGGTGACACGGTTTCGTTCTTCGCGGAAGCGATCGATAACGCGCCGGACCCGCATCTCACGCGGAGCAAGACGGTCACGCTGACCGTCATCACGACGGAGGAATATAACGACTTCCTGCGCGAGCGGATGGATATCAGCGACATCGAGGCGAAGTACCGGAAGCTGCTGAACGAGTTTCACGATCGCGTCGAAGAGCAGCGGAAACTCAGCGAAGCGATCGAGGCGCTGAAGAAGCAGGAAGCGGCCGCGAAGACGGAATCTGCCAAGGCTGCAGCGCAGAAGAAGCTCGCGGAACTCGCCGCGCAACAAGCGCAGTTGAATCAACAACTCAACGACCTCGCGCACACCATGGAGACGTTCGTTCGCGACGATCCGCTCTACGACATCGAGGCCGAACTAAAGAACACGCTCGCCGAAAAGGCGCAGGAGATCCGCGATTCCACGCAGGCGAACGAGGCTGCGATGGAGGAGATCACCGAGTCGCCGCCTTCCGGAGAGGAAACGCCGGCCAACCCGGGAAAAGCATCCCCGAAGACGGCGAAAGCCTCCGGTTTGAATCAGAAGATGCTCGCCGATTTTAAGAAGGCTTCGGACGAGCAACTGGAGCGGCTCGGAGCGACGGAGCAATCGGCCGCGGAGGAGATTGCGGAACCGTTGGAAGACATGAGCCTCATTCACGAAATCGTGAAGGACATCAATCGCTTCAAGGAGCTTTACGCGGCGCAGAAGGAGCTCGCGGAACAAGCGAAAGCTTATGATCGAGCGACCCCGCTCAGCCGGGAGGACCAGCTCGCGCTGAAGAGTCTGGCGGCTCAGGAAAAGGAGATCGGTGAACAGCTCGACGCCGTCGAACAGAAGCTCTGGGAGGACGGGGAAGCGGCGGAAGCGAAGTTCCCGAAAGCGGCGAAGAGCGCCAAGGCCATCGCCCAGACAATGGGCGATCTGCGGCTGCAAACGCTGGCGAACCAGGCGACGCGCAGCATGCTCGAAGGTCAGGGCGATCAGAGCGCGCAACGTGCGGAGAACCTGCGCGGCGAAATGGAAAAGCTCTTCTCCCAATGCGAGGGCCAGGGCGGAGAAATGGGGAGCGAGCTCGATCAATTCCTTGCCGTGCAGCGCGGCCTGAATGCGGGCAGCAGCTTCAGCCAGATGATGCAGTCGCGGAAATTCGGAAGCGGCAGCAAGGCGGGCGGGATGGGTCAGGGCAGCGCAGGCAGTCACGGCTACGCAGTGATCACCGGGCCAAACGCGAATGTCATGGGAAACGAGTCGATGATCTCCGAAAGCACTAAAGCGGAACTGAGCGGCCAGGGTAAAAACAACGCGGCACCGAATGCCGCGGGCGCGCAGGCTTCAATCGACAAGCAGGATGTGGTGACCGGGATGGAAGCGGTCAATCGCGAGTCCGGCGCGGTGCAGGGCGAGACCGGCATCGAGCAGTATAGCGGAATCGTGGAGCAGTATTTCAAAGCGCTCACCAAGCCGGCGCCGAAGGCGAAGGAGACGAAACCATGAGGATGAACATCAACGAGACGCGGATGACGGACGCGCCGGAACTCCGGGGAGCGCACGCGTCTCGCGGGCCGGCGAAGGCATCCCGCCTTCGCGCACTTTCCGAGCAGTGCGTTTCACGGTGGTCGATGACAGCCGATCCGCACGTTGCGAGAAGTTCGTTTCGGCGGGACGGCGAAACCAACACGCGAGACGCGTGCGCTCCCCGGAGCTTCGCGTCCGCTCGTTTCCAGGTTGCCGCGAGCATCCTGCTATCGATCACCCTGGGCTGCTCGGCGGTCGGCGCGGGCGCAGGCGCGACTCCGGAGCGCAAGCAAAAGGAACTCGAGGAGGCAGTCGCCAACGCGGCCAATTCGCCGAGCGCCGACTTGACCAAGCTTCAGTGCGGCAACCTGGTTTACGCCGGGAACAAGAGCTCGATCTGCTTTGCCGACAAATTCCTTACCGACGTCGCCAAGGCAACCAACTTGAACGTCGGCAAACACTTCGTGCCGGTGAAGCTCGAAGCGGATCACGTCTTCGATTTCCCTTTCTGCGTCTGGTCGGGCGAGGAGAGCTTCAATCTCACCAAAAAGGAGCGCGAGAATCTGCGGAAGTATCTGCTCAACGGCGGCTTCATTCTCTCCAGCCCGGGCTGCTCCGATCCGAATTGGGACACTGCGTTGCGCAAGGAAATGAAGCTCGTGTTTCCTGAGCACAAGCTGGTGAAGCTGCCGATGTCGCATCCCGCGTTTTCAACCGTAAATCGAATCGGCCGCCTCACCGACAAAAAGGGCGCGCAGGCTTACATCGAAGGCATGGAAGTGAACGGCCGACTGGTGATGGTCTATTCGAAGGACGGTCTGAACGACGTCGCGAATGCGAAGGGTTGCTGCTGCTGCGGCGGCAACATGATCATGGAATCCGTCCTCGTGAACGTGAACGTCTTCACCTACGCGCTGCTGTATTAATCCCTTCCGAGCGCACGGCTCGTGAGTTAGCGCGGCCCGCGCCAGTGCTCCCACACCTGGCCGATCGTCTGAGCCCCCGGCGCCATCTGCTCAAGGAGGAAGCCTGCGCAGAGCAGGAAAAGCATCGTCACCATCACCGGCCAGACGGTCTGTCGCAGCGTGCCTTGGAGCCACCACCGGGGCTCGAGGCCGTGCAGGCGTTTGTTTAGTGCCGAGACCAGCAGCACGTCGAACAACAGCTCGGCGAGCAGCACCTCCGCCTGGATGATCAGGCCGGCGATCGCCACAAATGCGCCTCCCAACGCCAGCAGCGCGATTCCCAGCGCCACGGTCACGAGACAACCCTCCGCGTCCTCGAGTCCGTTGAAGGGATTCATCCAATCGAGCCAGTCCTCCCAGGCTGAGCGGTCCGGATCTAGCGAAGTCAAACGCGGCGGTTTTGTTTCGGGCTCATCCTCTCCGGAGCTCAGCTCGGCCAGCTCCTCCGCGCGCAAGTTCGCCTGCTCCCGCTGCGCCCATGCTCGCACCATTCCCAGAAACACCCCCCACGCGAGGAGCACAGCCAGCGGATAGCGCAGCCACATCGCGCCCAGGCCGAGCTTCAGCATTCCCAACGACGCGACAAACCCGGCAAGTGCGGTGAGCAGCAGAATGCCGCTGAGCACGGCTCGCGGGGAACGACGGCGCGCGAGATGTTTGCGCAAGCGCCCGAGCATCCGCCGCCGCAGCTTCTCATCGCCCGGCGCACTCATCGGCGGAAGAGCCAGCTCAGCAGCGTCAGCACGATGCTGATCACGATGCATGTGACGACCGGAAAGAAGAAAGTCGTGTTGCCCTTCTGCACGAACAGATCGCCCGGAAGCCGCCCCAAACCACCCAGCCCTCCGGTCTTCCACAGGATGGCACCAGCAACCGTGAGGATGATGCCGATCGCGAAAATCAATTTGCCGAAATCGTGCATCTTGGGAGGGTTCAAGTTCTCAACAGCCCGGCGAAGGAGAGCCACATCGGAAGGACTATTTCGTGGAGTGAGGATTGCTCTACCGGAAAACCCACGTTGAGGCGAAGAACGTTTGAGGCGCCGGCGATCTTCCGCGAGCATCGCGACGGTCTCGTTCGCCCTATGAAACCGCCCCGTCGTTCCGTGGTGCGGCGCTCCCTGCGCCCGCTCCCGATTCTCACCGCCTCGGTTTTTGCCGCTTCGCCACCGGTCGCGTGCGCCGCACTGGAACTCTGGATGCTTGAGCATCCGGACTTTCAATCGGGGCGATCAACAGGCCTACAGACTATCATTCGTGAACACTGCGTAACCCCGCCGGCGATGTTTCCCTTCCCATCGGGGAATTCTCCGGTTTGATTCCCCTCCCGCGCATGCCTACCGATTCGCTCTTTGATCCGATCGAAGATGTCATCAAAGACATCCGCGCCGGACGCATGATCGTGGTGACCGACGATGCTGATCGCGAAAACGAAGGCGATCTCGTCATGGCAGCGGAGAAGATCACGCCGGCAGCGGTAAACTTCATGGCGATGTATGGACGCGGGCTGATCTGCGCGCCGATCACCGAAGAACGGGCCGAGCAACTCGGTCTGCAGCGAATGGTGCTCGAGAATCGCGAGAGCTATCGGACGGACTTCACCGTCTCCGTTGATGCCGCCAAAGATGTGTCCACTGGCATCAGCGCGCACGATCGCGCGCGCACCATCCAGATTCTCGTCGATCCGGTCGCGACACCTGCGGACCTGGTCCAGCCTGGGCATGTTTTCCCGCTGCGCGCCAAGGCTGGGGGCGTGTTGCGCCGCGCCGGGCACACGGAAGCGAGCATTGATCTCGCGCGTCTGGCCGGGCTGCAACCGGCTGGAGTCCTGTGCGAAATCCTGAACTCCGACGGCACGATGGCGCGGCTGCCGGAGCTGCTGAAGTTTCGCAAGAAGCATCGGCTGAAGATGTGCAGCATTCACGATCTGATCGCCTTCCGGCGCAGCCGCGAAAAGCTGGTCGAACGCGAACAGGTGATCGCGTTACCGACCGACTACGGCGACTTCGCGCTGCACATGTATCGCTCCGTGGTGGACGGTGGGCATCACCTCGCGCTGGTGAAAGGTGAGATCTCGCCGAAGCGCGCGACGCTCGTTCGCGTCCATAGCGAGTGTCTGACTGGCGATGTGTTCGGTTCGCAGCGTTGCGATTGCGGCGGGCAGTTGCACAAGGCGTTGCAGCAGATTGAAGCCGCCGGAAATGGCGTGCTG
>JAQGOK010000005.1 GCA_028293645.1 Chthoniobacter sp.
GCTTTTGCGCGGTGAGGCGTTTGACCAAACGCTGGAGCTGGAACTCGACGATCCGGGTGAGGTCGGCTTCGTTAAGGCGGTCGAAGATGATCGTCTCGTCGATGCGGTTGAGGAACTCGGGGCGGAAGTGGCCGCGCAAGGTTTCCATGACGCGCGCTTCACGATGCTCCGGGTTGTCTTCGGCTTCGAGGATGTGCTGCGAGCCGAGGTTGCTGGTCATGATGATGACCGTGTTTTTGAAATCGACGGTGCGCCCCTGGCCATCGGTGATGCGGCCGTCGTCGAGCACCTGGAGCAGCACGTTGAAGACGTCGTGGTGCGCCTTCTCGATTTCGTCGAAGAGGACAACCGAATACGGCTTCCGGCGCACAGCTTCGGAGAGCTGCCCGCCTTCCTCAAAGCCAACATAGCCCGGAGGCGCGCCGATGAGGCGGGCGACACTGTGCTTTTCCATGTATTCGCTCATGTCGATGCGGACCATCGCGTGCTCGTCATCGAAGAGGAATTCGGCGAGGGCTTTGCTCAGCTCGGTTTTGCCGACCCCGGTCGGGCCGAGGAAAATGAATGAGCCGATGGGGCGGTTCTCATCCTGCAAACCGGCGCGGGCGCGGCGCACCGCGTTGCTCACTGCCGTAATCGCGCGGCGTTGCCCAATGACGCGGTCGGCGAGGCGATCTTCCATCCGGACGAGCTTCTCGCGTTCGCTCTCGCGCAGGTTGGTGACTGGAATGCCAGTCCACGCGCTCACCACTTTTGCGATGTCCTCCTCCGTGACTTCTTCCTTCAGCATCGGCGTGCCGCCGCGCTGCATCTCGGCGAGCTTTGCATTGTGCGCTTCGAGTTCGCGCGTGGCGGCGGGGATGTGGCCGTATTGAATCTCGCTCGCTTCGGTGAGATCGCCGGTGCGCTGGGCGCGTTCGAGATCGATCTTCAGCTGCTCGAGCTGCTCCTGGAGCTTGCGCTGTTCGTCGATGACCTTCTTCTCGTTCTGCCACTGCGCCTTGAGCTGGCTGCTTCGTTCGCGCGAGTCGGCCAGTTCCCGTTCAAGCCTCTCGAGACGCTCCTTGCTTGCTGCGTCCTTCTCCTTTTTCAACGCCTGACGCTCCATCTCGCGCTGCATGATCTCGCGCTCGAGCTGGTCAATTTCCGTGGGCATTGACTCGAGCTCGATCTTCATCCGCGAGGCGGCTTCGTCCACGAGATCGACGGCTTTGTCCGGCAGGAAACGATCGCTGATGTAGCGGTGTGAAAGGGTCGCGGCGGCCACGAGTGCGGCGTCCTGAATGCGCACGCCGTGGTGGACTTCGTAGCGTTCCTTCAAACCACGCAGAATGGCGATGGTGTCCTCGACGCTCGGCTCATCGACTTGCACCGGCTGGAAGCGCCGCTCCAGCGCGGCGTCCTTCTCGATGTATTTGCGGTACTCATCGAGCGTGGTCGCGCCGATGGTGCGGAGTTCGCCACGAGCGAGCTGCGGCTTGAGCATGTTGCTCGCATCGACCGCGCCTTCGCTCGCCCCGGCGCCGACGATCGTATGCAACTCGTCGATGAAGAGAATGATCTCGCCTTGGGAGTCGGTGACTTCTTTCAGGAATGCCTTGAGCCGATCTTCGAATTCCCCACGGAACTTCGCGCCGGCGATCATCGAACCGATATCCATCGAGATAACCTTCTTGTTCTTGAGCGACTCCGGCACGTCGCCGCTGACGATCCGCCGCGCGAGACCTTCCACAATCGCCGTCTTTCCGGTGCCGGGCTCGCCGATGAGCACCGGGTTGTTTTTGGTGCGGCGGGAAAGGACCTGCATGACGCGCCGGATTTCATCGTCGCGCCCGATGACCGGATCGATCTTCCCCTTCTTGGCCATCGCGGTCAGGTCCCGGCCATACTTCTCCAGCGTCTGATATTTCCCCTCCGGGTTTTGATCGGTGACCCGCTGCGAACCGCGCACCTGCTGAAGCGCTTGCATGAGCTTGTCGCGCGTGATGCCGCTCTTGCGGAGCATTTGACCGAGCGGCGACGAGGTTTCCGCGACCGCGAGCAAGTAGTGTTCGCCGCTGAGATACTCGTCTTTCAGCTTCGTCATTTCTTTCTCGGCCGCATCGAGCGTGAGGGAAAGATCGCGGCCGAGTGAAACGTGGCCACCTTGCGCGGATGCGCGGCGCGAAAGGTCGAGATGGAGATAATCCTCCAGCGACTTGGACGACACGCCCATTTTATCGAGCAACGGTCGCGCGACGCCGTCGGTCTGCTCGAGCAACGCCAACAGGAAGTGTTCGTTCGTGATTTCGGGATGTCCCGCTTTGCTCGCATTATCCTGCGAGGCTTGCAGGGCCTCCTGCATTTTTTGGGTGAATCGATCGATGCGCATAACTCAGAAAGGTGAGTTTTCATCAAGCAGGACGCTCACCGCGCCTTGTCCAGAAGCGAACACGCCTGGGTCGTGTCGCCTTGGCACGCCGCGGCGGGACGTGACGCGGCGCCGCAGTGTCAAAGTGAGCCGCCGCCAGGTCGGGTCCGCAGCCGAGACCTCGGTGCTTCAGACCAGTGCCAGACGGCACTGCACGGGGAAGTGATCGCTGTAACCCTTGAGCGTTTTGCGATCGAAAGGCGCCGGACGCTTCCAGGCTCCGGCCGCAATAGGAGGCGCGCGGAAGATTTCCACCGACGGGAGGTCGATCTTCAAGCCCTGCAATCCGTAGAGCAGCCCGCGCGAGACGATGATCTGGTCGAGTAGGTTGAAGGAATTGGTGGAGCCGGAGAAGTAGTGCGTGCCTTCATCCGCCCGGCCGAGGTGTGGCCACATGCAATTGTAGAGGTGTGCCTCGCGGCCAAGGTATCCCGCCGCGGCCGGCTTGTTTTTGCCCGCCGGAATCTTCACGTCCTCTTCCATCCGATCCAGGTCGCGCGTTGCTTGAAGCCGTTCCAACACACTGCGATCGCAGGGCTCATCGTTGAAATCGCCCATGAGGAGCACGTTGCGATTCCAGCGGCCAATGATCGCCTCCCGCGTCGCCGCGGTGTCGGGCAGCTCCAGGAACTCCGCACGGTTGAAGCGCAGGTAGTCGTCCACCACCCGTCCACATCGTTCCGCGGTCGCGATGCGCAGCGGTTCGGTCTCAAACTTTCCCTGCGAGCGCGATGGCCAGTGGTTCACGAGAACAAGCAGGCGCTGGCCGGTCGCCTTCACTTCCAGCTCCACCTCGAAGATGTCGCGGGTGGGATAGCGCAGATGCATCGCGTGGCTCTTGATCGCGCCTTTCAGCGGCTTTTTGAAAACGGTGCTGGAGTAGAAGAGGCAAGTGTCGATCCCGCGCAGATCCGGGCTGTCGGCGTGAACAACCTTGAGGTCCGTTCGGCCTGTAGCGGCGGCGAGCTTCTCCGCGAGCGGGTGATTCTCGATCTCACAGAGGCCCAGCAAGTCCGGACCGGTGCCGCCGTGCAGGAGTTTGATGATCTCCGCGAGGTTCGCGATCTTCGCTTCCATCGCGTCTTTGGTCCAACCCTCCTCGGGCGTGAACTCCAGGTCGGTGGCGACATCCGAAGCGGTGACGTCGAAGAGGTTCTGCAGGTTCCAAAACGCAGCTTTGATCTCAGGCATGGCAGGGGAGGCCGCGCCTATCGTGGACCTCCGGCACGAGCTGGCAAGCCGCGGGAATGTGGTGCCGATCAGGCTGGCGGTGAAGCAGCGGATCTCCTACCCGATTACATTCGGAGTTCCTGCAACCGCATGTCATCCGTCGATCCCAGTGACATGGAATCGACGCGGTTCGCTGCGAGGTTCATCGCGACGCCCTGCACCTTGAGGGAACCGATGGTGCGGGCGACGATTCCGTAGTGGTCCAGCGCGTCCAGCTCCGAATGGGTGCCGGAGATTGCGCCGCTGATTACAATCTGTGCGATCTTGGCGGCCGACGCGCGATTTGCGGCCGGGAGTTCATCGTCCAAAGTGCCGAAGAGCCGATCCTCGCCTGCTGACGCGCCGGCAAGGATGCTGGAACTTTCCCAATCTCCGCCAACGATGATTTTCCCGAGTGACGCCAATCCATTCACAAGAGTGGATTCTGAATATCCTCCGAGGACTGCGGCGAACGAAACGTCGCCTTCAACTTGAATCGACTTCATTGCGGCCTTGGCACTGGCCGAGCCATTTGGGTTCCGCCCGGCGGCCTGAAAGAGAACCGGGTGCTCCGCATCACCAAGCACCGAACCGGCGACGCGGATTCGCCCGATGAAGCCCTGGGCCGAAATTCCGTGATCAACAGTGCGATCGCCACTGCTGATCGAGCCGCCGATAGTTACTGTCCCGATTGATCCAGATACGATCAGCGCAGTGTTATGGACTCCTCCTTGCACCACCAACGTGCCAAGCCCACCCAAGATCATCGAATCGAGAGGAGTATCTGAGTCTGCACCGGCGAGGTTCGATACGCCCAAGGCACCTACCGTTAAGCGGGAGAGAGCTGTGCCTTGTCCATCGCCCACCGAGATCGCGCCGAGTTGACCAGGGACAGTCACTGAGCCCAAGCGGCTTGCAGTCGAATTAATCCAGTCGATATCGATCAGCCCGTCTCCGTCGGGGAACGCTGGATCGCGGATAACAGAGAAGGTCAGATTGGTTCCTCTCGGGGCCTGAGTTCCT
Organism: Chthoniobacter sp.; assembly: GCA_028293645.1. Classification (GTDB taxonomy): domain Bacteria; phylum Verrucomicrobiota; class Verrucomicrobiia; order Chthoniobacterales; family Chthoniobacteraceae; genus Chthoniobacter. The sequence continues at coordinate 4,643 of JAQGOK010000005.1, forward strand.
CCCAGGTTAAGGTGAAGCTGTTCCAGCCGGGCGGCGCCGTGAGGTCCCGTCGCTGCAAAGTCAAAGTCAGCGTAGTCGAGGGCCGGACGGCTGGCGCGCAGCGTGACCAAGTCCCCGTCGGAGTCGCGCCATGTCGCGTTCCGCCGATCCTGGCTGATGAGTAACGAGCTATCGTCATTGAGGATCGTTGCGACCGCTTGACCATCTGCGATCGACGCACCGCTCGCACTCGACAGCATCGCGAAAAAGGTTTCGTCCGCTTCCGGCGCATCATCCCCGCTAAGCTGCACCTCCACGAAGCGCCGTGTGCCACCCGCGGCAAAGGTGAGAGTCTGCGTCACTGAGGTGTAGTCCTGCCCTGCGAGCGCGGTCCCATCAGCTGTGGAGAACACCACGGAGACTGGGATACCGATCGGGTAGCTGAGCGAGACAGTGAAAACCGCGGTCTGACCTTCGCGAATCGAAATGTCCTCAATGCTAAACGCCAGATCGTCGCTGAGAATTGTTCCAATTGCTTCGGCGTCCACAATGGTTGCCCCCTCGGCGGAGGAAAGTCGGACGAAGAAGGCTTCATCACCTTCGAAAGCATCGTCGCCTAACACCGCGACCGTGAATTGTTTCGTCTGTTCGCCTGGTGCGAAGACGAGCTCACCACTCGACACGCTATAGTCAACGGCGCCGGTAGCGGAACTATCCGCGGTTGCCCATTGCGCTCGGACCGGGCCCTCCGCAGGGCGATTCAGCGAAGCGGTGAAGGTGAGTGAGCGCACTGACCCGGCAGGGCCTTCTTGAATGGAGGCATCGGCGATGCTGAGGGTCTGCGGTTCGTCGTCGAGGATCGTGACAGTGCCCCAACCGGACTTCGCAGCGCCTATCACGTTCTGAAGCTCCAGGCTAAATGATTCCGGACCCTCGTGAAGCGTGTCTCCGTTGATCGGAACACTGATCCACTGGACGGGTTCAGCGTGAGTCAAGGTAAGCGTGCCCATCACCGACTGATAGTCGCTGCCGGCATGAGCGGTGCCAAAGCTGCCGGTCGCGTAGCTTACCTCAAATCCAGACCGGAGTGGTCCACCATTCCAGATGAGGCTTACCGGTACTGAGGCGTAAGTGATGCCGGAGTGGCCTTCCACTACAAACACGTTACCGACAGTTACAAACCAACCATCGTCATCCAGGATCGTGAGCGTTCCTTCACCGTCCGCGATCGTGGCATCGATGGGACTGGAGAGACGAACCAAAACAGTCTCATCGGCTTCCTGCGAACTGGGGTTGTCGTTGATGATGCTCAATCCAACGGTCTGCTCCGTGACTCCGGGAGCGAAAGTGATCCGCTGTCCAGCAGGGTAAGACTCGTAGAAATCGATGTTTTGCGCAGCTGTCCCGGCAACAAAGTCCACCCATACCGATACTGGCTCAAAACTCGGACGATCAAGCGTCACAACCACCTGTTTAGCATAAGGCGGCGCCTGATGCCGGATGGACTCCCAGGCAACGCTATCCGCGACTGAGATCCGCGGGAGTTCGTCCTCGTTTCTGATTATCATCTCGCCCCGCCCTGAGCCGAGAACAGCGCCTTCGGCTTGCAAGACGTCGAGGTAAAACACTTCAGGAGCTTCGCCAATCGCATCGCCGAAAATGGTGATCGGAATGGTCTTCGAGTATTCACCCGGAGCAAACGTCACGGAACCCGTGTTCCCGGCATAGTCGCTGCCTGACACCGCAGTACCGTCGGCAGTCGCATACGTGACGGTCACCGGGTTTGTAGCACCTGGACTCAATGAAAGAGTCGCATTGAAGACCTTCGTTGCGGCATTTCCCTCGTAGTCGGTTAACCCTGTCACGGTAAGGCGAGGAATGATCCCGATCGCGGAGGAAAACTCCGAGCTGTCACCGGAGATCACGTTCCTCGCCGATGCGATGTAGTGAGTCTTTCCCGGGGCGACGGGGACTACGGAGGTGAATCGGACAAAGCCATTTGCGTCGGTGGTCGCATTGGCCCCACCCACCTCGCTGTAAGTGCCAGACGCCGCGGCAAACGCATAGATCGTGATTCTGAAAGGGGCGTTATGACTGTCCGTGGCTAGTTCGCCAGTCACTTCGACGGTGTTGCTGCTGCTGACTGATCCAATCGCAGACAGGAGTTGAGGGTGGTTCTGTCCTCGGTTAGCGCCGCCATCCAGATCGCCGACGTCGTTAGCCGTGACGCCATCTGCATTCAGGTCGACCGGGAGACCTCCGATACCCCTGGATGCCCCGAGCGAGACTGGCACTCCGACGCTGCCAATGATGGACACACCATCTCCAGCGACATTCGTGAACCACGCAGTAACTTCGGAGGCAGTACTCCGGACTATCTGGATCCCATCGCCTCCTACGGTTGCCGCATTGGTAGATACCGTTGTATTTGGGCTATCGAATACAGAGACCCCGTTGCCAGTAATGTTGCTGAGTGTAGCAGATACATACGTTCCTGGGCTTGCAGCGATCGAGACTCCATCGCCGCCTGTGGCGCTAATCTGCATGCCGGAGATGTATGTTCCCGGACTTCCGACGATCGAGATGCCGTTATCCGACGTGCTCGTAATCCCGCTCTTCACGATGCGCACGCCGCTGCTGAGTTGCACGGCGACTCCATCACCGCCGTTGTAAGCGATGGTGTTTCCCAATGACTGATCCGGATAGGACCGAGCTTCCCCGAAGCTGACGTTGCTCGAGCTGTTGATGAGGATGCCCCCGCCGCTGTTGCTGGAGACCGTGCTTTTCGCCAAACTGCCGTCTCGAACGTTTTTGAAGACGACGCCCACGCCGTCATTCTCAACGACCGTGTTACCAACGAAGTACACCGCAGGGCGGTAATGAAAAGCATAGCTACCCCAAAGTCTGACTCCCTCGGCTTCTTCGACATGAATGCCATCGCCCGAGATCTGGTTGGAGAACGTGTTGTTCCAGGCGACGATGTTTTTGCTCGCTGGTCCTGTGATCCGCAATCCATCGCCTCTGTTGCCTAAGACTTGGTTGCCGAGATCTATGTAGATCTCAACGCCAACTTGCCCGCCTTCCACGCGTTCCATGGTCCCGATTGTGGTATTAGGCGCGTTATGCAGCAGGACTCCCCCTCGCTTAGCAAGCGGAGCGTTCGAGTCGGTTCCATTCCCTTCTACCTGGTTGCGGGCAATACTGGTTTGCCCTACATCTTCGATCCAGATGCCGGAAAGTCCGTTTCCCTCAGTCGGCGAGCCGATTGAGTTTCTATCGATGTTTACGCTATCTGCGCCGGCGACTGAGATGCCGTGTCCTCCGTTCCCGAATATCGTGTTTCCGTAGAGCGTAACTCGCGCGACATCTTCGATCCAGATGCCGGAAAGTCCGTTTCCCTCAGTCGCCGAGCCGATCGAGTTGCTAGCAATGTTCACGCTATCTGCGCCGACAGCCGCGATGCCGTGTCCTCCGCTCCCGATTATCGTGTTCGCCCGGAGTGTAACCGAATCGCCTGTGACCCGAATGCCATCGCCATCAAAGCCAGAAAGGTTGAATGAACTGATGTAGGTCCCGTCGGATTCCGGTCCGATTACAAAGCCGTTGGTGCCCGGACCGGCGGAAGTACCATCAAGCCGCACTTTGAGCGAACTACCCGGAGCCCCAAGGGTGCCGTTGATACTGGCCAGATCGGTGATCGCCGGGAGCGCACTGGTCAGGTGAATAGTGGTGGGACTGTCCGCAGCAAGCTCGAAGCGGATCGCGTCGCTGCCGGCTAACGCGTTCGCATCCAGAATTGCCTGGCGCAGAGTGCCGGCGCCAGCATCCGCGACTGAGGTGACTAGGAATGTAGCGGGAGCGATACGCGCCTCGAGCGCTTCGATGATAGCGTGCAACCGACCGCGTCCAGGGGGGAGATGATCCACGCCCCTTTTCTAGGTCTTATATAAATATTAGCAAGCCCGCACTCGCACGCCGATGCCCATGATCTCGGCACTGGGATGCTCGAAGATCTCGTGTAACTCGACTCCGGGTTCCTCCTGCCGCTTCAGCATCTCCCAGACGCCGCAGACGCCTGCGAGCGGGAGGTCGCGATATGGTGCGTTGTTGATGTCATGAAAGGCGCAGAGCCGCGCGGAGCGGCCGACGTTTTGATAATCGGCCCAAGCCCAGTCGAAGCTGTGATCGCCATCAATGAACACGGCGTCGAAGACCTGGCCTGCAAAGTCGTAAGAGGTCTTGCCAACCAGGTATCGCAAAGGGATCAGGTCCCGCACCTCATGGTAAAAGATGAAGCTCGGCCAAAGGTCGATCGTGGTCGCTTGAAACGCCGCGTTGAAGCGCTGGAGATATGCGGTCGCCAGACTTGCGGTTGCGCCATTGAAGCAGCCGATTTCCAGATACGTGGCAGGCTTGATCTCCGCCGCGAGCAGGAGATAGCGGGCGAACTCACGCGGAAGCTGGATCACGCCTTGTTGAGAAGCGTTGAGGTGGTCCTCTTCACCTTCGTAGGTCACCTCGAATTCCGGGATTGGCACCAAGCCTACTTCGCGGATGAGTCCGACGAGCCAGTCGAACGACCGCAACTCGGATTGCGTGGCGACCTTGATCTTGTGAATCGCATCTAAAACGCGCTGGAAGTCCGCGCGCTCGGCTTCAAAGCTGGCCAGCGATTCATCCATCAGCCAGCTATTCCCCGCGGCTACTTCGCAAACCTGGCGAAGACCTCGTTCGCCTCCGCCAGCGTTTCCTTGCTGCCCACGTCGAACCACGTGCCGGGCACCTGCCAGGTCGAAACCGGTGTCCGGGCGTAGAGCCATTGCACAAAGCGGCCGGGTTGATCCGGATTGTTGCCGGCGGCGATGTAAGTTGGGACGCTCGCGACGGTTGCTGCCGGATAGTAATAGAGAGCGATTCCGATCAGCGTGGATTTCGGATCGGAAGGCTTCTCCTCGAAGCTGGTGATCACGCCGCTCTCGTCCACCGCGACCACGCCGTATTTCTTCGCCTCCTCGACCGTCCCAACGTCATAGATCCCGAGCACTGGCATTTCTTTCTCCCGGCAATAGCGACCGAAATCCGCGAGGCTTTCGCTGAAGAGGTTATCGCCCGCGACGACGATCAAGTCGCTCATGTAAAGAGCCGCGCGGGCGTTCACGAGATTGATGTCGCCGATCGCGCCGAGCTTCTCCGAGTCACTCGTCGAGCCATCGTCGATGATCTCGAAGCTCAGCTTTGCATGGGTCTGATTGTAGGCGTCCGCCCAAGCCTGGAAATCGGCCGCAAACTTGTGATTGGTGACCACGTAAACCTTCTCGATGCCGTCGATCGGCGCCAGGTTGTCGATCACCCATTCCATCATCGGCTTGCCGGCGACTTCGAGCAGCGGCTTCGCTTTGTTCTCGGTGAGCGGGTAAAGGCGCGTCGCGTATCCAGCGGCGAGGATGAGGATGTTCATGCGGCGGCTTTCCTGCCGCTTGCCTGCAGAAAGGGGAAGGGGAAAGTGTAACCTGAGGCTGCCGTTCGGGTCGGATCGATCGGCGTTTTCTGCTTTCGATTCATGTGGGCATGTGTAGTGTTCGATCGAACATGGCCAAACTCACGGATCGCCAGCAGCAGGTTCTCGCTTTTATCGAGCAGGAGCAGGCGTCGAGCGGGATGGTCCCTTCCACCCGGGAAATTCAGGCGCACTTTGGCTTCGCAAGTCAGACGGCCGCCATCAATCACCTTCGTGCTCTGGAGAAGAAGGGCGTGATCCAGCGGCAGGCGGGCAAGGCGCGGGCGGTGGCGGTCGTCTCCACATTGCGTCGCGAGACAATCCTGGACGTTCCCATCTACGGACAGATCGCCGCCGGTATGGCTGAGATGCAAGACCAGGAGGACGAAGGGATGGTCTCGCTGGATGTGGCTTCCGCCGGGATCAGCAAAGGCAGCAAAGTCTTTGCGCTGAAGGTGCGCGGCGATTCGATGATCGGGGCCGGTATCCACGAAGGCGATCTCGTCGTCCTTGAGCATCGTGAACCGCGCAGCGGAGATGTCGTTGCGGCTTTGATCGACGGGGAGACGACGCTGAAGCGTTTCGTGGTCACCCATGGCCGGCCTTACCTGAAAGCCGAGAACCCGGAGTTTCCCAATCTCCTGCCGACTCGCGAACTGATTGTGCAGGGGGTGATGGCGACCTTGATCCGCAAGTTCCGGAAGTGAGCGCGTGACCGGGTTCGTCATCGAGTTTGCGTTGGTCACCGCCGGGTTCGCATATGCCTGGCGCCGACAGGTCCGCGCTCGGGAGCGTGCCCGCGAACGCGCCTCACAACTCGACTTCAATTTCCATCAGCCGTAGCGTCCGGCCGTGATCATTCACCTCGACGCGGACGCCTTCTACGCCTCCGTCGAGCAGGTGGAGAACCCGGAGTTGCGGGGGAAGACGATGGCCGTGGGCGGGCTGCATCGCGGGATCATCGCGAGCGCCACCTACGAAGCTCGAGCCCGCGGCGTTTACACGCCGATGCCTACGGCCAAAGCGCTCCAGGTCTGTCCGGAGTTGATCCTGGTCCGAGGCGATATGACGAAATACGCGAGCTACTCGCGACGCATGTTTGCGTTGGTGGAAGAGTTCACGCCACTGGTGGAGCGGACGTCAATCGACGAAGGCTATTTCGATGTGAGCGGGCATCGCACTTTGCGGCCACTTGAGATCGGCGAGCGGCTGAAGGCGCGCATTCGCGAGGAGCTCGGGCTCACGATCTCGCTCGGTATCGGCGAGAACAAACTCATCTCGCAGATCGCGGCGAAGCTTCGCAAGCCCGACGCTTTGGTCGAAGTTCCGCGCGGGAGTGCCCGCGAGTTTTTGGCGCCGCTCGAAGCGCGCTGGCTGCCGGGCATCGGCGCGAAGGCTTGGGAGCGATTGCAGGCGCTCGGACTGCACACCGTGAGGGATGTGGCGGAGGCTTCCGCGGCCGTGCTGCGGCAGGCCGCCGGGAATTATGCCGAAGCGCTGCGGGCGTTCGCTTGCGGATGCGATGACCGGCCTGTCGAGGTCGATCGTGATGAAGCGAAGTCCTACGGCGTGCAGGATACCTTTGGCGAAAACATCGACGATCGCGAACGCCTGCTTGGGATCCTGCGTGGAATGGCTGACGGCTTGATGGCTCGCGTGCGGGCTGATCGCAAAGCGATCCGAACCGCGACGGTCAAAGTGCGTTACCCGGATTTCACCGAAGATACGCACGGCATGACGCTTGAGCAGGCGACCGATCTCGAAACCGACGTTTACCCGCGCCTGCCTTCGCTGCTTCGAGGGGCGTGGAAGGCACGCCGCCCATTGCGGTTGATCTCGCTGCGCTTCACCAATGTCTGCGAACCAGCGTTCCAAACGGAGTTGCCGCTGGACGGCGCCACGCCACCGCGTTCCCGCCAGCAGAGAGCTGCTCAGCTCCTCGATGAACTCCGCGCGCGATCCTTGCCGCTCACGCGGGGGCATGCCTTGCGCGCCCGGCCCTGAGCTGCCAGCCTCGCCGGTCCAGTGAAGCTCCTCCTCATCGACGGCCATTATTACGCCTACCGTTCGTTCTTCGCGATCCGCGAACTCTCGAACTCGCGCGGGGAGCCGACGAATGCCGTTTACGGATTCGTCAAAACCGTCCGCCGTATGGTCAAGGATCTGGCGCCCGACCTTGGGGCAGTCGTCTGGGATGAAGGGCTGCCGAAGCGGCGGACTGAGTTGCAGCCGGCTTACAAACAAACGCGCACGGAAATGCCCGACCTGCTTTCCCCGCAGTTGTCGGTGATCCAGCGGATCATGCCGTTGCTCGGCTTCGCAAACCTGGCGCTTCCGAATACCGAGGCGGACGACCTGATGGCTACGTATGCCGTGACGGCTTGCCAGCGCGGCGATGAAGTGGTGCTCGCGACCAACGACAAGGACCTCTTCCAGCTCGTGAATGACAAGGTGAAGGTCTATTCGACGAACAAAGCGGACCTCGCTTCGCCCAAGGATGCGTTTGCCTTGCTCGGAGCCGAGGCCGTCATGCGCAAGTGGGGGGTGACGCCGCCGCAGATTGGTGAGGTGCTCGCCTTGATTGGGGATAGCGTCGATAACATCCCGGGCGTGCAGGGCCTGGGGGCGAAAGGCGCCGCTTCGCTCCTGACTGCGCATGGTGGGCTCGATGCAATCCTTGCCGATCCTGAGATCGTCACGAGCGAGCGCATGCGCGAAAAGCTGCGCGCCGCGCGCCAGCAGATTGAGCAAAACCGGGAGATGGTTCGGCTCGACATGGATCTTCCGGTTCCCGAGCCACTCGACTCGCTGCGGATCGAGCCGCGGTACGAACCCCTGCTCGCTGAGCTGCAGAATTGTGAATTCAACTCGCTCCTCCTGGAGGTGAAGGCCGAAGCCGCAGTCCGCGGCTCCGCACCGGCCACTGCGCACCAAGGGGAGCTCTTCTGAAGTAATGGCGGGCCTTCTGCCGTTCGCTCTCGGAATCGGCACGGAACCCTGAGGTAGGAGCGAGGGAGGCGGGGCGCCCTGTCGGGTAACCTTACAGTTTCCGCAGTTGGACGCTGGGGAGCGTTGCGGCCGCAAAACGTATTTACTCTAAGCATGAGGCACTTACGACTTGCTATAATTTCTGGTCTAGAGAATGCTTTCCATCCGATTCGTCGGGTTCGGAGTTTAGTCAAAGTCTCTATAATGAAAATATCGCCTCTTCTCGTCGCTTTGATTTTCGGCTTGCTGGGGGCTCGGTCGGAAGCGATCCAAATCACTTTCACAGGAAGCAGCGCGACTTCTGGGTTGGTAAATACCAGGGTCTTTTCCAGCGGCGGCGTCACCGTCACAGCGTCAGCTGAGAGCTTGATCAACGGAGTCGGTTTGTGGCAGTCGAGCTACTTGGGAATCTATTCAGGAGGGCTCGGAGTCACCAACAGCGGCGAGGGCAGCGGAGGCAGCGGGACTCACACTACCGACAATCTTGGGAGCTTTGACCGCGTCGTTTTCTCGTTCAGCACGGCTGTCATTCTGGACAAGGTCAAGCTCACGGCCTATGGCGACACCGATCTGACCACCAGCTACTGGACCGGGACTACCTGGTCAGCGCTCGAACACAATCTCGGCGGGTCTTCAAGTCGGACGGCCGACATTAATTCCGGGGGTGTGGCGTCCTACATCTGGAGAGTAGGCGCTCACTACCCGACCACGCAGATGAACGACTCTTTCAAAATCAAGGCGATCACCTTCGAACTGCCTCCTCCCCAAACCACCACGACGATCCCGGATGCAGGCAGCAGCCTCCTCCTTCTGGCGGTTGGCGTCGGAACTCTCTTCTATTTTCGAAAGGTGACGGCTAGCGCATAGCGGTTGCGCAGCGACACCGATGGTATCGGCGATCGGCCCTGTCACTCAGAGCCAATCGAGACCTGATGGCAGGCTGGAGCAGAGGCGTCTGGCGAACAGCGGCTTCAAACAGGCCTGGCTGCTGGATGCGGTTCGATCGGTTCGATATGGACAAGCACGTCCGCGATTGACGGCTTTGCTGCGCGGAGCGCGTCTTTCACGTCGTGCCCGATCTGATGCCCGTCGCGCACGGTGAGATCCGCACTGACGCCCACGTGGATGTCGACGTAGTAATCGAGGCCCATTTTGCGGATGCGGCACTTCTCCACCTCAGTCACGCCGCTGACCGCGCGTGCGACGCGCAGCACGTCCTCCTGCAACTCCCGGGGCGGGGCGCTGTCCATGGTTTCGTGCAATGCGGGCGTGAGCAACCGCCAGCCGTTGTAAGCAATCAGCCCGCAGGCGAGCAGCGCCGCCCAGTCGTCGGCGGGTTCCCACCCAGGGCCCCCGATTAGCGCGATCGAAATGCCGATAAAGGCGGCGACGGATGTGATCGCGTCGGAGCGGTGATGCCAGGCATCCGTTTTGACTGCGGAGCTGCCGATGGCATCGGCGGCGTGTAAAACCCGCCGCGCGAGGAATTCCTTCACGAGCACAACGAGAACGAGTACCGCCAGCGTGAAGGGCGCCGGCGAGTGATGCGGGGTGAGGATCTCGCGCACGCTCTGCACCGCAAGTGCGAGGGCTGCGATGAGCACCATGATGGCGACGACCGCCGCCGCCACCGGTTCGGCTTTGCCGTGTCCGTAGGGATGCTCGTCATCCGGTGGCTCGGCGGCGACTTTCAAACCGAACCAGATCACCATCGAACCGAAGATATCGATCGTTGATTCGACGCCGTCTGCGATGAGCACGTAGGAGTGGCCGATCACACCGGTGACTATCTTGATGGTCGCCAGCGACGCGTTCACGACGATGCCCAACAGCGCGAGGCGGGCGCCGGATTCCAGGTTTTGTGCAGTGAAAGACTTTGTCGTTCCGGGCACGGGGCCGCATCGTAAGCGGCACATGCGGAAAGTCAGGGCGATTATCCTTAAGCAGTTTGGTGATCCGGGCGTCGTGGCGCAACCGGGCGAGATCGAGCTCCCTTCCATCGAGCCGCACGAAGCGCTCGTGCGGATGATCGCTGCGCCCATCAATCCAGCCGACCTCAACGTCATCGAAGGGAAATATCCGATTCGCCCCGAGCTCCCCGGCGTCCCTGGTGGGGAAGGCATTGGCGTTGTGGAGGAGGTCGGTTCGGCCGTCAGCGATCTCGAGGTCGGCACACTCGTGTTGGTGTCCGGGACTGGCACCTGGCGCGAAGCCTGTGTGGTCCTGGCGGAGGACTTGGTGGCGGTGCCGGCCGGAGTCGCTCCCGAGCAGGCCGCCATGTTGCGGGTGAATCCAGCGACTGCGCTCTGTCTGCTGCGCGAGTTTGTGAATCTGCAGCCGGGGGACTGGATCGTGCAGAACGCGGCGAATTCCGGCGTTGGCCGCGCGGTCATCCAGATCGCGCATCATTTCGGCTGGCGCACGTTGAACATCGTTCGACGTGCGGAGGCGCTGGCGGATCTGGCGGGTGAGCCCGGCGCCACCCATTGCTTTGTGGAAGACGAACATTTGCCCGCGGCGATCGACGGAGCAGTCAGGGGCGCGCCGATCCGGCTTGCGCTGAACGCAGTCGGCGGCGAGAGCGCCCTCGCACTCGCCAACTTGCTCGCGCAAGGCGGCACGATCGTCACCTACGGCGCGATGGCGCGGCGCCCGCTGCGCATTCCCAACGGACTGCTCATCTTCAAGGACCTTGCCTGGCGCGGTTTTTGGGTGACGCGCTGGTATGAGCAGGCGAGCCGCGCGGCGCAGGCGGCGCTTTTTGCGGAGCTGATCGCGCTCCTGCAAGCCGGCGTGCTCCATTCACCGATTGAACGCATCTATCCGCTGGAAGCCGCGAGCGAAGCGCTGGCCCATGCCTCCCGCGGTGCAAGGCGCGGCAAGATTCTCTTCGGTTTCGATCCGGCGTTGTTCAAAGTTTAAGCCATGCGTTCCACGGGATTTCGCCACCGCCTTCGCCAGATCCTCTTGTTCACGCTGGTGGTGGGCGGGATGGCCGGGCTGATCACGACGGCTCACATCTACGAAAGCTGGGGTCGCAAGACCGTGCTCGAGCCGAGTGGCGGCCGCTACTTTTTCACGCCGGTTGAAATTGCGGTGCCGACGTTCCGCCAGGGCGACGAACGCTGGCGGCGGGACCGGATCGGCAATACGCGCGAGACGGTGGGCGCGGTCGGGTGCGCGGTCTCGTCCGCTGCGATGGTCCTCGCCAGTTACGGCTTCGATACCGATCCCGGCCGGCTGAATCGGTTCGTGACAGAGCGCAATGGCTACACGCCCCAAGGTTGGCTTTACTGGGAAAAGGCGGCGGAGCTCGCCGCCGGCGAAGTTCGTCACGCCTATGAAGACCTCGGTTCCTACGACTTGATCGACGCGAATCTGGCGCGCGGCAATCCGGTGATCGCCAAGTTGCGGCTCCCATCGATGACGACGCACTTCGTCGTCATCGCTGGCAAGAGTGGATTCGATTACCTCACCCGCGATCCTGGTGCCGGCGGCTCGAAGGGCCTCTATCCGCTGAGGGAACTGCAAAGCCGAATTGAGGGCGTACGGTTTTACGAGAAGGTGTTGAAGCCCGACGCGTGACTACTTCGTCACTTCCCACGTCCCCGCTGATCGCTGCGCTCAGCGCCATCCTCGATCCGGCACGTGTGCTGCACAGTCCGGAGGATCTGATTCCGTATGGATTCGATGGGACTGCGGCGCTCAGTTCGCCGGCGACGTGCGTGGTGTTCCCCGAAACGACGGAGGAAGTCGCGGCGCTCGTCCGCTACGCGAGCGTCAATCGGGTGCCGATTGTTTCGCGTGGTTCTGGCACCGGGTTAAGCGGTGGCAGTGTGCCGGTCCCCGGCGGAATCGTGCTTTGCCTGGTGCGGATGGAGCGCATCCTGGAACTGGACGCGCGAAACCTGACGCTACTTGCCGAAGCCGGCGCCGTGACTTTGCAGATTGCGGAAGCCGCAGATGCCATGGGTCTGCTTTACCCGCCCGATCCGGGTTCGATGAAGATCTCCACCATCGGCGGGAATGTTGCCGAAAACTCCGGTGGGTTGCGGGGCCTGAAGTACGGCGTGACGCGGGATTACGTGATGGGACTCGAAGTGGTGCTCGCCAGCGGCGAGATCGTCTGGCTGGGCAGCAAGTGCGTCAAAGATGTCGCCGGATACTCGATGAAAGACGTCTTCATCGGCTCGGAAGGAACACTCGGCATCATTACCAAAGTGATGCTCAAGCTTGTCCCGAAACCGGCCGCGAAGACGACGATGCTGGCGACCTACGCGACCATGGCCGCTGCTGCCGACACCGTGTCGGCGATCATCGCGGCGAAGATCATTCCCTGCACTTTGGAGTTTCTCGATCGTGTCACGATTCGGTGCGTCGAGGACTTCGCGCACGTCGGGCTGCCGCTCGACGCCGAAGCGATTTTGCTCATGGAAACGGACGGGCATCCGGCAGTGGTGGCGGATGAAGCGGCGCAGATGGAGTCGATCGCGCGCGCTTGCGGAGCGACAACCGTGGTGACTGCGGCGAATGCGGAGGAAGCCGCGAAGCTCGCGACCGCTCGACGCGCGGCGTTCTCAGCCCTCGCTCGTGTTTCACCAACGACGATTCTCGAAGACGCCACCGTTCCGCGGAGCGAGCTGACGAAGATGATCCAGTGCATTCAGGAAGTGGCGGCGCGTCACAACCTGCGCGTTGGCACGTTTGGTCACATGGGGGATGGGAATTTGCATCCGACGTTCCTGACCGATGAACGCAATCACGACGAGATGGAGCGGGTCGAGCGCGCCATGGTTGAGATCTTCGACTTCGCCGTCGCGCTTGGTGGAACGATCACGGGTGAGCACGGAGTTGGACTCGCGAAGAAAAGCTTTTTGCCGAAGGCTATTGGCAACGCGAGCCTTGGCCTGATGAAAGACCTCAAGCGCACCCTCGATCCACACGGGATCTTGAATCCGGGCAAGATCTTCGATTGATCGCCGACATGGCTTCTGCACCGGTTGCGAATCAGCTCGAGCGAGCAGGGAAGGGGACTCGTCCGCTTTACCTCGCCGATCTGGATTATTCGGTTCTTCAGCAGTGCATGCATTGCGGGATGTGCCTGCCCACGTGCCCGACCTACGACGCGACAAAGATCGAGCGCAACAGCCCCCGCGGGCGAATCGCATTGATGCGCAGCATCGCCGACGGCCGACTCGGCGTGACCGAGGCTTTTGGAGAAGAGCTCTATTTTTGTCTCGGTTGTCTTGCTTGTGAAACGGCCTGTCCGGCTGGCGTGGACTACGCCACGATGTTTGAAAGCGCGCGGGCGGACATCGAGCGCGCGCGAGTCCTCGCCGGACCGAAGCGCGACCTGGTGCGCGCGCTTTCCTTGCGCTGGATTTTCACTCGTCCGCGCCTCCTCCGCACCCTAGGTCGGCTGCTGCGCTGGTATCAGGCTTCGGGCGCGGAGGCGCTGGTGCGAAAGTGTGGGCTGACTGCCTTGCTGCCGCGCAGCCTGCGCGAACTCGAGCCGCTCACCCCGCGCGTCCAACGGCACTTTTCCGACGCGCTGATTGCGAAGGTCGAGACGCCGCCGACGGCGCGCTTTCGCGTCGGGATGCTCACCGGCTGTGTGCAGGACCTCGTTTACCCGCATGTGAACCGCGACACCGTCGAGGTGTTGGTCGCCAACGGCTGCGAAGTGGTCACCCCGCGTGAGCAGCCATGCTGCGGCTCGTTGCATGCGCACAACGGTGAGCTGGAACTGGCGCGGGAAATGGCTCGGCGGAACATCGATCGATTTGACCTCGGAACACTCGACGCGATCATCAGCAATGCGGCCGGTTGCGGCTCGCATTTGAAGCATTACGCGGCGCTGCTGGCCAAAGATCCGCTTTATGCGGCGAAAGCCAAAGAGTGGTCAGCGAAGCTGCGTGACGTTCATGAATGGTTGTCCGAGATCGGAACTAAAGCGCCCGCGCACAGCTCGCCGCAAGTGGTCACCTATCACGAGGCGTGTCACCTCTGTCATGGCCAAAAGATCACCCGGCAGCCGCGTGATTTGTTGCGGCTCATTCCGGGATTGAAGATCGCGGAACTTCCGGAGGCGACGTGGTGCTGCGGGAGCGCCGGCGTTTACAACATCACCCAACCAGAGATGTCGCGGGAACTGCTCATGCGCAAGTTGGGCAACATCGGACGGACCGGCGCACGCGTAGTGACCACCGCGAATCCGGGATGTTCCGTTCAGCTCGAGGCGGGTTCCCGCGCCACCAACGCCGGGCTCGAGATCGTCCACCCGATCACCTTGCTGGCGCGCGCCTATCGAGCCGAGAAAGGCGCTTCGTGAATACCGATCTCTTCGGCGTGCCGGAGCCGGTGAGTAGCGGACCGCGTATTTTCTCGGTCAGCGAAATCACGCGATCCGTCCGCAACGCTTTGGAGAGCCAGATCGGAACCGTCTGGGTGGAGGGCGAGATCAGCAATTACCGCAAGCAAGCCAGCGGCCATCAATATTTCACGCTCAAGGACGACGGCAGCCAGCTCTCGTGCGTGCTTTTCCAGCGCCCAGGGATGTGGCGCAAGCAGGTCGCACTCTCGGATGGAATGTGTGTGCAGGTCCGCGGTGCTCTGACGGTGTATGAGGCACGCGGGCAGTACCAGCTCAACGTGCAACTTGTCCAGCCGGCCGGGGCCGGTCTTCTGCAGGCGCGCTTCGAAGCGTTGAAGCGGAAGCTTGATGCGCAGGGACTGTTCGGAGCGGAGCGGAAACGACCGCTGCCGATCCTACCGACGATGCTCGCCATCGTCACGTCGCCGACCGGCGCGGCATTGCGCGATATGCTGAACATCCTCACACGGCGTGCACCTTGGGTCCGCGTGATTGTCAGTCCGGTGCGGGTTCAAGGAGACGGGGCTGCGGAGGAAATCGCCAATGCAGTCGAGGAGCTGAACCGTTTCACTGAGTTCGGGCTTCGCGCTGTGGATCTGATCATCGTCGCGCGAGGCGGAGGAAGTGCGGAAGATTTGTGGGCGTTCAACGAAGAGGTCGTCGCGCACGCGATCGCAGCATCGGAAATCCCGGTGATGTCTGCCGTCGGCCACGAGATCGATTTCACCATCGCGGATCTCGTCGCAGATCTGCGCGCGCCGACGCCGAGCGCTGCAGCGGAATTGGCGGTGCCGGATCGCGCGGAATTGATGCGGCGCCTGGACGGTCTTGCTGCCTTGGCGCGGCGGCACTTACTGCTGGCGGTTGAGCAGGCCCGTGCGCGTTTGAGCTGGGCGGTGCGGAGCGAGTTGTTTCGCGAGCCGCAACTGCGCACCACGGAAGCGGCGCAGCGCCTCGACGGCGCAGTGAACGCGCTGCAGCGGGCAACAGGGGAGTTGCTGGAGGCGATGCGACGGCGGCTGCGCGAGGGCGCAGGGAAACTTCGTCCGCAGCAAGCCGCTCAGATGCTGGCGGCCGCGCGAGTGTCACTGGCGGCTCTCCAGAAACAGATCGACGCGCGTTCAACGAGCGTGCTCTCCGAAAGAGGTCAGCAACTCCGGCGACTCGGGCAAGTGCTCCGCGTGTTGAGCCCCGAGGCGACATTGGCGCGTGGCTACACCATGACCAGCGACTCCTCGGGCGGGATCATCGCGTCGGCACGGTCGGTTGAGAGCGGCGCCCGGCTCGTGACCCATTTCCGGGATGGAAGGGTGAACTCGACCGCTGACTGATTCGCTCCAAAACAAAAGGCGCCGGTCCTTGGTAGAACCGGCGCCTTCGCAGTTTTCGTTGAGAGCGTTAGGGAACGATCGGGTTCAGCACTCTGACGCCATTTCCGGAGAGCCAGGGATAGCTCGCGTCAGGCTTGAAGGCATCTTGCTTGGGATCATCCGGGCGCTTGACGGTCGCTTTGGCATCCTTGCCGGTGCCCCGCTTGTAGGTGGTCTCGACGGTGCCGCTTCCATCGACGCGCACTACGACCGCCTTCTTGGCCTTCCAGACTCCGCCGGGCTTGGTTTCATCGGAAACGTAGTTTGTGCCGCCCGGAGCGAAACCATCAGCGAGAAGTGGGAAGAGGCTGGTCGAGGTATCCGAGAGACCCACCACGTAGGCCCACTCGTTTTCGCCGGCAGCGATTTTACCATCGCCCATTTTCGAACCCGCCTTTGGCTTGCAGTAAGCAGAACCTGGGATCGAGAACACGCCTTCGTCCGGGAGATAGTCAGGAACCAAAGTCTGGAAGATTTCGTTCGAGGTATTCGCCGTGCCGGTCGCTTCCGAAGGGTTGGTGAAGATCGGGAAGTTGCCGTTGTAGTCGGCGGCGAACAGGCGCAACGAGATGCCAACCTGCTTGGCGTTCGAAAGAGCTTTGGTCTGTGCACCGCGAATTTGGACTTCACCGAAGACCGGGAGGGCAATGCCCGCCAGAATCGCGATGATCGAGATCACGACCAACAGCTCGATGAGCGTGAACGCGTTAAATTTATTTTTTTTCATGAGGAATGGGATTGGAGGTCCCCGTAGAATACGAGCCAGTCCCAATTCGGCAAATCCAAACTCAATCGAGTTTACGATTGGCGGTCCGCAATTGCGGGAATCTCCTCTTCGCTGGTGGAGTAGGGCTTCCGCTTGAAGCCAACCACCGCGAGTGGCGGCAAGGTCAGCAGGAGCGAATGAGACTTCCCTTGCCACGGCTGCGCCTCCGCATGCTGGCCGCCATAGTTTCCAACATTGCTTCCTCCGTAGGTCTGCGCGTCGGAGTTCAGAACCTCCTCATACCAACCTTCTCCGTTCACGCCGATCCGATAGGCTTCCCTCGGAATGGGCGTCGCATTGATGACAAATGCGATATTGTCACCGCTGCGCGATTTGCGAATGAACGCGACGACCGAGTTATCGGAATCGTGGAAGTCGATCCATTCAAAGCCTTCATAGGTATCGTCCTGATCGTAGAGCGCCGGTTCGTTCCGATAGAGCCAGTTAAGGTGCTGAACAAAGCGCTTCAGTCCGTCGTGCTCGGGCAGATCGCACAGGTGCCAGTCCAGGCTGGAGTCATGATTCCACTCGCGCCATTGGCCAAACTCACACCCCATGAAGAGAAGTTTCTTTCCGGGATGGGCATACATCCAGGCGTAAAACATCCGCAGGTTTGCAAACCGCTGCCAGACATCGCCCGGCATCTTGGTGATCAGCGAACCTTTGCCGTGCACGACCTCATCGTGGCTAAGCACGAGCACGAAGTGCTCATGAAATGCGTACACGAGTGAGAAGGTGATTTCGCCCTGATGGAAGCGTCGATGCACCGGATCCATCGACATGTAGTTCAGGAAGTCATGCATCCAGCCCATGTTCCACTTCAGGCCAAACCCCAGGCCTCCAAGGTAAGTCGGCCGTGATACTCCAGGCCATGCGGTGGATTCCTCGGCGATCGTCATGATGCCGGGATGCCGCTCGTAGCAGACTTCGTTGAAGCGCTTCAGGAAATAAATGGCTTCCAGATTCTCCCGGCCGCCGTGCTCGTTCGGCACCCATTCGCCAGCCTTCCGGGAGTAATCGAGGTAAAGCATCGAAGCCACCGCATCCACGCGCAGACCGTCGATATGATACTCGGCGAGCCAGAACAGGGCGTTGGCGATGAAGAAGTTTCGGACTTCATTGCGGCCGTAATTCGGAATCAGCGTTCCCCAATCCATGTGCTCGCCTTTGCGCGGATCGGCATGCTCGTAGAGATCGGTCCCGTCAAACTCCGCCAGACCATGCACGTCCTTCGGAAAATGCCCGGGCACCCAATCGAGGATCACCCCGACTCCCTTTTGGTGCGCACGATCCACGAAATACCGGAACTCGTCGGGATTCCCGAAACGACTCGTCGGCGCGAAGAAACCGGTCACTTGATAA
>JAQGOK010000098.1 GCA_028293645.1 Chthoniobacter sp.
ACTTGTTTGGCCTGGAAGCGCTGGGGCTTTTCCGGGATCGCGATCACCGCGCGGTCTTCATCACCGCCGCGCTCTTCAATGCGCCGCTCGCGGCCTTCTATCCTTACACGCCGATTCACCTCCAGGCGGTCGGGGTCCAGCACGCCACGGCGGTGATGTCGCTCGGCCAAATCGGTGAGGTGATCTGCAGGCTGGGCCTCGCGGCGAGGCTCGTTCGGGTCCGACTCAAAACCGTCTTCCTGGCCGGGATCGTCTTCGCGATCGTCCGCTACGCGCTCTTCGCGCTGAACGACCGCAATGCGCTTTTGATCGGCGTGCTTCTGCACGGCTTCGCCTTCACGCTCTATTTCATCACCGCGCAAATCTATCTCGAGCAACGCATTGATCCGCGCCTTCGCGCCCGCGCCCAGGCCTTGTTGACCCTGATGATCAGCGGGTTCGGAAACCTCATCGGTTATCTTGGCAGCGGTTGGTGGCGCGAAGCCTGCCGCACTCAAGGCGCGAACGAATGGCCGCTCTTTTGGGGTGGCCTTTGCATCAGCACCATCGCCGTCTTTGTCTTTTTCTTTGCGAGCTACCGCGGACAGGCAGTTCGATCGAAGTAGCAGATCTCCCGTGGCTCCAACTAGTTAACCGGGGATTCAGCCCATGGTTCGAAAATCGGGTGCGCGGTCGTTGGAGTCCGCCAGCCGAGGAGAAAACGCAGGGTTGCTTTGGTGTGTCGCGACCGCTCGATCGTGAAGCTTCCATCTTCCTGTCGGGAGAGCAGGCTGATGGGCGGGCCAACAGGCTCGGACGGTTCAACCGCACAGACCATCTCGCCAGGCGCGACCCCGGTGAAGGTCGGCCGCAGGACAATTTTGGCGCCTTCAACTGCGACAGTCGCAGAGATCCGCGGCAGGCGTTTCACAAACTTTTCCTCCTGGGCGGTCATCTCTGCGCACGTCGATTCGTAGCCCGCCACCACGCGCTCGATGTTCAATCCGGCGGCCTGCATGGTGTCGCGCCAAAGCGCGGCGTCTTTCAAACCGGGCGGTGCGTCGTCGCGGGCAAAGGCGCGGAGCAATCGCGCCGGCGCTTCGGGTCCATGGGCGGCGATCAGCGCGCGCGCAAAGACTTCGCCCAGCGGATAGACCAGCAACGGATCCCGTGTGCGAGTCAGTTCGCGATCGTCGCTGAGCAGTCCCAGTGGAATCCGCCCACGCGACCAGGCGCCGGCGACCGCCCGTCTTTGCTGTGCCCGCAGGCGAGGCCCGGCGTAGAGTTCGTGCTCGATGTGGGTGGCGAGGCCTTCGTGCAGAAATCGGATGTTGTTGAAACGACTCGTCAGCCGCCCTTCGCCGAGTTGCTCGATGAAAACGTGCGCAGTCTCGTGGCCGAGGGTACGACGACGCTCGGCGAGATCGCTACCTGCCTCAATCGGCATCCGGATTTTTGTCCAATTGGTCTGCCCAGCCGCATGCGGCAGGATGGGGCTGGCCAAATCCACGACGATCCTCACCGGCGGCGGCGTACCGCCGAGAAACTCAGCGACTTCCTCGTGGACCTCGTCCGCCGCGTCGAGCAGCTCCTTCGCTTGGTCCCACTGGGCGGAGCGGAAGAGGAATTCGTAATGCTGCGTCTCACGTCGTGAAAAGGCGTATTCCCCGAGCGGCATCATTGCCGGTTCCTTCGCCTCATCCCGCTCGATGTTGCCCATCAGACGCACAATCGCCGCGATCCAGACGACTGGCGCGAGCAGCTTCAAGCCGGTGCCGAATACGCGAAGGAATCGCCAGCGGCCGAGCCGCTCCGAAGCGAGCTGCACGCGATCACCGAGACTGAGGAAGCCCATCCAGGCCAGCGCCAGCAGCACGCAAGTCGCCGCGGTGAGCGCCCCGATCTGGGGCCACGAAACGAGCACTCGCTCGTCGATCAATCCCGGTCCCAGCAGCGCATACGGATCAAGGTTCGCAACCCACGGAATTTCGAGTTGCCGCAGCCAAAGGAAACCCCAGAAGACCGTGCCTGCGAGGAGCGCGAACCAGCCGCGCGAGAAGGAGAGCACCAGCGCGAACGCCAGCAAGTAAGCCGACGCGAGCATCTGCAGGGCGCATTGCACACCCACGAACGTCCAGTGCAACGATGGCGCGAGGGACGTGCGGGAGAGCGCCGCGAGGAGGAGTTCAGTACCCATTCCGAGGATTGGGATGAGCGAGAGCATCGCGAGGGCAGCGGTCACTTTCGCCACGAAGAGGCGCGTGCGCGAGAGCGGCAGACCATCGAGAAACGCAAGCGTGCCTTGTTCGCGTTCATTGATCAGCAAGCCGGCGCCGAGCATGAGACTGAAGAGCAAGAGCAGGAAGAACACGCCTGCTTGATTCTCGGTGAGCCACGCCGGCGGCACGAGGAGCTGCTCGTCCGGAGCTTCGGTCGCCACGAGGTAAACCAGGGACACCACCATGATGCCGACGATGCAGAGTGCGAACGGTCGCAACCCGCGCAGTTCCTTGATGAAGAGAGCCCGCATCATGGCTGGGCGAGTGCGGTGCGCCACGCTGCGATGAACCTCGCTTCATTCATCCCCGCGGCGTCGCGGAGACGGTGGGAGGCGGGATGGAGCGCGTCGCGCAGCCAGCCGCGAGCGTTTGCGGCCAACGGCGCCGCGAAGCTGGCGGCGAGCAGACGTTGGCAACTTTCGGGCCCCTTCAGTTCCGCCAGGGCAGCAAGGCCACTGCCCGCCAGCGCGCGCGCACGGTCTTCCCCGAGTTGCTGGCGGAGCGAAAGCCACGCGTGCAGATGCCGCGGCGCAAAGTCCGACGGCATCGCGGCCCGTGCAGCCTCACGCGCCGCGGGATCCAACGCCACCGTTCCGCCGCGCGACTGCGGCCACCACCATTGCAAACCGTCGAACAGCCACGCATTCCGCTCGCGGCCCGCAAAGCCGCTGGTGTGCGCGAGCAGCACTTCGCGCAGCAGCCACGCATCGAGCTGGTCGTTGCGGAATCCGGGGTCGGTAAGGTTTGCGCGCACCATCACGCCCTGCGCGGCCTTGAGATCGCCCTTTTCAAAAACACCCCCGGCAAAATCGCGGCGATGCACGATGAAAACGATGGGCAGCGAAGGGCACCCGAGATAACGCCCCACCGCTTGCAACTCTTGGGCAGCGTGGATCGCGACGGCATCCAGCGCGGCGAGTTCCGCCCGGCTCGGCGCATCGACTGCGGCGGAAGCCAGCACTTTCGCCGGCTCACGCACGACCTCGATCGCGCCCGGCATCTGCACCGGAGTCGTGGTGCGGCGATATTCGTAAAGATAGGTCCCAACCATCAACCCGACGACGACGAGCAGCGTCATGGTCACCTTTTCGCGGGAGGACATTTTCTCTGCGAGCAACGTCGCCACCGTGGCATCGCGGACCAGTCCGAGTGCGAAGCCGAGCGCCGCCAGGCCGGCTCCCGCGAGCCCTGTGACGGCGAGCGCCGTTGCTGGAAACACGTGCCGCTCGTAGGCAAAGCGCTGATCAACCAACGCGAAAGGACCGAACTCTGAAACGCGCACGCCCAAGGTCAGGAGACAGATCAAAGCGAAGCCAAGGATGACCCCGAACGTCATGCGGTAACGTCCAAGGAATGCGTGCGCAAAGCACAGCGTGTAGAAAAACCAAACCCAGCCGGCCGACTTCAGAGCGAGCAGCGTGGCGAACCGCGGCGTCATCGCTTCCGCTTCCCGTGCCCGCCACCAGGCGATCGCCAGCGCGACGCCCATCGTGGCCAACATCACCGCGAGACCGAGGCAGAACTTCACCACGAGCATGCGCCAGCGCGGGAGGGGCAGACCTTCGAGGAAGAGTTGCGTCTTCTGCCGAAACTCCGTCGCAATGAGCGCCTGGCCGAGCACCAGGCAGGCGAGCGGTACGCAAGTGTAGTGCAGCAATCGCAACGCATCGAGGCCTCCGCCGGCGCGCCGAATCATGTCGTGCCCCGTGATCAGCGTCAGGCCGCCGAAGATCAGGAGGGCGAGAAAAGCGAGCGTGACGGCGTGCTGGTGCAGCTCCTTCGCGAGCAGGCCGCGGATCATATTTGGACGATGCGCGCACCGACGCACCCGATGAAGGCATCCTCCAGCGACACGGCTTCTGCGGATGCGCCAGGCGGCAGAGTCAGCGCCTGCCACGCCGCTGACGGAGCGCGCAGGATGAGGTTGCGTTCATTTTCGAGCGGCTCCTCACGCCACAACTCGAACTCCGCGGGCCAGGCAAAATCGACCCCGGTCGGCACGCGGACACGGCGAACGGTCGCACGGAGTTCTTCCAGTGAGCCTTCGAAGCGCATGCTGCCTTGATGAATGATGCCGACGCGATCCGCACAGCGCTCGACTTCATCGATCAGATGCGACGAGAAAAAGGTCGTGCGGCGATGCTGCCGGGCTTGTGCGACGATGAGTTGCATAAACTCGCGGCGGGCGAGCGGATCGAGTCCCGCGGTCGGCTCATCCAGGATGAGCACGGCCGGATGCGGCGCGAGAGCGAGCGCCAGCGCGAGCTTGGCGCGCATGCCGCCGGAGAGTTGTGAGACGCGGCGATCCACGGGCACTTCAAGGACCCCGAGCAGTCGCGCAAATTCCGACGCGTCCCACGTCGGATAAAACGCCCCGACGAACCGACCGAGCGCCGCGCAGGTCATCCATGGATAGAAATGCTGCTCCTGCGAGACGTAGCCGATGCGGCGCTTTTGCGCGACCGAGGTCCGACGCGTCGTCTCGCCGAGCAGGGAGATGGTGCCGGCTTCCGCCGCGATGATGCCGAGCAGCAGCCGAATGGTCGTGGTCTTGCCGGCTCCGTTGACGCCGAGGAAGCCGTAGATTTCGCCTTCGTGAACATCAAGATTGATTCCATCGACAGCCGGCACCCTTCCGAAGTGCCGCCGCAATCCCCGCACGGAAAGAACGGCAGGCGAGGGCGAGGCGACAGACGCGGACGTTGCTTCCATGGGCGGCGCGACGTTGGCAGTGAACCGGCGCAATGGCCAGCGCAG
>JAQGOK010000116.1 GCA_028293645.1 Chthoniobacter sp.
CGGGCTGGCGCTGGCTTCCTGCAAGGCCGGACGTTGCGCTTCAAAGCGGATGTCATCGGCGCGGCGTGGGCGGGGCTCGGCACGCTCAACGATTATGACGAAATGGGCCTCACGAGGGGCGTGAAAGTGCAAATCGGTGGTGACGTGATCGTGACGCGGCTGGTCGATGTCGCCCCGCGTCACTAACGGCGGCAGGCTGAGAAGCTTCAGCGCCGCTCCGCTGTCTCCCAGGATGCCGGCGCCTACTTCGAGGCGGGGTTGCTGGCGAGGTGGCGACAGATCGCCTTCAGTTACCACAGCTACGTACCGGGCGAGGGTGACCGACAGCTCCGATGCACCCAGCAGAGCGTCATCACTTACAAGAACCTCGAGGTGACGCTCAAGAAAGGGGCGGGTGAGACAACCAAGTAACGCCAGGCGAAGAACGAAAAGGAGAAGGAATGGCCCGAGCCTGGTCCCGATGAGCTATCGCCCCGTGCTGGCCAATTGGTTCGAGCAGGGGCCCGGATGGCAGCAGGCGAGTGCAGCCGAACGGCTCCACGAGTTCGCGGGCGAGGTTGTAGGACTGACGGTCGTCCAGCGTGATCGCACCATTGACCTTGTCTTTGAGAGCGCCCGACACCTCGGTAACCAACTCTTCCGCCTCCTTCAGAGTCGACCGGGAACGCCGCTGTCGACGCCCGTCCGAGTCGTACCAGACGACCATGCACCTGCCCGACGTAAGGCGGTAGGTGGAAATCTCATGCCCTTTGACAGCGACCACGCGTAGCGGCTCTTTCACGAACCCACTTTGTCACAAACTCACAGTCCGAATCCTTTCTCTCTGTCAAAAAGGTGGAGGCGAGGGGAGTTGAACCCCTGTCCTGATGGCTTTTGCCACAAGCTTCTACATGTTTAGCCACGCTTTTGATTTAGAAACACGAACGCCAACGGGCGGGCTTTCGTGCTTCGAGCGTCCACGATATTTTCTCGCCCTCGTGCGCGGTCACACCGCACTCGGGCCAGCCTGCTGTCGTCGCAGATGCATCTAGCAGGCGTTGATGCATCCACGCTGCGGTCAATTAAGCCGCAAGAGCGTACTGCTCGGAATTACCCGAGAAGTCCACTTCGGTGATATTAGCTTTCGCGTTTATCGATTTGTCCGGGAGTTTAACGTGGCCAACCAGACTTCCACGACATGCCGCCTGCGTCTCGAGTCAACAGTCGAAACCAGTACGCCCCCGTTTTTGGGAGGCCCCGAACGTGCACGCGCTCACCCAGTTTTGCAACCTGTAGATCAGGATTTCACACAAGCACTGGCCAGTGCGCGCGGGCATGATTACTTTCCCGCCGTGCGTTTTGTTTTTCTGTTTTTGATGCTGGGCTGCCTGGTGACCGGACTTGTGGGTTGCGCCAGCAAACGCGCAGCGGACGCGCCCATTTACGAGGGAGTTGGTCCGAAGATTCGCTATGTGCCGTCGGCGGCAGCGAGTATTCGAGGCGGCTCGTGAACCGGTCTCATGCGCATTTCGCGGAAAGCTGAGTATGCATTGCGCGCGCTGCTCGCGATGGCGCGGCAGCCACGCTGTTGGTCGATCCAGGAGCTGAGTGTGCGGGAGAATATTCCGGTCAAGTTTCTCGAGCAGATTCTTCTGTCGCTGCGGCACGCGGGTCTGCTGACCAGCAAGCGCGGGGTCGGCGGCGGCTACACACTTTTGAAAGCGGCGGGCGACGTAACGATTGCGGAAGTATTGCGGGTGTTCGATGGACCGCTCGCCCTGGTCGCCTGCGCAATCGATCGGCCGCTGGAGCGTTGCACCTGCCCGGATCCACGCACCTGTCCGTTGCGGCATACGATGACGGAACTCCATCGCGAACTCACAACGCTTTTCGAAAGCCGCACGCTTGAGGACATGTTGCGTGCGGCGCCAGACGCGGGCGCGTTGGCGTTCGAGATCTGACCGTGAGTTCGCCGGCTTCAGTGCGCGCCTTGTTGCGCCGGAACCACCACCACGGGGCAACTCGCCCCCTTGATCACTCCCTGTGCAACGCTGCCGACCAGTAGCTCGTAAAACGCGCCGTGACCGTGCGTGCCGATGACAATCCAGGATGCACCCTGCTGCTCGGCTTCCTGCAGAATCTTCACTACGGTTGCCCCCTGAATGTGCAGTGCCAACACCTCGCCGCCATCAGCGGCGATGGCCGTTTTGAGCTCGTCGAGTCGTTGGTGCTCAGCCTTGAAGTCCCGCGCGACGCTTTGCCGCACCGTGATCGGACCCGGTTCGAATCCGATGAAATCCGGATCGGGTTCAGCCACGTGCAACAGTACGATCCGGCTGGCAAACGCCTGGGCAAGAGCGCGCGCGGTTTTGACGACCGGTTCAGTGGCATCGGAGAAATCGATTGGAACGAGGACGGTATTCATAGGACGTGGAGGTCAGGCTGAAATCTAACAGCCGGCATGTCTCGGGTCGCCTCTTTCTTCGACTAGCGGTTCGTCAGATCCATGCGGAGCGAGTAGCTTGGCCGACTCGTGTCTGATCTTTTCGCTTCCGCTGCGGTCCCGCCTGAGGACTCCGCTGCGCCGCTTGCGCAGCGTATGCGCCCTCGGACGCTCGACGAGTATGCGGGTCAGGCGCATCTGCTCGCGCCGGGGAAACTGCTGCGTCGCGCGATCGAAGCCGATCGGATCTCCTCGATCATCCTTTTCGGCCCTCCCGGGACCGGGAAGACCACCCTCGCGGAGATCATCGCGCTCGCGACCAGTTCGCGTTTTGAGCGGTTGAGTGGCGTGGAGAGTAACGTGGCCGATCTACGGCGGGTGATCGCCGCAGCGGGGAATCGTCTAAGCAATGGTGCCGGCAAGACGATCCTGTTCATCGATGAAATCCACCGCTGGAACAAAGCACAGCAGGATGTGCTGCTGCCGGATGTCGAGCGGGGCACAGTGCGCCTGATCGGCGCGACGACCCACAATCCGTTTTTCTACATCAACTCACCGCTCGTTTCGCGATCGCAGGTGTTTCAACTCGAACCGCTGGCGCCTGCGGATTTGATGGCGGTGCAAAGGCGTGCCCTCATCGATCGTGAACGGGGTTTGGGCAAGCTGCCCATCGAAGCTACGGAGGAGGCGCTCGAGCATCTCGCGGTGACCGCTGATGGCGATGCTCGCAGGTGCCTGAACGCGCTCGAGATTGCGGTCGTCACCACGCCGCCTGACCCAGACGGTGTGGTGCGGATCGATCGCTCTGTCGCTGAGGAGAGCATTCAGAAAAAGGCGGTCGTTTACGACGCGGATGGCGACCAGCACTACGATACGATCAGCGCCTTCATCAAAAGCATCCGTGGCAGCGATCCGGACGCGGCGCTCTACTGGCTGGCGAAGATGCTCTACGCCGGGGAAGACATCCGTTTCATCGCACGCCGCCTGGTGATCTCGGCGAGCGAAGACATTGGCATGGCCGATCCACAGGGTCTCGTGCTCGCGGTGGCCGCTCAGCAGGCGGTGGAATTCGTCGGCTTACCCGAGGCGCAGATCCCGCTCGCCCACGCAACGGTTTACCTCGCGACTGCTCCGAAATCGAACCGCGCTTATGCGGCGATTCTGGCCGCGAAAAAAGAGGTTCAGGAAGGTGTGACGCTCGCCGTGCCGCGCCACCTCCGCGACGGCGGCAGCAAGCGCGCGAAGAAAGTGCTCGGCCACACCGGCTACCAGTACAGCCACGATCACGAAGGCGCCTATGTCCCACAGGCTTACCTGCCCGAAGGTCGTCGTTACTACGATCCAGGTGAGCAAGGTTACGAAAAGCGCGTGAAGGAGCGCCTCGACTACTGGCGGGCACTTTTCGATGAGGCGCAGGCGGGCGGCGGGAAGTAAGCGCCGAGCGACGGAGTTTGCCTGAGGGAAAAGCTGGAGGCTCGGGAGAGAAATGAGACAGGCGTCACGGCTACTGCCAATCCGAACGCGACTTCGAGCGACGATTAGTCAGCGCTGACTCGTTGCATCAACGGGACCTACGGCACTGGATCCGGAACCACGCCAGGATCTGGGTCCACGACCGGATCCGGATCAGGAGGCAGTTCTGGGGCCGGCGGGGTAACAACTCCGAGTGAGAGAGTGATCTTTCCGGTCTGCGTCGGTCCTTTGAAGAGGCCGGCGCCGTTCAGGCCGCTGCCTTGGACGAGCACGCCGCTTCCCTTCAAGCGCTTGCCGGAGTCATCCAGCTTGAGCTTCGTCTGAAAGCGTCCGCTCTCGCGATCGATTTTCACCCTTAGCAATTCGGAGTTCGGCTCCGGCACCTTGACCTTGCCGTTTTCGTCCACCCGAATCGTTCGTGAGTAAGTTCCGGAATAACCTCCGCCTGAAAAGGTGATCGTCGCGTCTTCACTCTCGCCGCTGCCGGTGATGCCTTCTTCCGACGGAACATAGGCCGCCCCCGTAACTGCGACATTCACGTCGAATCCTTTCGGGAAAAGCTCGTTGCTCGATTTGTCGCGATCGATCCGCAGGTTGCCGCTGACGCTCGCGCCCAAGGTGAACGATGCGACCACCCGCGAGTCGTCCACTTCATCATAGAAGATCACCTGCGCACCGTCGGCTCCTGCGACCAGCAGACCGCGCGTGGAAAAGGAACTGCCATCAGGCAGCCGGCCCTTGATCTTCGCGGATCCATCCTCGCGGATCTTGATCGCCGCCCAACCGGTGCCCTCCGGCAGCAACTGCGTCTCGCCTGGCTCCGCATCCGGCTGGTCCGGATCAACCGCGTCCGTGCCGCTATCGGCGGAGGTGCCACCGCCGGGGAGCTGCACCGTGTAACGCCCAGCCAACTCCGCGCGCCGCGCGACTTCCGCATCCGTGAAGCTGGCATCGGACATCCAGCGACCGTTCCCAAAATCCGCGATGATGTTCGTGCCGAGATCGGTCTGCGTGGTGTTCAGGCTGAACGAGATCATTTCGCCATCCACGAAAACGCTGCCGCGATACTTTCCGTCCGCGGTGAGCATGCCTTGGAAGCCATACGTTTCGTTGCCGATCTTCAATGTTCCCGTGAATGCGCCTCCGGGAAGAGCGTTGATTTGCAAGTAGCCTACGTCGCGCCCTTTTTCATCCTTGAGCAATCCGCCGTGCATCCCGCTCAACGACGCGCGCGGCGATCGGATGGTGACCACACCTGTAGCGGAGCCACCGAAGTCATCCTCGATCCCATACTCGAACGTGTCTCTGCCCCGAAAAGTGGAATCAGGCGTGTAAACGACCTTATCGCCCCGGATCAGCGCGGTGCCATGTTCAGGATCCGTGACCGAGACCAGCTTGATCGGATCGCTGTCGCCGTCCCGGTCGTTCTTCAGCACGTCGAGAGTGATCGGTTGGATGTTCGCCAGACTGAACACATCGGCCGTCGCGACCGGCGCGAGGTTCGCAGTGGTGAAAGTCTGGATATCCGAACTGCGGTCCGGCTTGTTCGGCTCCCGATAAATGAGCCGATAGCTATAAGTCACGTTGCGCTTCAGGTTGCTGAGTTCCGCTTCGATCAGCTGACCAATGGTGTCCTGATCAACCCCCACGGGATCAGTCGCCAACTCGGGCGGAGTGGGTGGCGCGTAAAGGAAGAAGACCTCACCCGGCCCGGAGCCGTTGGTCGTGACTCTTGCACGCAGGATTACCTTTCCCGCGCCTAGATTGGCCGGTGCGAGAAGCTGGAGCGTCGGGAGGTACGCCGGCTCGACAAAGATTCCATCCGCGGTCTCGCTAGTCCCGTCGGAGTTGGAGGCGATCACCTTGAAGTGGTATTCCTGTCCCCCAATCAGATCGCTCACTTCCACCGAAACCGTCTCGCCAGCCGCAGTCCCATTGGCGGTGGTCGAACGGGTCGAGCCGTATTTGTCGCTGAGCCCGTAGTGGAACGTGACCGTGGTGAAGTCACCGTTGGCGGTCACCTTCGCGCTGAGTGTCGCCCGTCCTTCCGGCAGCGGATTCGCCGTGGGATCGGTGACGCTCGGCGCGGCGGCAAGTGCGGAGCCGACGCAAACGAGCAGCAACAAGATGACGCGGAGGAGGGGATACATGCCGGGTGCGTCGCTATGGTGCCGCTGCCCGTGCTCAACACAAGGGACATTCAGCGGAATTTCCCGCCGCAGACCGAGAGGCTGGACGGAGGCGGCAGGCGCTGGGCCTATGCACCCATCGGACCTTCGCCGGCCCGCGTCTCAATCCACCGCGCCCAAAGCCAGCAAAGATCGGACAGTCGGTTTAGAAACCGAATGATCTCGGGATTCACCTCCGCGCCCGTCTCTCGCAGCGCGATCACTTCGCGCTCGGCGCGTCGGCAGACCGTCCGCGCAACGTCCAGCGCAGCGCTACCGACGGTCGCGCCAGGAGTCGCCCATCCGTCGTAGCTGATGCGCTGGTTCTTTTCGAGGTCATCGATGATCGCAGTTAAACGATCCACCATGGCTGGTTCGACAAAGCGGTATCCACCGGCCTGATAACGCGTCCGGTCTTCGGTCAGGACCGCGATTTCGCCCATGAGGATCACCAGCTCCTGCTGGATCGAAAGCACGGCGCCGTTCAACGTCTCATCCGCAACCGTCGCGCGGACCGTTCCAAGCGCCGCGTTGAGTTCATCGACGCTACCGCAAGCCCGGACTCGCGCATCAGTCTTCGACACGCGGCGACCGAACAGCAATGCGGTTGTCCCATCATCTCCTGTCTTGGTGGCTATGCTCATCATCGTAAAGGTAGGGACGCGAAAAAGGGGCGGCTGGTGAGCCGCCCCTTTTCGTAACGAGTTGTTGGATTAGCCGAGCGCTGGCTCGTGCTCGGCGTCGGTGGGTTCGCCAAGCTGGTCGCCGAGATGCACGATTTTGATATCGCGATGCTCGGGAAAGCCGGTCCCTGCAGGGATCAGATGACCCATGATGACGTTCTCTTTGAACCCGCGGAGGTTATCGACGCGACCCAAGGTGGCGGCCTCAGTCAGCACACGCGTGGTGTCCTGGAAGGAAGCGGCACTGATGAACGAGTCCGTTTCCAGAGACGCCTTGGTGATGCCAAGCAGCACAGGCACGGCTTCCGCCGGCTTGCCGCCCTTTTCGACCACCAGTTCGTTCTCCTTCTCGAAGGCGAGACGATCCACTTGATCGCCCCAGAGGAGCGTCGTGTCGCCGGGCTCGGTGATCTTCACCTTGCGCAGCATCTGGCGGACGATGATCTCGATGTGCTTGTCGGCGATCTCCACGCCTTGGAGGCGATAGACTTCCTGCACTTCGTTGACCATGTGCTCCTGGAGCGCCTGTGGCCCGAGGACATCGAGGATGTCGTGCGGAGGAATAGGACCTTCCGTCAGCTGCTGGCCCTTCTTCACGAAGTCGCCCTTGAAGACGATGATGTGTTTGTTGAGCGGCACGAGGTGTTCTTCCTCAGCTTCGGTCTCCACGTCTTTGACGATGATCTTGCGCTTGCCGCGCACCGTGCCGCCGATCTCGACGACGCCGTCGATCTTCGCGATCTCCGCCGCGTCTTTCGGGCGGCGTGCCTCGAAGAGTTCGGCCACACGCGGCAGACCGCCGGTGATGTCCTTGGTCTTCGCGACCTTGCGCGGAGTCTTCGCGAGAAGCTGGCCGGCTTGCACCTTCTTGTGCTCCTGCACGGCAACGTGAGCGCCCGCGGGAATCGAATAGCTGGCGAGCACCTCCTTGGTCTTCTCGTCCATGAGCACGATCTGCGGGTGCAAATCCTCTTTGTGCTCGATGACGACCGTTCCCTTGAGGCCAGTCTGCTCATCGATTTCGCTCTTCACGGTTACACCGGGAATCATGTCGCGGAACTCCACGCGCCCCGTCTTCTCGGTGAGAATAGGAACGTTATGCGGATCCCATTGAACGAACGCTTCGCCCTTCTTCACATGGCCGCCGTCTGCCACTGAGATGGTGCTGCCGACGACGATGTTGTAACGCTCGATCTCGCGACCGTCCTTGCTGTGCAGGGTGATGTTGCCGTTCTTGTTCAGCGCGATCCACTGGCCTTCCAGATTCTGCACCACGCGGAGGTCGTTGAAGCGGACGTCGCCGTCATTCTTCGCCTTCACGATCGGCTGCTTGAACGTGCCCGAGGCAACGCCACCGATGTGGAAGGTACGCATGGTCAACTGCGTGCCAGGTTCACCGATCGACTGCGCAGCGATGATGCCAACGGCTTCGCCGAGCTTGACCATCTGGCCAGTGGCGAGGTTGCGGCCGTAGCACTTGGCGCAGACGCCGCGCTTGCATTCGCAGGTCAGAACAGAACGGATTTTGAGCTGCTCCACGCCGATCTTCTCGATCGCGTTAGCCGTCTTCTCGTCCATGATCTGATTCTTCTTCACGAGCGCCGAGCCAGTCACCGGATCTTTCACCGTTTCACAGCTGCAGCGACCGATCAGGCGAGTTGCGAGATCAACAACCTCTTCGTCGCCTTCATAGATCGGGCGAACGACAATGCCTTGAGTCGTGCCGCAATCTGGCTCGTTGATGATGACGTCCTGCGACGCATCGACCAGCTTACGTGTGAGGTAACCTGAGTCCGCCGTCTTAAGTGCGGTATCGGCGAGACCTTTGCGGGCGCCGTGCGTCGAGATGAAGTATTCGAGCACCGTCAGACCTTCGCGGAAGTTCGAGGTAATCGGACGTTCGATGATCTCGCCAGAAGGCTTGGCCATCAGACCGCGCATACCGGCGAGCTGCTTCACCTGCTGGCGATTGCCGCGGGCGCCGGAGTCGACCATGAGGAAGACGGGATTCAGCTCCTTGCGGCCCTCGTTGTGTTCGAGGGTCCGGAACATGACGTTCGAGATCTCCTCACCAGCGTGAGTCCACACGTCGATGATCTTATTGTAACGCTCGCCATCGGTGATGATGCCCTGGCGGTACTGCTTCTCGACCACCGCGATCTGCTTGTAAGCGTTATCCAGCTCGAGCTGCTTCTCCTTCGGAATGATCATGTCGATGATGCCGATGGAAACGCCCGCCTTCATCGCCCAATAGAAGCCAAGCTCCTTAAGCCGATCGAGCGTATCGACCGTCGCCTGGTGCCCCGCCGCCTGGTAAGTGCGGAAGATGACGTCGGAAACCTGCTTCTTGCCGCACGCTTTGTTGAAGAAACCAACGCCGTCCGGCCAGATCTGATTGAAGATCACACGGCCGGCAGTGGTCTCG
Source organism: Chthoniobacter sp. (assembly GCA_028293645.1). GTDB lineage: Bacteria > Verrucomicrobiota > Verrucomicrobiia > Chthoniobacterales > Chthoniobacteraceae > Chthoniobacter. The sequence continues at coordinate 9,172 of JAQGOK010000116.1, forward strand.
ATAACCCGAGAGGTCGAGTCGCCGAAAACCGTCTGCTTCCCTAGATCAGGGTTCTTGTAACGGATCTTGTCGTGAACCTTCACGGCGCCTTCCGTCATCGCGAACTCCACTTCGCTCGCATCAGCGAACAAAGACATGCGATCGGGCTCCTTTGAGCCGAGCAGCTTGCGCGGGTTCTGCGTCAGGTAATAACAACCGAGCACCAAGTCCTGCGAAGGCGTGG
>JAQGOK010000138.1 GCA_028293645.1 Chthoniobacter sp.
GGTCTGCGTTTTCATTCGGATAAGGCTGCCTGAGTTGACATCGCTCGAAAAGCGAAACCAAACAGCAGGGGCTCGCCCGAAGCGGCGGCAACCCCAGCCCCGCGGTCCGTGCTGCCTCAATTAGAGGCGACGGTTGTTTGCTGGGGGCGCGTTCCTTTGGCTTTGCGTCGGCGCCGGCGCTTTCTAAACTGCCGCCATGATTCCGAAAGCCCTGCTCCCCGCCCTCGTCGTCTTTACCGCGCTTAGCTTTTCCGCACAGGCCAGGATCAAGACCGAGACGATCACGTATCAGGATGGCGACACGCCGCTGGAAGGTTTCCTCGCTTACGATGACGAAAAGACGGGCGCGCGACCGGGCGTGCTGGTGGTGCATGATTGGGGTGGCTTGCAGGATTACGCGAAGCGCCGCGCGACCATGCTCGCGGAACTCGGTTACGTGGCTTTCGCGGCAGACATTTATGGGAAAGGCGTGCGGCCCTCCGATCCGCAGGAGTCCGCGAAGCAAGCGGGCAGTTTCAAAGGCGATCTGCCGTTGCTCCGCAAACGCGTGACGCTCGGCTTTGATCAGCTGCTGAAGCAAAAGAACGTCGATGCGCAGAAGACCGCGGCGATCGGATATTGCTTCGGCGGAACGACGGTGCTGGAGCTGGCGCGCAGCGGAGCGCCGGTCGCGGCGGTGGTGAGTTTCCATGGTGGGCTCGGCACAACGATGCCGGCGGCTCCGGGCGCGGTGAAAGCAAAGGTGCTCGTCTGCCACGGCGAGGACGATCCTTACGTGAAGCCAGCCGAGCAGGCGGCCTTCAAAGAGGAGATGCAGAAGGCGAAAGTCGATATGCAGTTCGTCAGCTATCCAGGCGCGGTGCACAGCTTCACAAATCCGGGGGCTGGGAACGACAAATCAAAGGGCAACGCTTACCAGGAAGAGGCGGACAAGAAGTCGTGGGCGGAGATGCAGGCGTTCTTCGCGAAGGTGTTTGGGAAGTAGGCGCCGAGCGGCGCGGCAGGCTTGGCGATCCCGGCTCAATGCGCACTCGGCGCTTTGCCGCGCACGGCTTTCCTGTTTGAACCCACACGTATGAGCAACATCACCGCGGACCGCCGAGTGGAGAGCGACTGGTGGCAGCATCCGATCCCGGAAAACGTCACGTGGGGTGAAGGGCTCTATTGCGAAACCGCGCAGATCTTTCGCTTCATGCGGAGCAAGCGGGAGCTGGCGGTGGAGCTCGGCATGCACGTCTCGTGTTATGCCGGCGTGTCGTTCGCACTTGGCGCGAATGGTTCGTGCAAGATCGGTGACTTCACGCTGCTCAATGGCGCGTTGATCATGGCGGATGAGCGGATCGAGATCGGCCGGCATTGCCTCGTCTCGTGGAATGTCGGCATTGCCGATTCCGACTTCCATCCGATCGATGCGGCCCAACGCCGGATCGACACGATGGCGCTCGCGCCTTTCTACAAAGATCGACCCGCGCGGCCGCCGCTGAAAACGGCGCCCGTGATCATCGAGGACAATGTCTGGATTGGGATGAATGCCGTGATTTTGAAAGGCGTCACGATCGGCGAAAACTCGGTCGTTGCGGCAGGCGCCGTCGTGAGCAAGAGCGTGCCGGCGAATGTGGTCGTGGCGGGGAATCCGGCGGTGGTGGTGAAGCAGCTCGCCTGATGGAAAATAGCGTGCATGGCTCGGCTGCGCAGAGCGCCGAACGATCCCTCGTTCATCTCCCGCTCTCCCGATGACCCGTAAACGCATCGTGGTCATGGGGTTCATGGCCAATTGCCCGATCGCCGGCGTCGTCTGGCAGCACATTCATTACATCGTCGGGCTGCAACGGCTCGGGCATGAAGTTTACTACATCGAGGATTCGGCACGGCTGCCCTACGATCCGACGACCTATGAAGTCACCAACGACTTCAGCTACGCGCTCGACACGCTGGCGCGACTCTCCCGGCAGTTTGGTTTTGAGGAACGTTGGGCCTTCTGCGCGCGGTATCTTCCGGAACAGCCTTGCCATGGATTGTCGCGAACGAAAGTGCTCGAGCTTTACCGAACGGCGGATGCGATCCTGAACATCTGCGGCTCGCAGGAACTGAACGACGACCTGCGGGCGTGTGAGCGGATTCTTTACGTGGAGAGCGATCCTGGCGTGGAGCAGATCCGGGTGGACAAAGGTGACGCCGAAGCCCGCGAATACCTCGGCCGGCATCACGCCTTGTTTACCTTCGGCGAAAACATCGGCCGGCCCGAATGCCCGCTACCGACCGAGCCGTTTCAATGGTGGCCGACCCGCCAGCCGGTGGTGACGGATTTCTGGAAAACGGACGCGCCGCCGCTGCAAGGCGCGTTGCTCAGTTCGGTGGCAAACTGGAACACGAGCGGGCTCAAGGACATCGAGTGGAGGGGGGAGCATTACCTCTGGAGCAAGACGCTCGAGTTCCTGAAGTTCATCGAAGCGCCGATCCGTGCGGGCGAGCCGTTCCAACTCGCCACGAGCGTGAAAGATCTCGAAACCACCGAGCGACTGCTGGCGCACGACTGGCGCTTCACCAGCCCCGATCAGCTCAGCATCGATCACGATCTCTACCGTGAGTTTTTGCGCAATTCGAAGGGCGAGTTCACGGTTGCGAAGGACCAGTACGTGCGGTTGAACACCGGCTGGTTCAGCGATCGTTCCGCCTGCTACCTCGCCGCCGGCCGGCCAGTGATTACGCAGGAGACTGGCTTCACTCGTCTATTTGGCGGCAGGCGCGGGCTCTTCGCGTTCCGGACGATCGACGAGATCGCGGAAGCGGTGCGGGAGATCAACGCCGACTACGCGACGCATTCGCGTGCTGCCTATGAAATCGCGGTTGAGCATTTCGAGGCGACCAAAGTGGTCGGCGCGCTGCTCGAGCGTGCGGGCATTTAGCAGGCGCAGCTACTTCTCGATCGTCACGCGCATGTCGCGCTGAAGCCGGAGTGCCTGCTCGGCGCCGTCGTAGATCTTGGTAAGCTGCTCGAGATTCTCCACGCGATACTCCACCGTCCTCGCGTGCGTCGTCGTGGGATAGTTTTTCACCACGCGTTTCCAGACGTCCTGACCGGTTTTGTCCGCGCCTTCCTTGAGCAAACGTTCCGCTTGCTCCACGCCTGAGCTGCCAATGCCGAGCGGGGTGTTGGGCTTGTTCACTTCCAGATAATAGAACCGCGCGAGCAGTGATCCGCTCGTGTCGATATTCACCTCGGTGACTCGCACGGCACCATCGATCAGATATTCATGGCTCGTCACCGCGATGATCGCGCGAACGGCTACCTCGTAAGTGCCTCCCGGAAGCGTTGCGCGGAAGAGCGGAATGGCCGCCTGCGTTCCGCTCGGCGTCGGAGGAACTGGCGCTTGCGCCAGACTGGAGGCGTGCAACAAAGCACCGGCAAGGAGCAGCGGGAGGAACTTCATGGGTGCATGCATGCCGCATCTCCTCCGGGTAAGAAAGGCCGCAGTCAACGCGCGGCGATTCGTCACTTCAGAACTCGAACTGTCTCGCGACTTCCAAAGTCGGCTGCTCCACCTTGACCAAATGCCAGTCCCACGGCTTGCCGCTCCGTTGTTCCCAAAAGAACCGGAACGGTTCGGGCAAGCCGTTGACGGTGGACATGACGAACTGCGCGGCTGGGCCACCTTGCCCACTCATTTTCACGCGGGTCGTCGCGCAGCCGGTGGCGAGATCCACGGCGGTGACCTCGTGCTCGACCTTGAGAAAGAGGAATTGCGCAAACACCTGTTCGCAGCCTTTGAGCACAAACTCTTTGTCATGGCCCCAGCGATCCGAGTAATTCTCGGCGAGCAATGTTCGCATCGAATCCCATTTGCGCCGCTCGACGGCTTTGAGCAGTTGCCGAGTGTGCTCGCGGATCTGGCGTTCCGGCTGCCAATGCCAGGCGAGATAACCAGCGAGCAAGAGGAGCGCGGCGCAACTGATCAGGGCGATGCGTCTGAAGTTCATCCAATCCGACTGAAATGAAATACCGAGCGAATGTCGCGGCCATTCTGCGCAACGCAGGCGGACGGATCCTCGTCTGCGAGCGCCTCGGTGTGCCGGGTGCGTGGCAGTTCCCTCAGGGTGGGATCGATGAAGGAGAAACGCCGGAGCAGGCGTTGGCGCGGGAGCTTTGGGAAGAAATCGGAGTCGTCGCAAACGACTTTCGCGTGCTCTCCCGGCGAGGGCCGTACCGCTATGTGTTCGGTAATGGTCGCACCAAGAAGGGGTATCACGGCAAGGAGCAGCTCTATTTTCTCTGCAAATACACGGGCGACGATTCGGGGATCAAAGTTGAGACGGAACACCCCGAGTTTCAGGATTTCCGCTGGATCATGCCGGTGGATTTCTGCATCGATTGGCTGCCCGAGATGAAGCGCGAAGTGTATCGCCAGGTTTTTGCCGATTTCTTTGCTGTCACCATCTAGAGCGGCACGAATTGTGTTCATTGTTCCACTTATGCAGATGCTTCCGCAGTCATGTTAGCCCTCACCCTTTTCCTTATTGTCGTGAGCGCTTTTCTCGGCTGCGTCTGGTGGGCGTGCCGCAACGAAAGCGTTTAGACACAGCGTAATGGCGGAATCCGACGAACTGGAGTGGGTCAAAGCCACGGCCAACGAGCTGAACAATCTGCTTCAGGTCATCTCTGAATCCAGTCAGGTGCTGGAAAGCCTTTGCCAGGGCACTCCGGATGCGCCGAAGTATTTCGCAATCCTGCGCAGCGGCGTCTCACGAGCGACTTCGGTTACGCAATTGATGGTTGATCGGGCAGGTGGCGGACGGCGCGTTGCTGCGGCTTCGGTAGCGCCCTTTGAGCTTGTGCCCGCTCCGGAACCTGCCCCGCCCCCACCGGCTCCGAACGTTCCGCAGATCGGCTCGAGTGACGTGAATATCCACAATCCGATGGGAGCGCGCGAACTCGTCATGATTGTCGATGATGAGGACTTCGTGACCCTGCTCGCCCAACGAGTGCTGACCGACGAAGGCTATCGTGTGGTCACAGCCTCGGACGGGTTTAAGGCGATCGATACCTTTCGGAAGCTGAAGGATCAGATCTCTTTGATCATTCTCGATTTCACCATGCCGGTGATGGACGGCTCGGACGTATTCGAGGAACTCCTGCTGATCGATCCGCAGGTTCCCGTCGTTCTGAGCAGCGGATTCGCGGAACAAACCCGCCTGCGGACGATGCTCGCACGCGGCCTGCGCGGCTTCATTCCAAAGCCTTACACTCAGCAGAAGCTCCTCACCCAGATCCGCTCAACGCTGGACGCGCTGCAGGCGGAACGCACCGGCGAGCGCCGCGTCCTCTAAACAGAACGGACGATCCGGTTCCGGGGGCGTGCCGAACTACGCTTTGCCCCCGAAGGTCACGTGATCGTCCAGGTCGAGCAGGTCTGCCCAGCTCTTGATGTCCTCGCGCGTGGTAGTGAACTTTCCAACCATCTCCGCGAAGAGCTGTAGGGTTTCCGCGTCGCTGTCCGGTCCCCGGCGTTGCATGTAGTCGCTCCACTGCTGGATCTCCCACGGCGCACGTTTGTGGGTCGCGTGAGCGTTGATCCACTCGAGAATCTCGCCGTCGCCTTTGCCCGTTGCGAGTTCTTCGCGGAGCGCACCCGCTTCGAGTCCGAGATAGTTGAGAATGTGTTGATCGATCGGGCAGTCGAAGTGGAACTCGCCATTCGTGCCCGCGATTTCGGCGCGACCTTTATCCAGCATTCGCGGCAGAAGCGCGTAGCCTCCGAGCTGGCAACGGACACTGCGCGGCGGTCGCCGCGTCAGGTCAGGCGCGGCGGGTTGTGGTTCAGATGGAGTGGGCATAAAGGTGCGGTCAACCAGCGGCGGCGACGCTTTCAAGGGCGGTGAGCTGATCGACGATGACCTTCTTGCCCGCGAGGCCGGCGATCTGATGCCGCAACTCACCTCCGCTGAAGAACAGTAATGCCGGAATGCCACGGATGGCGAAACGCTGCATGAGCGCGGGCTCGTCATCGACGTTCACCTTCGCAATCCGGAATCGGCCCGCGCCTTCCTTTGCAATTTGATCGAGCACCGGCGCGATCATTTTGCACGGGCCGCACCACGGCGCCCAGAAGTCCACCAGGACAGGGATGGGAGACTGAAGCACTGCCTTCTCGAAGCTGGCAGCATTGATGTTGATTGGTTCGTTCATGGTCTTAGGCAGCTGTTGGCTCCTTCCGAATCGAGGAGCGGTTGAGGCGCGGCGGCAGGCTTGTTTTGACGCTGCGAATGGATCGGGATGGGGAGGGTGTAGCGGTGGATTCCAGGAGAAATCTCGAAAGTACACTCACCTTCTCCTCAGCGAGGGCAGGGAAAAAGAGGTGCGGAAAACCAGTGCCCGCGGCGAGTTCATGGGCGTCGTGCATGGCGCGACGGATCAAGACGAGAGGGAGTTGCCCGGCGTATTGCTCGACCAGCCGGCGACTGACCGTTGCCTCGAGAGTGTTGCCGGATGCCTTGCGCGAAATCGCGAGGGGTCGGCCAGGAAAGGGAGACGAAAAGTCGGGCGTGTCGATCTTCATGAGTGCGGGTGGCGAATAGACCAGTCGGCTAAACGGACGTTCAATATTTGGAAGCTGCCAGATACGAATGAAGGAATTGCGCGGCTGACCGCAGCGCGGCGACGCTTTTTTCCACCTGCATCCGCTGAAGAGCGCCCTGCCACGTATCCTGGATTACCGCAGCCGCATCTTTCGGAATCAGGTCTTTGCGAATACTTCCGTCCACCTGGCCTTCGCGGATCGCCGCTTCGAAAATGCCGCGCCACGTTTTCAGGCCTGCCGCGAGGACTTCGCGCATCGCTTCACTGAAGTTTGCCACTTCCAGACCGAGCTTCGCCACAAGGCACGATTGCTGGCATTCGCCCTGGGTGATGCGTCCGATGGAGTAGCTCCAGTAGTCCGCGAACTTCTGCAAAGCGGTGGTGTCCCGCGCGGCGAAGAACTTCCCGAGTCGATCGGTGTGATCGCCTACGTAATGCGTGATCAACTCGACGCCAAACTGCTCCTTGGACTCGAAGTAGTGGTAGAACGAACCCTTCGGGACCTTCACGGCGGTCAGGATCTCGTTCAGCCCGACGGAGTGGAAACTCTTGGTCAGCATCAACTCCTCGGCGGCTTCGAGGATGCGTTCTTTGGTCGTGACGCTCATGTTATGCGGAACCACTAGACCACTCGTCTAGTGTTCGCAACCGGTTCCTGAATCGAGGAATCCAGGCGTCCTGCGAGACATCACTCCACCTGCGCCAGCTCCGCGATCACATGCTCAACGCCGGAAACCACGCGTGTCATCGCATCGTAGTCCAGCTGGTCAGGCGTGTCCGAGCGCTGGTGGTAGTGCGGGTAACGGAAAGGCGCCGTGTCGGTGACCATCAGCGCCGGGTAGCCATGTTGCCAGAACGACCAATGATCCGACCATCCGACTCCGGGCACGCTCGCGGGGAGCACGGCGCCCTCGGATGGGACGGTCGCGTGTTGCCGAAAGCGGGCGATGGCTTTGCGCACCAGCTTCCGGGATGAGAGATCGCCGACGAACGCGATGAAATTGCCGCGGTCGGGGTAAATCATTCCGAGGGCTGGAACGGGGTAATTCTGCGAGCGAGGCTCTTTGAAAAAACAGCCGATGGTTTCGAGGCTCAACATACCGGCGATCCGATCACCGCGGCTTTTGCAGCGGCTCGCGTACACCCAGCTGCCCATCAGCTCCGTCTGGAAGTGGCCGGGCTCTTCGTTCACGAATGCCACAAAGCGGAGCGTGCGAGCCGTGGGCTGGCCGGCAAACCGCCGGGCAAGCGCCAGCACTGCCGCGACTCCGCTGCCGTTGTCATTCGCGCCCGGGGCGCCAACCACCGAGTCGTAATGCGCGCCGATCACAATCGCTTCCGGGCTTTGGCCCGGCACCTCCGCTTCGATGTTGTGACAGGGCTGGTCATCGACTTCGTACGTGTCGCGCCGCGAGCGAAGACCCGCGTCTGCGAAGGAACGCTCGATGAATTCCGCGGCTGCGGTGAGTTCACGGTAATGGATCACATTCCGTTCGCCGATCTCGCTGGCGAGGGTTTGCACATCACGCACGAGTTCCGCCCGGAGGGCCAGCTGTTCGGTTGAGAGCGGGGGGGCTTCACCCGCAAAGCTTTTTCCCGGCATCCTGATCATGAGCCACCAAACCCCGGCAGCCGTCGCGAGCAACAGGCAAAGTGCGGAGAGGTTCCGCCGAATCCTCCGGCGCCGGCGTTGCAATGCGGTGGCGCTCACTCGGACCCAGGTCGCTGCTCAATGACTACAGTCAAAGGAATGGGAAACCGCCCACAATCGCCGCCGTAAATGGTGAGTCCGCCGGCTGGCCTGGCATCCTCCGGGACTTCGCAGCGTACGACGAGTTGGTCGCCGTCAATCTGACGGAGCACTTCGCGCAACAACTCTCCCTCGATCGTCGCAGACACCAGGTAACCATAGGCGCCGTAGGCCTCGCGCAAGTAACTCAGAGCGCCGCGAGCATCGTGCGGGTGATTGGGCAGGATGCTTTCGTGAACGCGGACTCCATTGAGGAGCATGCGCATCGTGGTCGGATGTGCAAAAGTGTCGGTCTGCGCGCGGTCCTCGCGTCTCGATGATGCCTCACAGAGCACCCGGATGCGGTTCACCGCGCTCCAATCTCGGATTTCGGTCGAAAGGCGCCACTCGAACCGGCCGCGACCTTTGCCAGAACACGAGCCAGCAGCGGCCGACTCTTCGCGGTTGGTGCTCCCTTCGGGCCACTCCGACGCAGAGAACTCATGAGGTTGGGCGCGCAGACAGATCCCGCCGCTGATCTCCTGGCGTGCCGGTAGGCCTGCATCGACCAGGAACTGCACGTAGTTGCGTGCAACCAGCGAGCCACCCGGCGTGACCGCGCGCACCCAGAGCGTGCAAAGCATCGTCACCTCGGGCATCCGCAAAGCGATCCGTTCAGCCAGCTCAACGCGATGATGGCCGAACGAGATCGGCGAGGTCCCGGAGCCCAGCTCGTCGTGCATCCAACCGAAAGAATCGAACCCGCTCAGCCGCCACTGGAGCGAAACGTTTTCACGACGTCGCCGCGAAAAGTGGGATGACATCACTTCGATGACGCGTTCCTCTCCCGGCCCACATCGGGAGATCGGCGGAGCATCGATGGGCAGCACGTCCCCGTGATTAACCATCTGCGGATCGTAACCGCAGTCCTTCGGAGTGCGATCGTAGTTGAGCAAGCCGTTACGCTCCCACTCGACATCGTGCAGCTCGGTGAAGATGTAAGCTGAGAGCTTGCCATGACGCCGCAGCTCATTGGTCAGGAACTTAAAGCTCCAGCTTACATCGCGATCGCCGTCGAGCGCTCCGATGCCTCCGTATTCACTGTTGATGAGCGGTTGCGTGCCCTGCTCGAAACCCGGCACATAGTTGAACGTGGATCCAGCATAAGTATTCCGGACCACCTCCTGGATGTGTGCTCGGGCTTGAGGGTAACTATGTGAGTAGAAGTGCCACGAGTTAATGTCCGTCCCTCCGTGTCCGTAGTGTTCCAGATGATCCCACGGAACGACGCTCATATCTTCCACAAGGCGGGTGGGATCGAGAGACTTGGCGAGGTTCCACATTGCCTCCACCCAGTAATAGGACTCCCGATTCGCGAGCTTCGCTCCTACCACCCGCGTTGCGTCTGGCACACCACTGGACGGAGGCCGAGGGTTAATCAGCTTCACAAATTCTTCCTGTCCCCCGAAGCCCCAGGTTTCGTTGAACAGGCACCAGGCAATGATCGATGGATGATTGAAATCCCGTGCGATCGCGCGCCGCATCATTTCCTCAAAGCGCCGGCGCCCCAGCGGCGTGTCTCCACCTTCGCCGAAGTTCGGAAAGTCGGCCATGAGCATCATGCCCAGGGTGTCTGCATAGTAGAGTAACAGCGGGTCATCGATCTTGATATGCACGCGGAGCATGTCGAAGCCCGCGCGCTTCGCATAAGTAATGTCCTCGATCAGCGATTCGACGTCGCCGGCGGTGTAGATCCCTTCGGGATGATAGGACTGATAGAGCGCACCGCGGAGATAGATCGGTTCGCCGTTGAGGCATAACGCAGCCGGCGCGCCGGCCTCTTCCACCGGCTGCGCCGAAAGGCTGCGCATCCCGAAGTAGCTATGTAATACGTCGTGCTGTTCGCCTTCGCGCAAGGTAAGTCGCAGGCGGTAGAGCTGTGGATCGTTGGGATCCCAAAGGATCACCGGATCAATCGGGACCAAACACCGGGTGAAATCCTGAGTGACCGCAAAGCTGGAGGCAGCTTCGCGTCCGTCCGGGCTGGTCACTGCGACCTCGAGTTCCGTTCCCCCATGCGTAAAGACGGTCATCGCCACCGACCTGGCGGCGAGGTCGCAGACGACTTCGAACCGATCAATAAATGACGGCGCGCGGGGTTCGATGAAGACGGTTTGCCAGATGCCGCTCGCGCTCGAATACCAGCCCCATTGCTTGCCGACCGGCTGCTCGCGATTCTCCATCGGATCTTCGACGCGAATCACGAGACTGGCCGAAAGCTGGCCATCGGCTGAGCGCACCAGCGATTCGGTGACGTCAAACTCGAACGGGGTGAAGCCGCCTTCGTGGTGCCCGAGGTGCCGCCCGTTACACCAACAGTCGGTGAAGAAATCGGCAGCCCCGATCGTAAGGATCACCCGTTTGTGCTGCCAGTATTCGGTCTCAGGGATGATGACAGTGCGACGGTACCAGCCGACTTCGTAACGTGAGGCGTCGCGATAGTTCAGGCGGTCCAGTTCGAGCGGGTTACGATAGGCACGTCGCGAGAAAAAGTTGTCGTTGCCGGCGGTGTCGGCTTCGCCCCAGGCCGCGAGGGATTCCCAGCAAAACGGCACCACGATCTGCTCGCTCCAACGGGTCCCATCGTTTGCAAACCATTGGCGCTCGACACCCGCACGGTCAGGATCGAACCGGAATTCCCACGCACCGTTCAGGTTCAACCAGTCAACGCCGTGGACGAAGCCGCGCTGGCGATCCGGGCGGGGGTATTCAGGGCGGGGCAGGTAAACGCGAGTGCGCATGATGCTGCAATCGAGCCCCGCGCGCGCCACGGCTTTCTGAATCGCCGCCATACAGTTGACCTGCCCACGCTCCTGGCTAAAAACGCCTGCTCTCAATCTCCGCTCGGGGCGCACTCTGACGAGTTCCCTCATTCGGGCGCGCGATCTAGGGGCACGGATATGACACTGACCAACCCACTCTCAACGCCGCTTCAGAAAAACGGTCTCGCTGCGGCCTCCCGATCCGATGCGAGTGACAGCGACCGTTTTCCGATCGTCGTGCATTCGCATTTGCGCTGGGACTGGGTCTGGCAGCGACCTCAGCAATTCTTGTCGCGCCTCTCGAAGCGGCACCCGGTGCTGTTTATCGAGGAGCCGCTCGCGGTGGCGGGTCTGTCCAAACCTTGCACGAAATTGCGGGAGGTATCCGGGTTGCCGAACGTGCGGGTGGTTCAGACCGAGCTTCCTGGCGAACTGTTTCGCGAGCGTGAAGCCGTGGACGAGGCGCAGTATCGCCTCGTCCAGCAAACGCTCGCGGGGCCCCTCGGGCAGACGTTCCGCCGCCCGGTGCAATGGTTTTATGATCCGATGGCTGTCGTTCCGTTCGGTGGCCGAATGGATGAGCGCGTCATTGTTTATGACTGCATGGATCAGCTTTCGCAGTTTCGGGGAGCGCCTCCCGAACTCGTCCGCCGCGAGCGCGAGCTGCTCGCCATCGCTGACGTGGTGTTCGCAGGTGGGCCGAAGATTCACAGCGCGAAGAAGGAGTTCAACAGCAACTGCCATTCATATGGATGTGGTGTTGATGTGCGGCATTTCGGACAGGCGCGGCGGGCCGATACGGTCGTGCCGGCGGATATCGCGACGCTCCCCGGGCCGGTGCTGGGATACTTCGGCGTCGTGGACGAACGGATGGACTACGACCTGGTAGCCCAACTCGCCGATGTGCATCCGGAGTGGAGCATCGTGATTATCGGCCCTTGCACAAAGGTCGATCCGGCGACGTTCCCGCAGCGCGCCAATCTGCATTGGCTCGGCGGTCGCGACTACGAGCAACTACCAGGCTACGTCAAAGGGCTGGACGTCTGTCTGATGCCGTTCGCAATCAACGAAGCAACGGCGTTCATCAACCCCACCAAGGCGCTCGAATACATGGCGACGGGCCGGCCGATTGTTTCGACAGCGATTGAGGATGTGGTGCTGCAGTTCGCGGACGTAGTGCGAATCGCGAACTCGCGGGAGGCATTCATCGGCATGTGCGAACAAGCCCTTGCCGCTCCAGATCACGCCCGAACGGGACGCGGGATGGAGCTCGCGAGCAGGAATTCCTGGGAAGCAATCGTCAGCCGACTGGAAGGTCACATCGACGACGCCCTTCACAGCCAGGAGAAGCTCGAGGTCCGCGCCGCATAAGGATTCGGCGGGAGGCTAAGTGGCCTGAGGACACGGCGCTGGCGCGTGTGTTTCGTCTTGTTGCTCAAAGTACCGACGGAGCGCGTTATGCCACGGGTTGAGAAGCGGCGGCTCGCCCTTGAATGGGGCGACGCGGGCCAGGACTTGGCCGCTCGAGGTGACCAGCGACGCATCGGCGCCGATGATCCGCGCGATTTCGTGGGCCAGCTCAGTCCAGCTGGGCGCTCCGGAGTTCGTCAAGTGCCACAGGCCGCGCTCGCGATCGATGAGCAGATCCAGGGACGCATGCACGAGATCCGGCACATAGGTTAGCCTGATGAATTCGTTTGCGGCGGCTTCGATTGGTTTGCCGCCCGAGAGCGCATGCACGGTGCGCGAGATGAAATCGTTTCCAGGAGGAATGCCGAAGAGTCCGCTCGTCTTCACGATCAGTGCGGTCCTGCGTTCCGCCTCTACCGGAATTATCCGAAAGTCCTGATCGTCGTCCGTGCCGTTTACGCGGGAGGACAAGTCCGACGAAAACGTCAGGAGCGCCACCTCAGCTGGAGCACAAGCAGCCGCGAGCGTTGCGGCGCCCAGGATCTCCGTTGGCCGGTCGCGCGCTGCGGCGTGTGCCCGCGCGTCGAGGTGCTCGCAGCCTTCGGCATGGATGATGGCCCAAGGTTGGAAGGCGCGGATCGCTGCGCGCACCATCGGCGCATCCGTGACGTCCATCTCCGCAGGGCTGAGCCGCCGATACGGCAAGCCGCGCAAGTGACACATTCGAGCAAAAACATCGCCCAGTCCGGCGTCGGCACCTGCGATCAGCAGCATCGGGCAGCCTCGATTTGCACGAGGCGCAAAGACCTGCGGCAACGGCATGGTCGGAGTGTGCCGACGCACGATGCGCACCGATCGACGCCACCAGCCGGGCACACGGAGCAACGGGTTCTCGCACTCGCTGGTCCGCGCGACCTGGCGCAGCAGGCTCGCCAGTGCAGTGGCTCGCGGCTCAGGCGAACGCAAATCAAATGCCCCGGGCTCGTAGTGGCCATCGGCGCGTGTGAGCAGGGAATCCCAATCATAGGCGCCGAGCAGCGACCAGGCGGTGACCGCAATGATTGGCAGCCCGTCCCGATGCAACAAACTCGCCGCGCTCCAGAGTTCCCCGAACCAGCGCAATTGCTCCTCCCGCGTGCAGCAGAGATGCGCTTCCGTCACGGCGATCGGAATGCCAAAACGCTCCCACGCCTGGCGCAGGAGCTCTCGTGGCTCGAAGAAATTGCTGTTCTGCGCACGCACGGCAGCGACATCCGCGTAAACGTCGCGCCCATTTCCACCGATCTCCCTCGCGTCATATCCCCGCGGGTTTTCATCCAGAAAGCGGGAGCTGGTGATGTAATGATTGATACCCAGCAAGGCAGGCGGGCATGGGTGCTCGACCAGTTCGGTAAGTTCGCTTTCCGAAATCCCTTGCTCGCGCAGGTAACCCCATCCGCGTCCGCGGCGGTCGAGGGTTCCGCCGAGCAAATCGAACGAGAGCCAGCGGCGTTCGTTTTCAAACTCGGCCTGATCTACCAACGCTGGCGTGCTGAGCGTGACTCCGAGATCTTCGGTCTGCACGAGCTCGGCCGCGGGGTTCACCGCCCGGATCGCGCGCATCGCAAGCCCGATCGCGCGGATCTGATTCACGAACGCACGACAGAAGATGCGCGGATCCCGTCCATGCGGAAACCAATGACCATACAAGCCGCTGAAACGCGCGGTCGTGAGTGGCTCGTTGATCGGGGTCCACGCTTGCACCCATGGGTACCGCTCCGCCACCGCGCGCGCATAGCGCGCGAGCCGCTCCGGGAAGCGCGGATCGACGAGGCTGGTATAACGCGGACCGCTGCCGTGATGCAGGAGCCCGACTATCGGTCGTACGCCGAGTTCTCGCAGGCGGCGCATCTGCGCATCGGCGGCACTCCAATCGATCTCCGCATTTTCTTCGGGCGCGAGTTCTTCCCAGAGCAAAGGGAACCGCAGTGTTCGGATTCCGAGACTCACCACCCGATCGATATCCTGAAGCCGCTCCGCAGGACTGCGTGCCGCGAGCTGATTGTGGAAGGCTTCGCCGACCCGATTGATCGTACACTCAACGCCGCCCCAAAGCTCAAGCCGCTCCGTCTTTGCTGAGATGCCAGGCATTCACAGCATTTCGCGGCCGGGGGAAGGGACAGCGTCAGGAAAGATAAGCAAAAACCGGTCAGGCTTTCGCCTCAGCAGGCACATCGCGCGCATGGTTCGTGGTCGGAGGGAGCCGAAGCGGGCGTGTCACTCGAATTGCCGACGCTGCCGCCGACCCTCTGGGCGCAGCCAACTGCACCCATGTCGCCCGACCTTCTTTCCAAGCTGCTGACGAAGCCCGGGCCTGACGCGCGAAAGCGTGATGTCGTGCTCCGCATTTTGGTGATCGATGGTCATCCGCGCGGGGATAGCTACGGTGCTGCGCTGGCGGCGGCTTATGTGGAAGGCGCTGCCCGGGCCGAACATCCCGTCCGATCTGCGGTTTTGCGGGATCTCGATTTCGATCTGAACGCACTCGCGCAACCGCTGGAGCCGGATCTCGTCAGTCTGCGAGAGGATGTGCTGTGGTCCGAACATCTCGTGTTCGTCTATCCGACCTGGTGGGGGACGATGCCCGCGCTGCTGAAAGGGTTGCTCGATCGCGTGCTGAGCCCTGGGTTCGCGTTCGAGGTGCGGCCCGAAGGCGGCTGGCGTGGTTTGCTCGGCGGCCGATCGGCGGAACTGATCACGACGATGGATACGCCGCGCTGGATTTATATCTGGCTGCTCGGTGCGCCAGGGATCCGGGCGATGCGCGATGCGACGCTGGGCTTCTGTGAAATCGCGCCGGTGAGTGTGCGGACTTTGGGTCCCATCCATTCATCCACCGCTGAGCAGCGGCAGCAATGGCTCGCACAAGTGAGCCGGGATGGCGGCCATGCCCAGGCGCGTTTTCGCAACGGCTGGAAGCCATGGGTGCGAACGTGGATCACCGCAGCGCGCCCGCAATTCTACGTCTTTCCGTGGATGGCACTTACCGCCGGGGCACTGGCCGCCTCCAGCACCTCGGGCAAACCCCTGCAGATCCTGCCTTATCTCTGCGCATGCCTGACGTCCGCGCTCATGGAATTCATCACGGTGCTCACCAACGATCTGCACGATCAGACGAGTGATCGCGCAAACCGGAACGCGGGACCGTTCACCGGTGGCTCGCGCGTGCTCGTGCAGCATCGGCTTGCGGCGCGGGAGCTTCGCAAGGGGAGGCAAATCGCCTTGGGTCTGTTGGCCGCGTTCGTCATGGTGCTCCTGCTCGGCACGGGGCAAATCGCTCCGCAGATCTTGCTGCTGGTTGGAGCCGGGCTGTTGCTCGGGATCGGTTACACGGCGCCGCCTTTGCAGCTGTCGTATCGGAGCTGGGGTGAGATGGATGTCGCGCTCACCCACAGCGCGCTGGTGATCCTTCTCGGCTACGCCTCGCAAGGCGGAGCCGTGACCGATGCGCTGCCGTGGAGTTTTGCGGCGCCAATGTTCTTCGCGGTGCTGCCCTCGATCGTGCTCGCGGGCTTTCCCGACTTCGAAGCCGATAGTGCCGCGGGAAAGAGGACGCTCGCCGTGCGGTTCGGGCGGGGACCGGCCGCCGTTTTTGCGGTGATCGCCACGGCGGTTGCAGCGGCACTTTTCTCGCGCACCGCAGGTGTGGGAGTCGGGTCGCAGATCGTTGTCGTCTGCGCGAGCATCCACGGCGTGGCGCTAATGATCGCGATCATCCGTTATCTTCGAGCGGGCTGTCCGCGCGGGAGGATTGATGGTTTGTTGGTGCTTGCGCTCACGTTCATGGTTTGGTTCGCGGTCGAGCCGCTGCTGCGCTTCTGGCACGCGTTGGAAAAAGCCGGCTAGTCGCCGTTCCGTGGAACTCCTCCCTGCGTGAGGCACAGTTGAGCGTGCCTGCGCGCCATTCCTGCGCTCCGGGGCTGCTTTGCGGCGGTCGCTTCGCCGGGCGCAATTCACAAAAATTTCGAGGGCTCATGCGAGCTACCTGCTACAGGTGATGACATTTAAGTGATGCCGATAATCCACAGAGACATGAACGAATGAGCGAGGAGTTGAAGATCCTCACGGTTGAAGATCGGGCTGCCGATGCGGAACGGATCGACCATGCGCTTTGCGACGGCGGGCTTTGCTTCCGCTTGAGCGGCAATGGAATCTGCATTGCTCCGGAGAGCCTGACCCGCATCTCAATGCACGGCTTCAGCCCCCGCAGGAGCGGACCTGGCTTTGGGTTCCAAAGGAACGCGCTCGCGGCGCACGAACTCGGTGGAGCGAGCGATGGTGAGGACTGCGGCGCGACTTTCACCCTTACTCTCGCGATGATCGAGCCGCGTCCTTCCGATGTCCTCTGAAGTCGATCGCATCGACGTTTTTGCGAATCATCGTGTGCTCGTCATCGACGACAACCGCGCGATCCACGACGACTTCCGGAAGATCCTCAGCCGGGCCGAGGGGAACCGTCCCCAGCTCGATGCGGCGGCCGCCGGGCTGTTCGGCATCGCGCCGCGGCCCAGGAGAAACGCGGCGTTTGTCATCGAGTCGGCATTCCAAGGGAAGGAGGGAGCCGTCATGGTGGAACAGGCCCTTGCAGCCGGCCAACCTTACGCCATGGCGTTCGTCGATATGCGGATGCCGCCGGGTTGGGACGGTTTGGAAACGATCGCCCAACTTTGGGGAATCCAGGCGGACTTGCAGATCGTGCTCTGCACTGCGCACTCGGACTATTCGCTCGATCAGATCCAGGAAAAGGTCGAGGTCGCCGATCGCCTGCTCATTCTGAAAAAGCCTTTCGACACCGTCGAAGTACTGCAACTCGCTCAGGCGCTGACCGAGAAGTGGCGTCTGAGGAGACTCGCTCAGGCGAACGCGGATGAACTCACCCGGTTGGTGGAAGAACGCACCGCCGCGCTCCGACGTTCCACCGATGAACTGCGGGAAAAGGCTCGACTGATCGACCTCGCCAATGAGGCGATCAGCGTCCACGACCTGGAGGATCGCATCCGGTTTTGGAATCTTGGAGCGGAGCGGGTCTTCGGCTGGACGGCGGAAGAAATCATCGGGTCAGATGTGAAGGAAGTGCTGCAGGCGGATCCCAGTGCCTACGGCCTGGCACGGAAAGCGGTGCTCGCGGCCGGTGAATGGCGCGGTGAGATGGAGCTTCGGACCAAGGACGATCGCAAGGTGGTGGTGACCGCGAGCTGCACGCTGGTTCGGGATGAGCAGGGACAACCCAGGTCGATCCTCGTGATCAAAAGTGATGTGACGGAGCAGAAGGAACTGGAGGCGCGCTTTCTTCGCGCGCAGCGCCTCGAGAGCATCGGCACGCTGGCCAGTGGCGTCGCCCATGATTTGAACAACATTCTCGCGCCCATCTTGATGTCGGCCCCGCTCTTACGCGGCAATCTGGACCCGCAGGATGTGGACATGCTCGTTCATACGATCGAAACCAGCGCGCGGCGCGGGGCGGATATCGTGCGGCAGGTGCTGACCTTTGCCCGGGGGGTGGAAGGAGAACGCATGCCGTTGCAACCCATTCATCTCGTGCGCGAAGTGGAACGGATCGCCCTGGAGACGTTCCCCAAGAACATCTCCATTCGCAACGGATTCGTGACCGACCTCTCGATGATCGAAGGCGACGTCACACAACTGCACCAGGTGTTGCTGAACCTTTGCTTGAACGCCCGGGACTCGATGCCGAAGGGCGGCACTTTGACGATCGAGGCGGAGGACTTCCACGTGGACGAGAACTACGCCGCAATGCTGCCCGGCGCGCGCTCTGGCGACTTCGTGCGGCTGTCGGTCCGCGACACGGGGAGCGGCATCCCACGGAACATTCTCGATCACATTTTTGAGCCGTTCTTCACGACGAAAGAGATTGGGAAAGGGACGGGTCTCGGACTCTCCACCGCGCTGGGTATCGTGGAAAGTCACGGTGGGTTTCTGAACGTCACCAGTGACGTACGGACGGGCACACTCTTCGAAGTTTTCCTGCCGATTGCCGCCGGCCTCCAGCAGCAGGCGCCCGTCGAGGAAGCCGCCGTCGCACTTACCGGCAACGGCGAAAAAATCCTCGTGGTCGATGATGAAACCGGCCTTCGGAGCGTCGCAGAGATGACCCTGCAGAGGAACGGATACATCACGATTGGCGCGGGCGACGGAGCGGAAGCGATCGCCATCTATGCGCGACAAATTTCGGATATCGATCTCGTGCTTACCGACGTGATGATGCCCGTGATGGATGGAGTGGCCCTGATCCACGCACTCCGCAGGATCACTCCAGACGTCCGGATTGTCGCGTCGAGCGGCCAGGGAGATGAGGCGCGGCGTGCGGAGTTGAAAGCCCTGGGAGTCGAAACGCTGCTGATGAAGCCTTACAACAGTCCGAAGCTGCTGACGGCGGTCCACGGTGCTCTGCACACGTGACGCCTGCGAGCGGGATGGAGAGCGGGCCCAGCCGGCTCCTTTTGGAATGAGCGTGCTGCGGCAGGCTACGCGCAACATGATTCATGCGCCGGAAAACCACCCCATGAAACTTCGCTTCCTCGTCCTGATTCTACTCTTCGTTTGGTCCAAGCCGGCGGCGCACGCGCAGGGCGCCATTCCCGCCAAGGATCGCGTCGTAGTGCTGATTTCGATCGATGGATTTCCGGCGTGGCTTTGGCGTGATCCGACGCTGCCGGTGCCGACCTTACGCAAACTCGCAGCGAATGGCGCGGTGGCGGAAGCGATGACGGTTTCCAACCCATCGATTACCTGGATCAATCACACCACGATGGTGACCGGTGTGACCCCGCGCCGGCACGGGGTCCTGTTCAATGGGCTGCTGGTGCGGCAGGGAACCGACCGGCCTCCGCTGATTGAACAGTGGCGGGACAAGGCCGACCTGGTGCGCGTGCCGACACTCTATGATCTGGCGCATCAAGCAGGCCTGAAGACCGCGCACGTCGATTGGGTGGCGATCCTTAACTCAGGAACTATTGATGCGGAGATGCTCGAGATCCCCAAAGTTGGCGGCCAGATCGAACGCGAACTGATCGCGGCCGGAGCGGTCACTGCCCAGGAAATCGCCACCTTTACCAAAGGCAAGAACGTCGCCTGGCGTGACACTGTCTGGACGCAGGCCGCGACGCACATCATCGACACGCGCAAGCCGAACCTGCTCCTTTACCACCCGCTGAACACGGACAGCACCAATCACACGTACGGACCGGGGAGTTTCGCGAGCCACACTGCGTTTGCGTATACGGATCGGCTGGTCGGCGACATCCTCGCGGCCCTGGAGCGTGGCGGACGTAAGGCCACGGTGGTGATCACCACGGATCACGGATTCAAGAAGGTCAGCAAAGTCATCCATCCCAACGTGGCGCTGCGCAAAGCCGGGCTGCTCCAGGCGGATGGGCCGAAGCCGATTACTTGTGAGGCTTACACCATGACGCAAGGCGGCCTCGCGTTTGTCTATGTAACAGACCCGTCCAAACGTGACGCTTTGAAACCGAAGCTCCGCGCGCTTTTCGCAAAGATGGAAGGGATGGACAAGGTTCTGGATGGATCCGAAGCGCCGACCCTGGGCATGCCGACTCCCGAGGAAAACCAGGGGATGGGCGACCTGATCCTTTACGCAAAGGCAGGCTACGCTTTCCAAGGCATCGTGCTCGGGGAAGAGGAAGTCGCGGAGTCGAAGAACTACCTCGGCACGCACGGATATCTGGCGAGCGATCCGGAGCTCGAAGGGATTTTCATCGCCTCCGGTTATGGCATCAAACCAGGGGCCAAACTGGGACGGATGTCGAACCTCGACATCGCACCGACCCTTGCTGAGTTACTCGGAGTGAAGCTCCCGGAGACCGAAGGTCGCGTCTTGAAGGAGATCCTGGATCTCCCGGCCGCGCCTTAAGAGGGGACGCCCGGGTCTGCGGGGCGAGCACTACATCGCCGCTCCGCGTAAGGACATTTACTCGGCCGCTTTATCCTTCCCTTTGTCTTTTGCCTTCTGCTTCGCCGAGATCTCCTCGCCGGTTTTGTTGGGATTCTCCTCGGGCGTGGGAGTCCAGATCACATCGGTTTGCGGGAATGGGAACTGCCCGGTCTCACTCAGCAGCTCCTTTGCGCTGACCAGCTCTACGCGTCCATCCAGGAAGAAGAGGTGCCCCTTCCCTCCGTAGCGTCCGACGAAGGACTTGGCGCTCCCTTTGGGGCTGCCGTCGTAGTCCTTCTTGGTCTGCACCTCCAGCGTGCGCTTTTCGTTGAGCACACCCTTCTCCAAAAGCCCGACCGTCTTGGCGGGCACGGTGATCTGATCCATCCGTGCGCGCTGCGCTACGCCGGTCTCGTCGTTGCGCTGTAGCTTGGTGTTAAACGCGATCGCAAAAAGGGGCTCCAGGACCTTCTTCTTGTCCGGGTAGTTGGCACCGGGCAGGAACAAGATGTTCTCGTCCGTATAGAAGGCGCTCGGGGTGTTGGCAAAGTCTGCAGCAGCCTTGCGGTTCGCCAGGCGGGGCAGGGCATTGTACCAGGCATCTTTGGCGGCTGGTTTCGCAATGTTATCCCAGCTGTCGGGTCCATCCGTGTCCTCCGCCGGGAGCACGCCGGCGTTCTGGTTGGCGAAAGTCAGCAAGGCGCCGCCGAGGATGCGCATCTTCTCCATGGCCACCTGTTTATGCGCCCGCTCCCGAATCGCGTTATAGACAGGAATCGCAATCGCAATGAGCACGAGCAGGATCGCGACTGCGACCAGCAGCTCGAACCGGCTGAAGGCACGTTGGCTTTGAGCCAGCCGCGCAGGGGGCATTGCGGGGGTGAAACGGGGGATCATAGATGCTGGGTCTGAAGCTCTTCGGCTGTTTGGTCAGCCAATGTAGCAGTTTGCCATCGGGTGCGTATATACTTCCCATCCGTTTTTCCTCTCAGAGAGGCAGAAAACGAAGAGTCGGCCACCCGTCGGAGCTCGAGGAGGCCGGTCCGCGTTGCACCACGGAAGTGATCAGCAGCGATCATTCCGGGGTTCTCAGAATTCCACTCATCCCAGTTCGGTCGCAGAGCGACCTGATCCTCTTTGGTGGTCAGTTGCCTTTTGCTCGGGGGCCATTCCTGTAGGTGCGAGCCCTGGCGGAGAAAGTTGCAAACGGCCATTGGCATTTCGCGAGTG
Source organism: Chthoniobacter sp. (assembly GCA_028293645.1). Lineage (GTDB taxonomy): Bacteria > Verrucomicrobiota > Verrucomicrobiia > Chthoniobacterales > Chthoniobacteraceae > Chthoniobacter. The sequence continues at coordinate 21,717 of JAQGOK010000138.1, forward strand.
GCGGTGTTTCCCTCCGCGGATGCTGGGCAACCTCATCGGTCCCGAGATCAACGAACTGATCGCCGCGCGCAATTTCAGCGCGTTGCGGGAGGCGTTTGTCGATTGGTCGCCGGCGGACATCGCCGAGTGCATCACGGACCTTCCAGCGGAGGAGCAGGCCGTGCTGTTTCGTTTGCTGCCGCACGCGCTCGCGGGCGACGTGTTTGAGTATCTCGACACCGACGCGCAGCACGCCGTGCTCCGGGCGATGGGCAATGTGGATGCGGCCCGCATTCTCAACGACATGTCCGCCGACGATCGGACGGGCTTGCTCGAGGAGTTGCCGGGCGCCGCCGTCGCGCAGTTGCTGCAACTCCTTTCGCCGGAGGAAAAGGCGATCGCGCAGTCGCTGCTGAACTACCCGGAAGACAGCGTCGGCCGGCGCATGACGCCTGAATTCATCAGCGTCCGGAGCGATTGGACGATCCAGCAGGTGCTCGATCACATCCGCGCGCACGGCAAGGATTCGGAGACGCTGAACGTGGTTTACGTGACGGACGAACGCGGGCGGCTGATCGACGACGTGCGCATCCGCGAATTCCTGCTGCGGCCGCTCGAGACGCGCGTGGACGAGATCCACGACTCGTCATTTGTGGCGTTGCACGCCACCGATCCGGAGGAGGATGCGGTGAACCTTTTCAAACGGTACGACCGGAACACGCTGCCGGTCGTTGACAGCGAAAACAAACTGCTCGGGATCGTCACCGTGGACGACATGCTCGACATTCAGGAAGAGGAGGCGACCGAAGACATCCAAAAGCTCGGTGGTGTCGCGGCGCTGGAGGAGCCGTACATGGACGCGCCGCTCTTTGATCTCGTGCGCAAACGCGCGGTCTGGCTGGTCGTGCTTTTCCTGGGGCAGATGTTGACCGCGACGGTGATGGGCGTTTTTGAGAAGGAGCTGGCGAGTGCGCTCGTGTTGGCGCTGTTCATTCCGTTGATCATCTCCAGCGGCGGCAATTCCGGTTCGCAAGCATCCACGCTGATCATCCGCGCGATGTCGCTCGGAGAGATCAAACTCCGGGATTGGTGGAAGGTAATGAAGCGCGAGATCGCCTCAGGATTACTGCTCGGCGGACTGCTCGCCGGCATCGGCTTTCTGAGGATCGTCGTCTGGTCTTCGTGGTCGGACAGCTATGGTCCGCACTTTGTGCGAATCGGCCTCACAGTATCAGTGGCGATCCTTGGCGTGGTGCTTTGGGGAACGTTATCCGGTGCAATGTTGCCGCTGCTTCTGCGGAGAATGGGGCTTGATCCCGCCACTTCCTCCGCGCCTTTCGTGGCGACGCTGGTGGATGTCACCGGGCTGATCATCTACTTCTCCGCCGCAGTGCTGATCCTCCGCGGAACGGTGTTGTAGAGCGGCAGATCAGTGGCTGAGCGCCGTTCGGTTGAGGCGCATATCCATCCAGACGGCGAGGATGAGCACGAGCCCGCGAGCGATGAACTTCTGCTCGGGTTGCACGGCGAGCAGCGTCATGCCGTTCAACAAACACGCCATGATCAGCGCGCCAAAGAGCACGCCGAGCACGCCGCCCCGCCCACCTTTCAGACTCACTCCGCCAATCACGCACGCGGCGACGGCATCGAGTTCCATCAGATCGCCGACGGTCGTCGTGCTGGCGCCGCCGTACGCGGTCTGCATGAAGCCGGTCAGTGCGACGATCACGCCGAGTCCGGTGAACGCGCCGACCGTTACGCGGGCGATGGGAATGCCGGAGATGAGGGCGGCTTCTTCGTTGCCACCGATCGCATAAAGGTACCGCCCCCACGGGGTGTGCCGCGTGAGCACCCAGACCACCCCCGCCACCGCGCCGAGAATCAAAAAGGGCAGCGGCACTCCCCGGAACTGGTTCATCAACAACACGAAAAAGAACGCCACCTGAGCGGCGAGGAAGAGCTGCAGGAACGTGAGTTCCGCGTCGTCGGCCGCCATGCCTTGTGCCGACCGCTGCGCGCGCCGTTTCAGCCGAAAGAAGATCAGCGCCAGGACCACGATCGCGGCCAGGACATAGCCGGCGACGTGCGGCAGATAATAGGTCGTGAGTGAGGAAAACAGATTCGCGCGTCCACCGGTGACCACCGGCACCGTCTGATTGTTGATCACCAGCCAGAAGAGGCCTTTGAAAACGAGCAGGCCGCCGAGCGTGATGATGAATGCGGGGATCCGCTGCCGGACGATCAGTGTCCCCATGCCAAACCAGAGCAGCAGCGCGACGGCGATGCCGGCGAGCAACGCGAGCGGCGCCGGCCAGTCCTGATGCGTCACGAGCACCGCGCCAATCCCGCCGATCAACCCGACGCCGCTGCCCACACTCAAATCGATATGCCCGGGCAGAATCACGAGCAACATGCCGATTGCCAGCGTGGCGGTGATCGAGAAATCGATGATCAAGAGTGACAGATTGCGCGCGCTGAGGAACTGCCCGCCGGGCACCTGGACCGCAAAAAAACCGGCGATCGCGAGCAGCGCGAGGAGCAGCGAAAAATCGCGCAAAGAGAAACGGGAGGACATGAAGTGCGTTATGCGGCGATCGGTTCGGTCGTGCCCATGGCAGCTTGCAGGAGTCGCTCGGGAGTCGCTTCCGCGCGGGTGAATTCGCCGCCGATGCGGCCTTCGTGCAGCATCAGAATGCGGTCGCTCATCCCGATTAGCTCGGGCAGTTCACTGGAGACGAGAACGACCGCCTGGCCGGCGTCGGTGAGCTGATTGATCAGCTCGTAAATTTCCTGTTTCGCGCCGACATCGATGCCTCGTGTCGGTTCATCGAGAAAGATGACGCGCGGCTCGGTCATGAGCGCTTTGCCGAGCACCACCTTTTGCTGATTGCCGCCGGAAAGTTTGCCCGCCGGGGAGTCGAGGCCGGGTGCTTTCACGCGCAGGGATTGGAAGCTGCGCTGGTTCTGTTCGAACTCGCGCCTGGCATCGATCAGGCCGGCCCGTGTCAGACCGGAGAGGGAGGAAAGCGAAAGATTGAAGCCGACGCTTTGCTCGAGCACGAGGCCATACCGGCGGCGATCTTCGCTGACGAGCACGAGGCCGCGCCGCAGCACTTCGGCAGGGCTGAGCGGCGGCAATTCACGTCCCATCAGCTCCACGCGCCCGGCGCGCCGTTCGCCCCACGCGCCGAATAGATGAGACAGCAGTTCGGTGCGTCCCGCGCCCATCAAGCCGCCGATCCCGAGCACCTCGCCCGGCGCGACCGCGAACGAGATCTCGTGCAAACGCAGACGGCGCGAGTGGCGATCGGCGACGCTCAACCCTTGCACCCGCAAGCTCGGCGGGGGTGCATCGGCAGATCGCGAGCGGGAACGTCGCGGGAAGAGCTCCTGAATTTCCCGGCCGACCATGTGGCGGATGACTTCGCTCGGGCTCGTCTCCGGGGTGGCAAAGCTCGCGACGCTGGCGCCGTCGCGAAGGACGGTGATGCGATCCGCGAGCGCGAAGACTTCCTCCAGCCGGTGCGAGATGTAGATGCACGCAATGCCGCGATGGCGCAGCTCGCGGAGAATCCCGAGGAGGATCTGCACCTCGTGTTCGGCGAGCGCGGCGGTCGGCTCATCGAGGATCAGGATGCGCGAGTTCTTGCGCAGAGCCTTGACGATTTCGACGAGCTGTTTTTCGCCCACGCCGAGACGCGAGCAATCCGCGTCCGGATCGATTTGCACGCCGAACTGCTTCAGCAAGGCTCCCGCTTCGCGATGCACGCGCGGCCAGTCGATCAGTCCGAAACGGGTCGGCTCCGCGCCGAGGAAAATGTTCTCGGCGACGCTCAGTTGCTCGACCAGCGCGAGCTCTTGATAGATCACCGCGATGCCCGCGCGCTCCGCATCCGAGATGCTCGCGAATCGTGCGATCTCATCGCCGACCTGCAGTTCTCCCTCGTAGCTGCCGTGCGGATGGAGTCCGCTCAGGAGCTTGATCAGCGTGGATTTGCCTGCGCCGTTTTCGCCGCACAACGCGTGGATTTCGCCGGGCCGCAGATCAAAGGAAACGTCGCGCAGCGCGGTCACGCCGGGAAAGCGTTTTGTGATCTGCCGGGCCGAAAGGACCGCGTTCACGGTGCGACGCTGGCTTCGACGCCTTTGTAAACCGCGGCCCGGCTGTGAAAGCCATCCTTGATCACCGTGTCGTCGAGGTTCTCGCGCGTGACCGGGATGACGTCGAGGAGCACGCTCGGGACGGCGATCTTGCCGTTATGGATCTCGGCACGCGCGACGATCGGCTGGCGACGCGCGAGCTTCACCGCGAGTTCAGCCGCGCGGTTTGCGAGGCCCGAGAGCGGTTTGTAAATGGTCATCGATTGCGTGCCGGCGACGATCCGCTGACAGGCTGCGGCGTCGGCATCCTGACCGGTGACGAGCACCTTGCCGGCGAGCCCTTCTTCAGTGAGCGCCTGGATCGCACCGCCGGCCGTGCCGTCGTTCGAGGCGAGGATGGCGTCGAAGGAACCTTTGGTCAGGGCCGCGTTGGCGATCCGTTTCGCATTTTCCGGGCGCCAGTCCTGGGCCCAGTCTTCATGCACCACCTCGAGCGCGCCGCTCTCCAGGAAAGGAGCGAGGCCTTGATCCTGGCCTTGCTTGAAAAGCAGCGCGTTGTTGTCCGTCTTGGACCCATAGATCCGCACGAGCTTCTTTTTCGGGCCGCCACCGCCAAGCCGGTCGGTCAGGAAGCGGGCCTGCAGTTCGCCGACTTTCACGTTGTCGAACGTCAGATAAAGATCCAGATCGCAACCGGTGATCAGCCGATCATAAGCGAGCACGGGAATTCCGGCATGATGAGCAATTTCGACGGCCTTCGCGCACGCCGCGCCGTCGTGGGGAATGATCACCAGCACGTCGATCCCCTGCGTGATCAGACCCTCGACGTCGCGGATCTGCCGGCTGTCATCGCTGTTCGCCGATTGCACGGAAACGTCGGCGCCGAGTTCATTGGCGCGTCTCACAAACATGTCCCGGTCACCGACCCAGCGCTCCTCTTTCAACGTATCCATCGAAAGGCCGATCCGCGGACGACCTTTGCCACTGGCCGACTTTCCATCCGGGCCACGTCGCGCCAGGAGCAATCCCGTCAGGATGCTGAGGGCACAGGAGAGGACGACGAGCGCGACGCGAAGTTTCATGGGGGAAACGGCGCCGAGGCTACAGAGGAGTCGATCTTTGCCAAGAGCCGATCGCCGGAACAGCTGCCAGATGCGCGAAATCGTGTTTGGCGGCTTGGGTTGAGGGTCGCCGTCGCCGCCTTCAAGACAAATATTATCTACTCGTAAACTTAGATTGACTCGAATGATCACAAGGCAGCACTGTGCTCACGCCTGATCTCTCGGGCGCCCCGCACCAGGCCCCCCAAACCTCCTCTCGCTGATTTTCAGCACCTCCCATCATGCCTACATCACGTCGCCGCTTTGCTCGTCCAATTCAGTGTTCCCTTTCTCGCTTCGGCTCTGCCATAGCCATCGCGGCCGCGATTGGCTTTGCCAGCCAGTCTGCGAAAGCACAGACGTTGACTTGGGATCCGATCGCCGACGGCGACGCGGCGATTGGCGGAACGGGAGTGTGGAACACGTCCAGTCTGTTTTGGGATCCGACGGCCACAGACCTCGTTGCCGGCGATCACGTCGCCTGGCCGAATAACGTCAACTCCGTCGCGGTTTTTGGCGGCACGCCGGGGACGGTGACGATTACGACGGGGACCGGCGTCAGCGCGAACGGGCTAAACTTCAATGTCTCTGGGTATGTGATCGGCTCCGCGGTCGCGGCGGACACGCTCAACCTGGTCGGCGCGACACCGACCATTACCGTCACTAATGCGGGGACGACCGCGCGCATCAACAGCATCATGACGGGCGGGGCTGGCTTGGTGGCCGGGGGTGCGGGCAATCTCGTTTTGGCTGGAGCAAACACGTTCACTGGCCAGACCACCGTCAACTCCGGCACAACGCTCAGTCTCGCCAACGCGGCCGCTTTGGGCGCGTCTGGCGTGGGTAACGAGACGATCGTGAACGCTGGCGGGACGGTGAATATTGGCGGTCAGACGCTCCTTAATGAGCGTTTCAACATTGCAGGCACCGGAGTCGGGGGTGCGGGGGCGATCGTCAACCAGGGCGCTTCGAACGCGACGAATCCTTCGTTCACCCTCGGGCTGACGGCCGATGCGACGATTAGTGCGGGGGGGAATATTCCCGTTTCGTATAATGCATCGGGTGCCATCGTTACCGGCGCCGGCGGCCGGATCGATGTGCGGTTGGCCGCGGCGGCTGCGGCGGGGTCAGGAACCTTGAACCTTGGCGGCTTCACCCTGACAAAAACAGGTCAGCATCTGCTCGCCATCGTCAACCACGATGTTTCCCCCGGGAATATCGTGATCAACGAAGGACAGTTGAACTTCGAAACCGGCGCGTCGGCGCAAGGAGCGGGACCGATCACCGTGAATCCGAACGGGAAACTCGGCTTTTGGCAGAGCGCAACTGGGGCCGTGACGCGCCAGATCGTCGTGAACGGCGGGACCATCGGCGATCCTACCAACACACAAGCCGCGCAGACGATCAACGCTCCGATCACCGTTACGGGTTCGCTGAATCCTAACTTCGTCGCGACGTCAACCAACGCCGCTTTTGTGACAACAATGGCGGGGCTAATTAACGAAGACGGCGGTAGCACGATCACCGAAGTTGCCAAGCGTGGCGGTGCAACGCTCGCGCTGAGCAACCAGGCGAACAGCTTCGATGCGCCGATCACTGTTTACGCAGGCAACCTTCAGGGGAATTACACG
>JAQGOK010000160.1 GCA_028293645.1 Chthoniobacter sp.
TCTCCATCACGTGCGTCGTGCAGACGATCGTGCAGCCGGTGTCCGCGAGGTCGCGGAGCAGCTCCATGAGCTTGAACTCGGTCGCCGGATCGAGGCCGGAGCTCGGCTCATCGAGGAAGAGGATCGAAGGCTTCGCCAGCAACTCGACGCCGACGCTGACGCGCTTCCGCTGACCGCCCGAGAGGTTGGTGATCGGCTTGCCGGAATGCTCGCGCAGACCGAGCTGCTCCATGGTTTGGATAATCAGCTTTTGCAGCTCGAGCCGCGGCGTGTCTTTGGGCAGCCGCAAGCGCGCGCTGAACTGCAGCGCCTGCGCGACGGTGAGTTCCGGATGCACGATATCCTCCTGCGGCACGAAGCCGAACGAGAGCACACGTTGCTCCGAGTAGATGTCTTCGCCGTCCACCAGCACCGCGCCTTGGCTCGGCGCGCCCATCCCGCTGATCACGCGCAGCAGCGACGATTTGCCGGCACCGCTCGGGCCGATGATCCCGACGAAACGCGAGGCCGGAATATGGACCGTGACGTCGTCGAGAATGGTGAGCGTTGGCGTGCGGACAAAGATGCCATTTGCCTCAATCGTGCCGCCCGAAGTGTTCGCAACGCGGTTCAGCGCCTGGCCATCGAACTGGAAACAAAACGGTCCGATCTGCAGTCGATCGCCGACCGTCAGTTCGTGGGTATCGAAGCGGTGCCCGTTCACGAATGAGCCCGCTGTGCTGTGCAGATCGGTGACAATGCAGCCCCCGTTCGGGCCGGGTTCAACGCTCGCGTGACGTCGCGAAACACCGGGATCGTTCAACCAGACGTCGGTCCCCGGTTCGCGGCCGATGGTCAGCTCTCGATCGACGTCGATGCGGTCGCGCTTCTCCCCGAGCACCAGCATCTGGGCGGGCTCGTCCACCGGTGCGGCGTTCGTCTCGGGCGGATGTTCCGGTGGCTGGCCGACTCCGAACTCGAGAATGGCTGGGCCAATCCGGACCTTGTCTCCCGGCTCGAGAATGGTCGGCGCTTTGATCGTGCCGCCATTCACGCGCGTGCCGCGGACACTCGCCAAATCCTCGACGGTGCAGGTGCTGCCGTCCCAAACGAAACGACAGTGCTGCCGTGAGATTTCCACGTGGGCCAGCGCCAGATCGGCTTCGGCCGAACGCCCCGCGACCGTGGTGCCTTCCCGCAGAGCGAAGATCCGCGGCGGCACACCTCCGCTGATCGCCAGGAAGGCTCTCATCGGAGAATTATGAATGCTGAATGAAGAATGATGAATTGGCGGCGGGCTCCGCGTGGGGTGACCGATTCATCATTCAAGATTGATCATTCAAAACTCCGCTTTAGGGCAGGACGACCCAGACCTCCGCGGTGCGGTTTTTTTCCATGTTCTGCGCGTCGAGCAGCGTCGAGCCGCCCATGGCCACCGCATGCGTGACGTTTGCGACGCCGCATTCCTTTTTCATGGCGCTGACCACCGAGTCGGCTCGGGATTGGGAATAGGCGAGGTTTGCCTTCGCGTCACCCTTGGGATCGGCGTAGCCGAGGACCACGAAAACGGCCGTCGGATCGTTGCGCAGTTCGGTGAGTCCCGGCTTTTCCATCTCCGTCTTCAGCGCCTGGATATCGGCCGGCCCGAGGGTGGATTTGCCTTTGCCGAAGGGAATGGTGAGCACGAGTCCCATCTTCCGCGCGCGTTCGACGCTGGCGTAAAGCTTGTCCTTGTTGGGCTGCGTGACGTTTGGCATCCAGTCGATGCGATCGAGCACCGCGAGTTTGATCTCACGGTTGGCGGCTTTGTTGGGGTCCAGATCAATCGTGGCAGGCGCGACCGGCTTGTCGTTCTCCGCGCCTTCTGCCGCTTCCACCGCCAGCGGAGTCGCGCCTGTGTTGCCAGCGCCCACGGCAGCGGTCGTGTTGCGAGGCTCGGTCGTATTGGGTGCAGGAGTCGGCGTGCTCTGGGTCGTCGAGCCCTTCTTCCTGGTGAGCATCGGTAAGGCAATGATCGCGCCGACGACCAAGGCCAGCACCAGCGCTGCAATGCCAGCAATCCGGAGCCAGGCACCGGCTGGAGGTTTTACCACCTCGAGCGGCTTGCCGCACTCCGCGCAGACAAATGGCTGACCTTCCGGCACATCCGCTTGCTCACCGCGATAGGCGAGCAGGCACCCCGAGTAATTCTGGCATTTGCCCAAGCGCGACATAGGACCGGATTTATAGGCGCCATAGACGCGTGGTCGCGAGCAAATTGTCGGATCGGCCTTGCTCAATCAGCCCCCGGCATGACGCTGCTCGTTCCGCCGGCGAGCCAGTTCGCAAGGTCCGCGGCGAGCGGACTGGACCATGCCAAACCGCTGTCGAGCAGCGTCAGGCGTGCCGAATGCAAGGCGTGCCGCGGCAAGAGCAGCGTGCTCGCGAGGCGATCGGTCCATCCCGTGTCGATGAACTCCAGATAACAGCCTTCGTCTGCGCCGTAGAGTTTGTCGCCAACCAAGGGATGACCGGCATGCGCGAGATGGACGCGGATCTGGTGCATACGGCCGGTCTCGGGAAAAGCGCGGACGAGTGCAAAGCGCCCGCCTCCGACGGTCAGGCGTTGCTCGACCTGAAAACGCGTCCGGGCAGCCGCGCCGTCGGGATGCACCACCTGTTTCAGGTAGATCCGCGTCGGCCCGCGATCACCTTGCCGCAGGATCGGCGCATCGATCGCAAAGTGATCTGCTTCCGGCCAGCCGAAGACGATCGCGAGATACTCTTTCGTCATGCGGCGCGCTTCCATCTCCATGTGCAAAGTGCGCGCCGCGGCTTTGTGTTTGGCCACGAGAGTCAGGCCGCTCGTTTCGCGATCAAGGCGGTTGATGATCGAGACCTGGCCGCCGTTGACGAGTTCGTAGCCGAGCAAGCCGCGCAGCTCGTGCCAGAGCGTTGTCTTGCCGGTCGGTTTGCTGGGATGCACTTCGAGGAAGGGCGGTTTCCCCACCACGAGCCAGTCCGCCGATTCGTCGAGGATGACGAGGCGGTGAGTCGTGGAGAGGAAAGGAGAAGTGGGCACCGGCGAGCGCGCGCGCTTTGCAGAAGATGCCGCGGTCGCGTATCAAGCAGCAACGTTGATCACGCTCCGCCACGTCACCCGCCGTTACGCTGCTTCCGGCGCTGCTCTGGATGATGTCTCGTTGGAAATTGCCGAGCGGGAATTTGTGGCGATCACCGGCCCGAGTGGTTGTGGCAAAAGCACGATGATGCATCTCATCGGGGGACTCGATTCACCGACCAGCGGCGAAGTGATCGTCGATGGTCTGCCGCTGCACGGGGCTTCCGAAAAGGAGCTGACGGATTACCGACGGCACCGGCTCGGGATCGTGTTCCAGTTCTTCAACCTGCTGCCGACGATGACCGTGACGGAGAACGTCTGCGTGCCGCTCCTCCTGCAGGGCGAGCCGCTCGCTGCGGTGCAGGCGAAAGCGGCGGCAGTCATCGAGCTCGTCGGGCTCGCGGATCGAGCCGGCCATTTCATGCATCAGCTGAGCGGCGGGCAGCTGCAGCGCACCGCGATCGCGCGTGCATTGGTCCACCAACCGAAGGTCCTGCTGGCCGATGAGCCGACGGGCAACCTTGATTCCGTCAGCGCCGGGCAGGTGCTGGAGCTGTTGCAAAAGATTGCTTCTCAGGGTTCCACCACGCTGGTAGTCGTCACCCACAGCGAAGAAGTCGCCCGCCTTGCCTCGCGACGCATTCGGATGCGCGACGGCAAAATCCTCGATTCATGAGCACCACTTTAGAGATACGGGAAAAGCTGAAAGGCAGCTTTTTGTTCAGCGACTTCCACGTCGAGGAGATCGATTCGTTTGTGGAACTGTGCGATGTGCTTCAGGCGAAAGCGGGCGAAGTGATCGTGCAGCAGGACGCGCCCGGGGACTGCATGTACGTTCTGGTGAAAGGCCAGGCAAAGGTGGTGCATCACAAGGGTGGGCGGAACATCGAGCTCGCCACTTTGCGAGAGGGGGATTTCTTTGGCGAACTGGCCCTGGTCGATGAAGGCCCGCGTTCCGCCGATGTCACTGCGACGGAGGATTGCATCCTGTTGAAGATCACGCAGGGAATCATCTCGGCAGTGGCCGGCGTGTATCCGACGGCGGCTTTCAAGTTCCTCATCGCGATCGGCCGCATCATGGTTGATCGCCTCCGGCAGAGTAATCAGCGTTACGTCGATTCACTGCTCTTTCCGCTCGCGGGCAAGGATTGAGCCAAGGCGCGTGCAGCGCGCGGCCGCTTCAGTGGCGGCGACAAGGTTCTTGCTGGACGAAACGCGGATCTCCATAAGGAGCGCCCTTTTTTCCTCGAAGCATGACCAGCCAGCAGTACACCCTCGCCAAAAGCGCCAGCATCAGCGGCTCGTCCCTGCACACCGGCGAGAAGGTCACGCTCACCATTCATCCGGCGCCGCCGGGACACGGCCGCAAATTCCGCCGCAAGGACCTGGCGGACGAGCCAGTGATCGAGGCGAAGATCGAAAACCTCAAAACGGTCGAGCGCTCCACGACGATCGCGGAAGGCAACGTCAAGGTCCACACCGTCGAGCACGTGCTCTCGGCACTCGCGGGCTTCGGCGTCGATAACGCGATCATCGAAATGGACGCGAACGAGCCGCCGATCGGCGACGGCAGCGCCCGGCCTTTCGCGGACTTGATCAAGCAAGCCGGTGTCGTGGAGCAAGGCGTCCCGCGACCGGTCTTCGAAGTGCGTGAGCCGATTCACATCGAGACGAAGACCGGCTCGTTGATCACGATCGTGCCAGACCCGGGCTTCCGGGTCTCATGCACGCAGGTCGGGCCGGAGGGACGTTTCACGCAGTTCTATTCCACAGAGATCACGCCCGCGATTTACGAGAAGGAGATCGCCCCCGCGCGGACGTTCGTTTTTTACGAAGACGTGAAGCCGCTGATGGATAAGGGGCTGATCAAAGGTGGCAGCCTGGAGAACGCGGTCGTCGTCCGCGGTGAAAGCGTGCTCAGCAAGGAACCGCTGCGCTTTCGCGACGAATTCGTGCGGCACAAGATCCTCGATATCATCGGCGATCTGTCGCTCTTCGGCCGCGCCATCAAGGGCCACGTGATCGCGGTCAAACCGGGCCACGGCCCGAATACCGATCTGGCGCGCGCTCTTTCGAAACAGTTCACCACGGCCATGGCGCTCGTGCCGCCGGCGGTCACGCCGAAGGGCGGGGATGTGCTCGACATCCGTGATGTGATGAAGCTGCTGCCCCATCGCTATCCGTTCCTGATGGTCGATCGCATCGTTTCGCTGGAGGGCGAAAACAAATGCACCGGCATCAAGTCCGTCACGATCAACGAGCCATTCTTCCAGGGGCACTTTCCGAATCACCCGATCATGCCCGGCGTTCTGCAGCTCGAGGCGATGGCCCAGGTCGGGAGCATCCTGCTGCTGCGCATGCCCGGGTACGCCGGGAAGATCGGCTACTTCATGAGCGCGGATTCCGTGAAGTTCCGCAAGCCGGTCGTGCCGGGCGACACGCTCTTCATCGAAGTCGAGATGACCCAGCGCAAGCGGGCCATCGCCAAGGCGCGCGGCCGTTGCATCGTGAACAGCGAAGTTGTTTCCGAAGCCGAGATGCTCTTTGGCGTCGTGGACGCATGAGCACCACCATCCATCCGACTGCGATCATCGATCCGCGCGCGTCGATTGGAGACGGGTGCGAGATCGGGCCGTATTGCATCGTCGGGGCGGACGTCGAACTCGGGGCGCATTGCTGGCTGCAGCATCACGTCAGCCTGAATGGCCCGAGCAAGTTCGGCTGGGGCAATCGCTTCCATGCCTTTTGCTCGATCGGGCAGCAAACGCAGGATCTGAAGTACGCAGGCGAGCCGACGCATCTCGAGGTCGGGGACGAAAACTGTTTCCGCGAGTTCGCGACCGTCCATCGCGGGACGGCTCCGGGCTCGAAAACGACCATCGGCAACCGCGGCAACTTCCTCGCCTATGCGCACATCGCGCACGACTGCACCGTCGGAAGTGGCGTGATCTTTTCGAACAACGGCACGATCGCCGGCCATGTGGAAGTCGGCGACTGCGCGATTATCGGCGGTCTGACGGCGATCCATCAATTTTGCCGGATCGGCGCGTATGCGCTCACCGGCGGCTGCTCCAAGATCGTGCAGGATGTGCCGCCTTACATGATCGCGGACGGCAATCCGGCGGAGGTGCGCAGCTTCAATAAAGTCGGCCTGGAACGGCACGGCTTCAGCGAGGAAGCCATCCGCCGGGTGAAGGAGGCGTATCGCCTGATCTACCGGGCCGGATTGAACGTGCAGCAGGCGATGGAACAGATCCGCAACGAATGGCCCGACACGCCGGAACTCGCGCTGCTCGTTGGCTTCGTGACGAGCAGCACGCGCGGGATCGTCAAATAGTGCAGTTGCGGCTTGCCGGTCATTCACGCTGCGCCTACGCCTCAACCGATGTCGGACGGTAGATTCACGGTTCTGGGGGATGAGCGGCTGTCAGCGCTTCGGGTGGTCGTCGCAGCGCGGATGAAGGAAGCGGCGCAGATGCTCGCGGAGGGTTCGTTCGACGAGTTCTTCGACCGGCCGATGCGTCTGCTCCTCGAAGACGGCTTGGCGCGCTGCGGTGCGCACGAAGGCACCGTGTGGTTGCTCGATCGCGAACGCACCAGCCTGCTCCCGCGATTTAACAACGGCCCCAACGCGGCGAGTTTCGTCGGCTCCTTTCGCCAGACTCTCCGGGCGGGGATGATCAGCATGGTCGTCGCGACCGAGCAGCCGATCTGCGAGAACGAAGTTCAACGCAACCAGCAGCAGGACAAAACGCTGGATCGCCAACTCGGTCTCGCGACTTCGGCCATGCTCGCCATTCCGTTCTATTTCGCTGGCGAACTGCGGGGCGTGATCTCCGCGGTGAAGCTCAAAGCCCCGGATGCCGCCTTCGATCCTGCAGGGTTTTCGCCAGACGATCTCCGCGTCCTGCAGTTCGCCGCATCCATCCTGACGCGCCTGATCGAGTACGAATTGTTGAACCTGGCTCTGAGCCTCGATCACGGCGCATGAATCCGTGGATTACGCCTGAAGAAGCGTGGGCCGCGATCCAGCGCGGGCGCGGCAAAGGAGTGCGGATTGCGGTGCTCGATTCCGGGATCGAAGCTGACCATCCGGACCTTGGTGGTCTCGAGTTGGTCGATGACATCGCGGTGGTGGAGGATGGGATGAAACTGAAAGTCGTGCCGGGCGGCGGGCGCGACTTGTTCGGTCACGGGACTGCAGTTGCTGGGATCCTGAGGGCTGCCGCGCCGGAAGCGGAGATCGGCAGCATCCGCGTGCTCGGCGAGTCGCTCTCCGCGCGCACGGCGATCATTTTGGAAGGAGCGCGCCAGGCGATCGAGCGCGGTTATCACATCCTCAATTGCAGCCTCGGTTGCGGCGTGCCCGAGCACGTTCTGAAATACAAGAGCTGGGTGGATGAGGCCTACCTCAAAGGCGTCCACGTCGTCGCCGCCTGCAACAATCAGGACAGCGGCCGCCCGGAATGGCCGGGATTTTTCACGTCGGTGATCACCGTAAACATGGCGCGCACGGAGGAGAACGGGCACGTGTTTTACAAGCCCGGCCACTTGGTGGAGTTCGCCGCCCGCGGAGTGGATGTCGATGTGCCGTGGTCCGGTGGAGGAACCAAGAAGGTGACTGGAAGTAGCTTTGCCGCCCCGCGCGTGGCCGGCATGCTCGCCTGCCTGCTCTCGGAAGTGCCGCGCATTCCACCGCTGCAAGCGAAGGCGCTCTTCCATCGCCTGGCGCGGCCGTGGACACCCGTGATCACGGGACCGAACGAGCGTTAGCGTCAGCACTTGCCGGCGAGTCAAGGCGCACGATCTCGTGGTTGCCCGCAGATTTCGTGTAACCTCGCCATTCCTGATCCTCAGGAAATGGGTGTATGCAAACGTCTCCCCGAACTTGTCCGCAATGCCAGGCCCCCATCCCCCTGGATGCGCCGGGCGGTTTGTGCCCCGCGTGTGTGCTGCTTGGGGTAGCGCAATCCACTGATCCTTCCAGCGCTGCGATGGGCGGCGCGCCGACGCTGGAAGAGATCGCCGCTGCGTTTCCGGAGCTGGAAGTCCGCACGCTGATCGGACTTGGAGGAATGGGCGTGGTCTTTCACGCGCGTCAGCCGCGGATCGAACGGCCCGTCGCCTTGAAGATCCTGCCACCCCATCTGGCGCGGCAGCCGGGGTTTGCGGAGCGGTTCACTCGCGAGGCGCGCGCGCTCGCACGGCTCAATCATCCGCACATCGTGGCGGTTTACGATTTCGGCGAACGCGCCGGTTTCTACTACCTGATGATGGAATACGTGGATGGGGTGAATCTCCGCCAGGCGATCCGCGCCGGAGTCACGCCGGAGCAGGCGCTCGGCCTCGTCCCGCACATCTGCGAAGCGCTGCAATTTGCCCACGACCGCGGCGTGTTGCACCGCGACATCAAACCGGAGAACATCCTGCTCGATACCGCCGGTACAGTGAAGCTCGCGGACTTCGGAATCGCCAAACTCGCCGATGATGCACCGTCCGCGACTGGCCTGACGCAGACCGGCAGCCAGCTCGGCACAGCCGCTTACATGGCGCCGGAGCAGATTGAGAAGCCAGGCACGGTTGACCATCGCGCGGACATCTACAGCCTCGGCGTGGTCTTCTACGAGATGCTCACTGGTGAATTGCCGATCGGCCGTTTCGCGGCGCCTTCCGAGAAAGCGCACGTGACCCGCGGGGTGGATGAAGTGGTGATGCGCGCGTTGGAAAAGGAGCGTGATCGGCGGCAGCAGAGCGCCACCGAAATGAAGACCGAAGTGGAAGGAGTCAGCGCCGCGCCGGGCAGCGGTCTCAGCGAGGGCTGGCAGATTCGCTGCGGCACCTGTGGCGGCACCCGGCCGCTCTCCGAAATCGGCGGCGTGCGCATCGGCGCAGCTTCGGTCGGCAAGCGGACGCTCGTGCATTGCTCCGGATGCGGCGGACTACGCGAAGGCATTGTTGAACCGCTCGGCTCATCCGGGCTTGCGCATTATCCCGCGGCTTCTCCCGGCGGAAACGACCGCATTCGGCAGGTGTTGCTGAACCTTGCCATTCTTTGCGCCGTCGGCATTCCGTTGGCATTTGCGACCCCGTTTGGCCGCGTCATTTCATCGACCATTCTCGTCATGCTCACAGCAGGTCTCGGCGCGCTCTATTTCGTCTGGCCGAATGATCGTGGAGCACCTGTGCCGGCAGCACGGGCGAGGGAGAATCCCTGGATCCGCCGGGTGATCGTGCTGGTGCTCTTCATGATCCTCGCGCCGATCCTGGCGGTCGGCACAGGACTGATCATTCCAGCACTGGCGCAGCGCGAAATGGAGCTTGGTTTGCGACCGGAACCTCCGGTGATCTTCTTCGGTCTGTTCACAGTCGTCGCAGCCGTGTGCATCTGGCGCTTCACGCGAGGCTCCAGCGAACCACCGCCGGGGGTGGTCTGGAGTGCGTGGCCGCGGCGGATTTTCTTCGCGCTGCTGCTGCTGCTCGTCGCTCCTGTGGTGCTGTTCGCCGGGATTGCTGTGCCAGCCTACCGGAGGCTCCACAACCAAAGGCCGGTCCCCAATGCGCAACAGGCTTTCCTTGAGATCCGACCCGTCGCCACGGTCACCCGTGCGCGCGCTCCGTTCATCGGCGAGTTTTCCCAAGGCTCCATCGAACTCGTGGCTATCGTGCCGCATCCTTCCGGTTGGCAGATGGGCTGGCGGATGGACGGTTCGCCCACGTCCGAGGGGCCGTTCATGAACGAGGGCAGCAAGACGTTTCCGGACGCCGGACAGATTGCGCGGGAGTTCGTCTTTCGCACCCGCAATCTGCCGAGAGGGGCATCGCTGCCGCGCTTCCACGTGACAGACGCGGCAGCCACCGCCGGGGGGGCAGGCGGCGTGGAAGCACCTGGCGCCTCCGGCGAATCCCTGCCGGATCATCACCTCCTCGCCGCGACCCTTCCGCACAATGCCCGAACTGCGGATATCCGGGCCAGTGTCGCGAGCGGCCCCTGGCATACGCTTTACGAGGGCGTGGCCCCGATGTGCTCGTTCGCGACTTCGATCACTCACAAAAAGGTGCAGTGGGCACTCACCGCCACCGCACCGATCGAAACCAAAGATGGCAAGGTGGTCGTGACCTCGACCCAGCCCGATCATCCC